>JAPLQS010000067.1 GCA_026399575.1 Nitrosospira sp. | reverse complement strand
TGCGCGTCGCCCGTCCGTGCTTCTCGAATCCGGTTATCGCCGCCAGTGTTATCTGTTTCATCGTCTTACCCCTTGTGATCAGAATTCTTTATCTGATTCCATGACGAACGAATCGTTCATGACTTATTCGGTGTTTCCCTAAATTAATCATATGATTGGGGCGCTACTCTGCCACTTTCTGCAAGGCAGGGCTGTGCTCTGCGGTCCACTCGCTTACCCGCTGTTTTGCCTCGTCAATTTGTACGGATGTCATGTGTTTTTCCACCAGCTTGCGGTTTTTGCTGCCGCCTTCATGGCCATTGGCATCCGCAAGACTGAACCATTTGTGTGCTTCGATGTAGTCCTGCATGACGCCTTTGCCATGGGTGTACATGTTTCCCAGTTTGATCTGTCCCACTGCATTTCCCTGCTCTGCAGCTTTGAGATACCAGGTCAGGGCTTGCTGGTAATCCTGCGTAACACCCATACCATCATCGTACATGCCGCCAAGCTGGAGTTGCGCACTTGCCGATCCCTGCTCTGCTGCCTTGAGGTACCAATATACCGCTTGTTGATAATCCCGTGGAATAGCCAGGCCGATGTGATACCGGATACCGAGCTGCAGTTGTGCCTTTACGTTTCCCTGCTCCGCAGCCTTGGTAAGGGATTCCACTGCTTTGGCGTAATCTTTATTGGCAAAAAATTTCTGCCCATCCTCAAAATCTCCGGCAGCGGCAGGAAGTGTCAATAATGCCAGTATCAATCCAGCGGTAATCGTCAGTCGCATATTTTTCATTTTTTAAACTTTACAGGTTGTCGGCTTCCTTGAGGAAGCCCTGAATAAATTCACCGTGGAGTGTATGCAGCAGGATGAGCAATGGCACAAGAACCCGTAGCTTAATCTAGGCTGTCGGGACGTGCAACGTTGACAGAGGCATGGATCAGAGCGCGGATTAATTCGAAAGGCGGACAATCCATCCTTGAGCGCAGCCAATTCCAGGCAGACTCATGCTTTAACTTGCGTCCAGGATCGAGTGGAAAGCTGCTGTTTCGGCGAAGAAAGTCATCCGGAAATTTCACGATAATCCACATCTATTACTAAGTTTGCATAAATACCACGCGCAAACCCACGCCCATCCTAGTTGTATTTGTAACTACATGATTTGCAATGAATAATTGTTAGTTCAAAAATTAAGCGTACCAGAAAATATCGTTATGGAAAGGCGGGTTAGCAGTGCTGTTGGCAGATTACCCACAAATTTATCCACAGCAATTGTGGACAAGAAAAATGCCCCACTCAATCAAATCAACCATCGTTTTTTTTTGGTTGCCGGCATGAGGACATATCTTGCTGTCAATTCCGGCATGGTTTAAGGATTTCTCCCGATCAGAAACATTACGTTTATGTGCAAGCAGCTTTTTATTAAGCGTCAACATTTGTTGAAGGTCGCCATTGAGGATTTGTTCAGTGGCCTCCTGGTTGTCACTCTGCGGAGATGGCGACAGGTAAAAATGAACCTTGGCGAAGATTCCAAGTCTGATTGTCAACTTGGTCCGGTTTATTCTTACTGACAATGTACCTCGATAAAATTTACCTATTCCGAACAGGCGTCAGCCTTGAAATCTCAATCGCAGCCTTGCACAAGTTGCTGGAGGGCGCCATGGCCGGACGGCGGATCGACGAGCTTGCAAAGATTCACTGTCCGGCAGATCTTCATCCTTACCTGTCTGTTGTGGTGCATACCGGCGCCGAGGGTCTGGTAAAGAGACGCCAGGCCTGGGCAGGCAGGATCAAGGCCGATCTGCTCGCGGGGAAACCGGTTTCATACAGGAGCTTCAGCGACCTGTTCTGGCGCGACCTGGACGAGCAAGATCCGGACGGCGACGAGTGGTACCGATTGATTGGCGGAGAAAGGTTTCACTGCCAGTTGACAGACCTGCTGGATATGCTGCGTTCAGCCGAACGCAGGCTGAATCAGCGCGAGGCATGCGCCGCCTAGAATCATAGGCGGGCATGCGGGCTGGCGGTTGCCACACTCGTCTCAAATAGATCACACCCGGTAAAATCCAGCCATTTTCGCCGTTTTGCCTGGCTGCCAGCTAGGCGATCATCGCAGCCTCGCTTGCCACAATTCACGCCGCCATGAATTCGTTGGCAGTTCTTTCCCAGCCAGACGCTTTTCCCAAACATCGATACGCACCATGGCATTGATCATGCAATAGTTATGACTGCTTGGCTGAACCCGGTAAACTATTAACCGGTCAGCAGCTCCCTTCAACCCAAGGATCAACATGAATACAATCGATGCCATCCGTGCACGCCGCGCCGTGAAGAGCTACGACCCGACGCACCGCATGTCAGGAGAGGAAGTGACAGAGCTGTTATCGCTGGCCCTGCTGTCGCCGACCGCGTTCAATCTGCAACACTGGCGTTTCGTGGTGGTGGATGAGCCGGCATTGCGCCAGCAGATCAGACAAGTGGCGTGGAATCAGGCGCAGGTCACGGACGCATCCCTGCTGCTCATACTTTGCGCCGATCTCAAGGCCTGGGAGAAGAATCCGAAGCGTTACTGGCGCGATGCCCCGGCTGAAGTGCAGGCATACATGCTGCCGGCCATCGATCAATATTATCGCAGCAAGGAACAGACGCAACGCGATGAGACGATGCGCAGTTGCGGAATCGCGGCGCAAACGCTGATGCTGGCTGCCAAGTCGCTGGGTTATGATTCCTGCCCGATGGATGGTTTTGATTCCGCTGCAGTCGGCCAGCTCATTCACCTGCCCGAGGATCATGTCATCGCAATGTTTGTGGCGATCGGCAAACGGACTCAGGACGCGTGGCCGCGCCCAGGGCAGTTGTCGCTGGGCGAGGTGGTGATCAGCAATCGTTTCGGCAGCTTATGAGCATGCGCAACATTCCGGGATCGGCACAACACGCTGGGAAGCTGCTGGCATGGAAATGAGGCGCCAAGGGGAGTTCGTTATGCGCATTGCCGTGATGAGCTGTCTGCTATTGGGCGGCGCGCTGGCAGCAGCGCCGGATGCAAGCGCCCGTGCGACCATCTACAAATCGGTGATGCCCGATGGACGCGTGATCTACAGCGAACAGCCACAGACCGGTGCGCGCACGGTGGAAAAGCCCGTAGTCAATATCAACGATACAGGCGTGCAGCCGGTCTCAAGGGAAGCGGTAGAGGGAGCCAATCGTCGCGCCTCCAAGCGCTCGCAGGCGCTGGATGAAGTATCCAGGGAAGTGCAAGCCGCCGAGGTCGATTTGCGCGCGGCCGAGAACGAACGCGAAGCCGGACGCGAGCCGCTGCCGGGGGAGCGGCTGGGTATCGTGGGGCCGGGCATAGGCACCCGCCTGACGGAAGAATATTTTCAGCGTCAGCAGATGCTGGAAGATCGCGTGGAAAAGGCGCGCAAGCGCCTGGAAAAAGCGCAGCAGGGGTATGCCAATGTCCGTTGAACGGCTGCGCAACAAAAGTTTCTTACAGGCAGCGGCCACAACATGGAACCACCAACCAGCAGGAGAAAGAGATGATTCAAGGTCAGCGGAAAGAGAATCTGGTTGCGGAAATTTCCGCCGGAAAGCACCGGCTGATTTCGGGGGTGCCGGAAGAGCTGGGCGGCCACGATGAGGGGCCGGATGCCCATGAACTTCTTGAGGCAGCGCTGGCGGCATGCACCATTATCACCCTGCAGATGTACGCCGATCGCAAGCACTGGAATCTGCTTTCCGCCGATGTGACTGTGACTATCGATTCCGAAAGCAGCCTGGAATCGTGCATCTCAAGAAAAATAAGATTCCGGGGCGATCTGACCGAGGAACAAAGAGCGTCATTGATCGCTATCGCCAATAAATGCCCTGTACACAAAATACTGTCCAGCAACATCAAGATCAAAACGGATGAAGTCATGCCCGGGTAGACAGTTCATCAAGTCAGGGTGATTAACAGCTCAGCGCAGCATAAGGTAGCTTTCCGTTTTATCCAGAAAGCATTTTTTCTAATACTGTGTGGGAGATATTGCCATGAAAATGAAGAGAATAATTCGCCTAAGCTTGCTTCTGGCCATGATTCCGGCGTTATCGGGTTGCTGGTACCTTGCCGCTGCAGGCGCCGGAGCTTATGGCGGTTACAAGATGAAAGAGAACGGCTACACAGTCCAGAATCCGGTCACCAAAGAAAAGAAAAGCAGCAAGGAAGCATCCAAGTAGTCCGGCACTTGTTCACGCCGCACCTTTTTCCAAACCCCCGCAACAGGTCCAGCTACCGGCTGCCGCATCGTACGTAACGTTAGGCTTGATGGTTTACATCAGGCTGAGGGCCGTATTTTGCGCATGCATCGTTACAAAGGGTTACACAAACACTCACAATGAACGACAAATATAACTTTCCTTTATAGATTAAAAGAAATCCATAGTAAACTCCGAGCAGAAAAAATCTGCTGACTTTGCAGGCAATTCTGCTAAAGCGCTTTTTGCAGGCCACTCCTCGTTAGCGATTGATCAAGCTCATATGGAGCACAAATGACCTCTGAACTATGGAATGATCCCGTCCCCGTTGAAACTGCCCTGGCCGGGTTGCGGCAGCAGTTCGCCGATCAGCTTCCAGTCCGAATCGAAGCCATCCGCGCCAGTTTCATGCGCCTCGACCCGGCGGCCTGGCAGCTTGCCGAGGCGCAGGCATTGCACCGTCTGGTGCATAGTCTGACCGGCGCCGCCGGCACTTTCGGCATGCATTCGCTCAGCGTGGTCGCGCACGAACTCGAGCAGCATCTGGCTGCGATGCTGCAGGATGAGCAGGGGCCGAGCATGGTTCGCTGGCGGGAGGCCATCCATGTTCTGGAGCGGCTGGAGAAACTGGCACAAGCCAGGCTGCAGCAGAATGCGCCCAGCCTGAAGCAGCCGCATTACTCCGTCGCCCAAGGCTCACCCCTGATTGATGTGGTGGAGGATGACGCTGAACAGGCGCGACAGCTCAGCGTGGCGTTGGAGCAAGACGGCTACCGGGTGCGAGTCTTTACCGAACTGGCCGAGTTCCGGGCAGCATGGAGCAGCGGTGAACGTCCCGCTGCAGTGGTGCTGGACCTGATCTTTCCACAGGGCGATACAGCGGGTGCATTGCTGATGGGGGAGCTCAAAGCGGGTCAGGAATGGTGCCCGCCTATCGTTGTTGTGTCAGTGCGCGATGACCTCGACGCGCGCCTTGCCGCTTTTCGTTCCGGGGCCAGCCGCTATCTGACCAAGCCGGTAAACCCACTGCATCTGGCGAGACTGCTCGATTCGCTTACCGGACGCCTGCCCGCGCAACCCTTTCGCGTATTGATGGTGGACGATGATCCACTGCCGCTGGAGGCAAACGCGGCGGTGCTGCGCCATGCCGGCATGGAAGTGCGCACCGTGACAGACCCCAGACAAGCACTCGATGCCTTACACGGCTTTGCGCCGGATGTGCTGGTGCTCGACATCTACATGCCCGATGTCAGCGGGCCGGAGCTGGCGGCGGTGTTGCGCGAACAGGAACACCTCGCCACTCTGCCTATCCTGTTCCTGTCTGCTGAAACAAATATCGACAAGCAACTGCTGGCACTCGATCTTGGCGGCGACGACTTCCTGGTCAAGCCGGTGCAACCTGCCCACCTGGTGGCGATGGTAACCGCGCGCGCGCGGCGCTGGCGGCAGAACAACGAAACCATGGCGCATCTGCACCAGGCATTGTATGAGCGCGAGCGCGAGCACCTTGCACTCGATCATCACGCCATCGTCAGCATTGCCAACCGGGCAGGGAACATCACCTACGTCAACGACAAATTCTGCGCTATCAGTGGCTACCGCCGTGACGAACTACTGGGACAGAATCACCGCATTCTGAAATCGGGGCAGCATCCGCCGGAGTTCTATCAGGATCTGTGGCGCACCATCGCCGGCGGCAATGTCTGGCAGGGCGCAGTCTGCAACCGCAACAAGGATGGCAGCCTGTACTGGGTCGAGTCCACCATCACGCCTTTTCTCGATGACAAAGGTAAGCCCTATCAATATGTTTCGATCCGCACCGACATCAGCCACATGAAAGCGACTGAAATGGCATTACTGGAAGCAAGTAGAGCTGCCGACCGGGCCAATCAGACCAAGTCCGAGTTTCTTTCCAGCATGTCGCATGAGCTGCGCACACCGATGAACGCCATTCTCGGTTTCGCCCAGTTGATGGAATGCGATGATAATCTGGGAGCTGACCAGCAGGACAACGTGCATGAAATTCTCAAGGCCGGCCGCCACCTGTTGACACTGATCAACGAAGTGCTGGATCTGGCCAAAGTGGAATCCGGCCACCTCGAGCTCTCGCTGGAGCCGGTGGCCGTGGCGGCGCTGGTGGAGGAATGCCTGAGCCTGGTGCAGCCGCTGGCTGATGCGCGTGGCATCCGCATCAATCAGTTGGGACTGGAAAGGGTGGTAGTGCGGGCTGACCATACGCGCTTGAAACAGGTGCTGCTCAATTTATTGTCCAATGCTATCAAATACAACCGCGCGGGCGGCAGCATCCATCTGCAGGCGCAGCCTGCGGCTGACGAGTGTCTGCGCATCCTGGTAACGGATACCGGGCAGGGGATTCCTGCCGAGAAATTGGCGGAAATATTCCAGCCGTTCAATCGTCTTGGTGCGGAGCATACTGCGGTGGAAGGCACCGGCATCGGTCTGACCATCAGCCAGCGCATCGTCGAAATGATGGGCGGAACACTCGGCGTGGAAAGCGAAATCGGCGTGGGCAGCACGTTCTGGATCGATCTGCCGAATGAATTTGTTCCGCAGGAAGGCGCAATCCGGGTAACTGCCACGGCTCCACTGATTCCGGCAGCAGGTCCGGAAGAGTGGCAGCGCACGGTGCTCTTCATCGAGGATAATCCAGCCAATCTGAAACTGGTGGCGCAGCTCCTCGGCCACCGCCAGCATATCCACCTGCTGACTGCCCATACGCCGGAACTGGGCATCGAACTGGCTCAGGCATATCATCCGGCACTGATCCTGCTGGACATCAACTTGCCGGGCATGGATGGCTACCAGGTGATGGAAGTGCTCAAATCCGATGCATGTCTGAACACCATCCCGGTGGTGGCCATTACTGCCAATGCCATGCCGCGCGACATCGCACGCGGCATGGCGGCGGGTTTCAAAGACTACCTGACCAAGCCGCTGGATATCACACAGTTTTATGCAACGCTAGACCGGTTGCTCAGTATCGACACGATTTTGCCGCCAGGGGAGGCGCCATAACCGGTCTGACCGCAGCCGATCCAGCGGGTGGATGGTCTGCGGGGACTGATCAATGCTTTTACCCAGACAGGAAAGTGTTGCAATGAAAGGAAGCTTCCGTTTTGTCATGCTGGGACTAGTTGCGGTCGCAGCCGTGCTGGTTGGGCTATGGCAGGCGCAGTCACCAGCGCAACCTCCCATCAAAATCGGCGTACTGCACTCGCTGAGCGGCACCATGGCGCTGAGCGAGACGCCGCTGGTGGATGCTGTGCGTCTGGCGGTGGAGGAAATCCATGCCCAGGGCGGGTTGCTGGGGCGCCCGCTGGAACTGGTGGTGGCCGATGGCAAATCCGATGCGAACATCGCTGCCGCCGAAGCGGAGCGGCTGATCACGCAGGAACAGGTTGCGGTGCTGTTCGGCTGCTGGACTTCGGCCTGCCGCAAGGCGGTGAAGCCGGTGGTCGAGCAGCACCGGCACCTGCTATTTTATCCGGTACAGTACGAAGGCATGGAGCAGTCGCCGAATATTCTCTATACCGGCGCCGCACCCAATCAGCAGGTCGTGCCCGGCACGCGCTGGGCCATGCAGCAGTTCGGCCGCCGCGTCTACCTGCTCGGCTCGGATTACATCTATCCGCGCACCGCCAATCTCATCATACGCGACCTGATCAAAGCCAATGACGGCGAAGTTCTGGGCGAACGCTACCTGCCATTGGGCAGCGCTGATGTCGATGCCATCGTCGCGGACATCGTGCAGAAAAAACCGGACATCGTACTCAACACCCTGAACGGTGACAGCAACCGGTATTTTCTGGATGCGCTGGAAAAAGCTGGTTTGCATAATCTGCCGCTGATGTCGTTCAGCATGGCCGAGGGAGAAATGAAAGCCTGGCGCGGCGGGCGGCTCACCCGGCACTATGCGGTGTGGGGTTATTTCCAGTCGCTGCCGGGAGAAGAGAACCGGCGCTTTGTCGCGGCGTATCAGAGCCGCTTTGGCGCTGAGCGGGTGACCAGCGCTCCGATGGAGACTTCCTACCTGGGTGTGCATTTGTGGGCGCAAGCAGTACGGGAAACAAACTCTATCGATCCAGTGCGGGTTAACCCGACGTTGCTGCGGCAGAGCATCCAGGCGCCTTCAGGAATACTCGCAGTGGATGCGACCAGCCGTCATTTGTGGAACATGGTACGGGTGGGGCGGGTACTCCCGGACGGGCAGTTCGAGCAAGTGTATTCCTCCAATACACCAGTGCGGCCAACTCCCTGGCCTTTCCACCGCAGCCATGATGCCTGGCGAGCCTTGCTGAAAAATAATGCGGCAGGGGGAGTGCCGTGAGATTCAACGGCATCATTCCGCGGCTGCTGCTGGCTTTCCTGCTGCTGTCGTCGCTGCCATTGCAGGACTGACCTGGTTCTATCTGCAGTCTTTCGAGCGCACATTACGGGAAGCGGCGCTGGAAAGCGTTTCTGCCATTGCCGACAAGAAACAGGATCAGATCGACCATTACATCAATGAACGTCTGGCCGACAATCAGTTCCTGACCCAGTCGGAGATGACGGTCAGCGCCTTGCAGGTTTTCAGCGAACTGCACGCACAACGGGCAGTCTCCAGCCCGCGCTATGCCAGCGCAGAGCAGCGTATTCGTCAGTATTATCACCCGTTGCTCAGCAGCATGGGTTACCACGATCTGCTGCTGATAGATGTGACGGGCAATGTGGTGTTCTCGCTACAACGGGAGGCGGATTTCGGCACCAATCTCATCAACGGACTCTACCGCGATACGGCGCTGGCGCAAGGCTATCGCGATGCAGTCACGCTGCTCGACATCCAGATCAGCCCAGTCCAGATCTATGCGCCATCTGACGGCAAACCAGCTCTCTTTGTCACCTCTCCCATAGTCAGAGATGGAAGGCTGCTGGGCGCTCTGGCATTGCAACTGGATTTAGGCAAGCTCAACGCGGTCGCTGCGGATAGCGCCGGACTGGGCGAGAGCGGTGAAACGGCGCTGGCGCAACGGGATGGTGACGACATACTCTATGTTATTCCGCTGAAACGTGCTCCCGATGCGGCTTTCCGTCTGCGTTTTTCACAGAGCTCTCCAAATCTGCCCACGGGCATGCGCAAGGCCCTTGCCGGCGAGCACGGCAAAGGCGTTGTCCATGATTACTCAGGGACGGAAGTCATCGCCACCTGGCGCTATTTACCCGAATTGCGCTGGGGCATGGTGGCGAAGATCGATACTGCCGAGGCGCTTGCGCCGCTGCACCAGTTGCAGAAATATGCGCTGCTTGCACTGGGCTTGCTGTTGCTGGCCTCGCTCGTACTGGCGCTGCTGTTTGGCCGCAACCTGGTCGCGCCTATCCGGCAACTGATCACTACAACAGAGCGTATTGCCGCAGGCTCCCTGCAGCAGCGCGTGCCGCCGCAAGGCTGGCTGGAATTACGGCAACTCGCCAGTTCCTTCAATGTCATGACCGAACGCTTGCAAAGTTCCTATGCAGGATTCGAGCTTCGGGTCGAACAGCGCACTGCCGAACTCTCGCTTGCGCTGGAAAGCTTGCGTGCGAATGAGACGAAACTCAACGAAGCTCAGCAGATGGCCCAGGTCGGCAGTTGGGAGCTTGATCTGGTAAGTGGCAAGCTTACCTGGTCAGATGAGGTTTTCCGGTTGTTCGAGATCGACCAGAGCGAGTTTGCTGCCAGCTACGAAGGTTTCCTGAACGCGATCCATCCGGATGACCGGGAAGCCGTCAATGCCGCTTACGCACACTCGCTCCTGACCCGCGAGTCCTACGAAATCACGCACCGGCTGCTCATGTCAGACGGGCGCGTCAAGTACGTGCATGAGCGCGCCGAGACAGAGTTCAGCAGCGAAGGCAAGCCACTGCGCTCGGTGGGCACGATACAGGACATCACCGAACGCAAGCGCATCGAAGAGAAAATACTCAAGCTCAACGCCGAGCTGGAGCAGCGCGTCGAGCAGCGTACTACGGCATTGGCGCGCGCCAAGGAACAAGCCGAGCAGGCCAACATGGCCAAATCCGAGTTCCTCTCGCGCATGAGCCACGAACTGCGCACGCCGCTGAATGCGATCATCGGCTTCGGACAATTGCTGGAAAGAGATCCGGAACATGCATTGACGGAAATTCAGAGCGATAACGTGCAGGAGATCGTGCATGCCGGCAATCATTTGCTGGAACTGGTGAATGAAGTGCTGGATCTGGCGCGCATTGAAAGCGGACGGCTGGATATGGTCATCGAAGCCGTGGCCATTGCCCCCTTGATCAAGGAATGCGTGGCACAGTTGCAGCCGTTAGCCATAGCAAGCCGGATCAGCATCACGCTGGAACTGGGGGCTGCGAGCTTGGTGCAGGCCGACCGGTTGCGGCTGCGCGAGGTGTTGCTGAATCTGCTGTCCAATGCGATCAAGTACAACCGAGCGGGCGGCAGCATACAGGTGCGTTGTGAACCGGTCGGGGAGGGACGTCTGCGCACCAGCGTGCGCGATACCGGCCGCGGCATTGATGCTGCCTCACTGGCACGTCTGTTCCAACCGTTCGAGCGGATGGAATCGGCCTACGACGGCATTGAAGGCAGCGGCATCGGCCTGGCGCTGGCAAAGAAGCTGGTCGAAGGCATGCACGGCGTCATCGGGGTGGAAAGCGTCGTGGATGAAGGCAGTACCTTCTGGTTTGAACTGCCTGCCAGCGCACCGGATGTGCCATTGCTTGCCGCCGCTCAGGATGCTACCCCCGCTGTTATTGCCGCCGCCAGCGCTGGTCTGCGGACGGTGCTGTACGTGGAAGATAACCCGGCCAATCTGTATCTGATGCAGAAGATTTTTACCACCCGCAAGGATCTCGTGCTGCTCGCTGCCCCCAGTGCCGAACTCGGGCTGGAAATTGCCCGCAGCCGCCATCCCGACCTGATTCTGCTCGACATCAATCTGCCGGGCATGGATGGCTACCAGATGCTGGCATTGCTAAAAGCCGATCCCGCGCTAAAGTTTATCCCGGTAGTTGCCGTTACCGCCAATGCGATGGCGCGTGATATCGAGCGCGGCGTGGCTGCAGATTTCAGCGGCTTTCTCACCAAACCGATAGAGATCGAACAACTGCACAAAATCGTGGATGCTTGCCTGACGGCAGCATCCGCTCCATTGGCATCCGACAAGGAGACTTGAGATATGACCGAATCGCCCGCCAAAGGGCCGCGCATCCTGATCGTCGACGACGAACCTGCCAACCTCAAGCTGCTGGACAAGATGCTGTCGGGGCAAGGCTACACCGATCTCGATCTGGTGCAGGACTCGCGCGTAGCGCTGGATCACTACCGGGCGGTACGCCCCGATCTGATTCTGCTCGATCTCAATATGCCGCATCTGGACGGTTTCGCAGTGATGGCGCAGTTGGCGGCATTGGCAGATCCATTGCTGCCGCCGATCATAGTGCTGACCGCGCAGCAGGGGCGCGACTATCTGTTGCGCGCGCTGAACAGCGGTGCGCGTGATTTCGTGACCAAACCATTCGATCGCGTTGAACTGCTGGCACGGGTGCGCAACCTGTTCGAGGTACATCTGGCCCACCGTCTGTTGTACGACCAGAAAGCCGTGCTGGAGGAGATGGTGCGGGAACGCACCGAACAACTACGCGCCACGCGCTTGCAGATCGTGCAGCGCCTCGGCCGCGCCGCCGAGTACCGCGACAACGAGACCGGTTTGCATGTGATACGCATGAGCAAGGTATCCGCATTGCTGGCGCGCAGCATAGGCTGGAGCGTGGATAATTGTGAATTGATGCTGCACGCCAGCCCCATGCATGACATCGGCAAGATCGGTATCCCCGATGGCATTCTGCTGAAACCAGGCAAGCTGGAGCCGCACGAATGGGAGATCATGAAAAGCCATGCCAGCATGGGCGCAGAGCTGATGGATGGGGACAGTTCGGAACTGCTGCAGTTGGCGTATGTTATCGCGCTCACGCACCATGAAAAGTGGGACGGCAGCGGTTATCCGCATGGGTTGGCCGGTACCGCCATTCCGCAGGCCGGGCGCATCGTCGCAGTAGCCGATGTGTTTGACGCGCTGACTTCCGTGCGGCCTTATAAGGAAGCCTGGCCCGTAGATAAAGCGGTGGCTTACATGCAGGCCAACGTCGGTAAACACTTCGATCCCGAAGTGGTGGTGCATTTTCAGCAAAATCTGACGGAAATCATTGCCATCTGCGAACGGTATGCCGAGCCGGAGGTGGTGTGCCTCTGAAACTGCTTGCCGACGTACTGAACGCTGCTTCCGAAGTTGCCATCATCGCCGCTGACCCGGCGGGAACCATCACGGTATTCAATCGCGGTGCGGAACGCCTGCTTGGTTACGAGGCAGGCGAGATGGTGGGCAAACAGACTCCGGCCATCTTTCATCTGCCCGCCGAGGTGGAGGCCAGAGCACGGGAATTGAGCGTGTCCCTGGGGTACCCGGTGACTGGTTTCCGTACATTTGTCGATGTTCCCGAACGGCAAGGCTCCGAGAGCCGGGAATGGACTTATGTCCGCAAGAGTGGCGAACACATTTTAGTTTCGCTGGTGATTACCGCGATACGCGCGGATGACGGGGAAATTAACGGCTATCTGGGTATCGCACACGACATCACCGAACGCAAGCAAGCGGAAGAGGCATTGCGCAGCAATGAGGAGCGCCTGCGCACCATCGTCGATGCCTTGCCCAATGCGATGCTGATGGTCAGTGCGGAAGGGCGGATTGCGATGGTGAACTCGCAAGCGGAGCATATATTTGGTTACCGGCGCGAGGAATTGCTGGGGCAGCCGATCGAGATGCTGGTGCCGCAGCAATATCACGGCAAGCATGCCGGGTATCGCACGGCCTACACGCACGCGCCGGATACGCGCGAGATGGGGGCGGGGCGCGAAATTTACGGACAGCACAAGGATGGCAAAGTGTTTCCGGTGGAGATCGGCCTGAATCCGGTACAGACACCGGAAGGACGGTTTGTGCTGGCATCGGTGATCGACATCACCGAACGCAAGAAAGTCGAAGAGGAGTTGTCACAGTTCAAGTACACGCTGGACCAGACGCTGGATAGTGTTTTCATGTTTCGCGAGGGTGATTTCCGGTTCATCTATGTGAACAATGGCGCGCAGGAGCAGGTGGGTTATACCGAAGCCGAGCTGCTGGCAATGACGCCGCTTGATATCAAACCCGAATTCACGCTGGAGCGTTTCCGGCAGACGGTGCAGCCGCTGATCGACGGCACGCAAGCCTCGCTCAACTTCCAGACCATCCACCGCCACAAGGACGGGCACAATATTCCGGTGGAGATCTTTCTCCAGTTCATACGGGAAGGAATACAGCAGGGACGCTTTGTCGCCATCGTGCGCGACATCACCGAGCGCAAGCGCATCGAGCGCATGAAGAACGAGTTTGTCTCCACGGTCAGCCACGAACTGCGTACCCCGCTGACATCGATTGCCGGCAGCCTGGGATTGCTGGTCGGCGGTGCGCTGGGCAGCATACCGCAGAATATGCGTGCGCTCATTGACATCGCCCACAAGAACAGTCAACGGCTCAATCATCTGATCAATGATCTGCTCGACATGGAGAAGATTGCCGCCGGCAAGATGCATTTCGACATACAGTTGCAGCCGCTGCTGCCATTGATCGAGCAGGTGCTGGAAAACACCCGTGGCTATGGCGTCGAGCGCCGGGTGACGCTGGCATTGATCAGCCAGGCAGCGGATGCCGAGGTGCGGGTGGATGGCCAGCGCCTGCTGCAGGTGCTGAGCAATCTGCTGTCCAATGCGATCAAATACTCTCCCGAGGATGGCACGGTGGAAGTTACGGTGCAGAAGCTGGATGGACGGGTGCGGATCAGCGTGACCGATCATGGCCCCGGTATTCCTGCAGCATTTCGCGCGCACATTTTCCAGAAATTCTCCCAGGCAGACTCCTCCGATACGCGCCAGAAAGGCGGCACGGGTCTGGGGTTGGCCATCACCAGGGAACTGGTGGAACACATGCATGGCCAGGTTGGATTCGAGTCAGAGGAAGGGAAAGGTGCCACCTTCTTCTGCGAGTTACCATTAGCGAACGCCGCTGCAACGGGCATTACCAGCCACATGCCATCCCTGTCGGGTAGTGATGCGCCCCGCATCCTGGTGGTGGAGGACGAGCCGGATATTGCACAGCTACTGAGCCTGCTGCTCAGCCGCGCCGGTTACCAAGTCGATATTGCCGCGAACGGCGCCGAGGCGTTGCAGGCATTGCAACAATCAAGCTACGCGGCCATGACGCTGGATCTGAGGTTGCCGGACAGCAACGGACTGGAGATCATCCGCCAGGTGCGGCAACGGCCGGAAACGGTGGATCTGCCGATCATTGTGGTTTCGGCTGGGATGGAAGAGGGGAAGCTCGCCATCAATGGAGATTTCTCGAACATCGACTGGCTGACCAAGCCGATCGACGAGACCCGCCTGCTGGGTACGGTGGAGAAATATCTGGTTGGAGTAGCCGGACATCGTCCGCGGGTGCTGCATGTGGAGGATGATGCCGACCTGCACCAGGTGATTCGCGCCATGGTGGGCGAATGCTACGACTTTGAACTGGCGACCACGCTGGCCGATGCACGCGCGATGATTGCGCTGGAGCGGTTTGACGTGGTGATTCTGGATCTGGAGCTGCCGGATGGTTCCGGCTGGGATCTGCTGCCGCTGTTGAAGAAACAGAAACCGGCGCCCAGGATCATCATTCTGTCCGGTACTGAACTCAGCAGCACGGAAGCCGGCAAGGTCGAAGCCGCTTTGCTCAAGTCGCGGGTGTCGCCGCATGAGTTGCTCGATGCTATCAACACCAGCATCAATTCATTCAAATCCGGAGGAAAAAAACCATGAAACTGCAAAACATTCTGTATGTCGAGGACGAGCCGGATATCCAGGCCATAGCCAAGCTGGCGCTGGAAATGGTCGGCGGTTTCACGGTGAAAACCTGTTCTTCGGGTGAACAAGCACTGCTTGAAGCCGAGGCTTTCATGCCTGACATGATTCTGCTGGATGTGATGATGCCCGGCATGGATGGTCCATCCACGTTCAAGGCGTTGCGCGAACGACCACTGCTGGCACAGGTACCGGTGGCTTTCATGACCGCCAAGGTGCAACCGCTGGAGGTGGCCCATTATAAATCGCTGGGGGCGCTGGACGTGATTGCCAAGCCTTTCGACCCCATGACCCTGGCTGCCCAGGTGCGCGCGGTCTGGGAAAAGCGGGGCGGCTGAAGCCGCAGCCACGATAGGCCGTTCCCTCGGCGAGCAATGGCTACAACCCAGAAAATGTCTCGACTGATGAACCACATATGCGGTATTCTTCGACCAACTCAGCACATGGACCAATCCGGTGCCGAACATTGGACTTCGAGTTTTAATCCAGGTAATCGGGGAGCGTCATGAGCATGCGCTTTGCATTTGGTTTTGTCGCCAGTCTGTCAATCTTCGTATCGGCGGCGTCTGTCGTTCACGCCGATGTTTCTGCACCGACGCAGGCCGTGGCAGTAACGAAGAAAAGCGGGCAGGACTGGTCCAGCCTGGCCCCGGCATTGCTGAAGCAAAAGGATTATCAGGGGCTGCTGGAACTCGCGCAGCAGTGGGTAGAAAGCGAGCCTGAAAGCGCTTTTGCCAGACTCATTCTGGGGGTGGCTCACAGCAATCTCAAGCAATACGAGCAGGCGCTCCAGGCTTATCGCGAGGCGCTGCGCATCCAGCCGGAAAATGTCAGCGCCTGGTATAACCTGGGGGTGGCCCACGGCAAACTCAAGCAGTACGAGCAGGCTGTTCCTGCCTTGCGCGAAGCGCTGCGCATTCAATCCGAGAACGCCAGTGTCTGGTATAACCTGGGGCTTGCCTACAATAATCTCAAGCAGCATGACCAGGCAATTCAGGCCTATCGCGAGGCGCTGCGCATTCAGCCGGAGTATGGCGATGCATGGTATGACCTGAGCCTGTCCTATCTCGATTCCGGCCAATATGATCAGACGATCCAGGCCAGTCGCGAGGTGCTGCGCATCGACCCGGAGGATGCCAGAGCCTGGCACAATCTGGGACTCGCCTTCAGTAACCTCAAGCAGTATGAGCAGGCAATTCAGGCCTACCGCGAAGCACTGCGTATCGATCCGGAGGATGCCAGTGCCTGGAATAATCTGGGCATCGCTTACAACGGTTTCAAACAGCATGACCAGGCGGTTTATGCCTTGCGCGAGGCACTGCGCATCCAGCCGGAATATGCCGACGCCTGGTACAACCTGGGCATCGCTCACGGCAAACTCAAGCAATACGAGCAGGCGATTCAGGTTTATCGCGAGGCGCTACGCATCCAGCCTGAGCATGCCGACGCCTGGTACAACCTGGGTCTTGTGCACGATGGTCTGAAGCAGCATGAGCAGGCGATCCAGGCTTACCGCGAGGCGCTGCGTATCCGGCCGCAGTATGCCGATGCCTGGTATAACCTGGGTCTTGTGCACGATGGCCTGAAGCAGCATGAGCAGGCGCTGCAGGCCTACCGTGAGGCGTTGCGCATTCAGCCGGAGAACGTCAGCGCCTGGTATAACCTGGGCATTGTCCACGGCAAACTCCAGCAACATGAGCAGGCGATTCAGGCCTACCGCGAGGCGTTGCGCATCCAGCCAGAGGATGTCGATGCCCGCTATAACCAGGGCGTCGCTTTCAGTAAGTTCAAGCAGCATGAGCAGGCGATAGAGGCCTACCGCGAGGTATTACGCATCCAGCCGGAATATGCCGATGCCTGGTATAACCTGGGGATAGTCTACATTGACTCCAACCAATACGAGCAGGCGATAGAGGCCTACCGCGAGGCGGTGCGCATCGATCCGGCAAATGCCGGGGCCTGGAATAATCTGGGTGTTGCCTATTTCTTCCAGAACCGGCACGACAAGGTGAGGGAGGTTTATTCGAACCTGCGCAAACTGAATCCGGCGATGGCGGACAAGTATGCCAACGCCCTGATGCGGGCACCGGGTGCGAGCAATCCTGAGCTGCCGGAGGTTAACCAGTTGCAGAAACAGCAACCGCACCGGTCACATAAACGGCGCAAGCTGCAGGCGCTGACGGAAGAGAATCAAGCTGCAATCTGAGATGGCAGTCAGGCGCTTCTTGGAGCGAACATGATGATTGCCATGCCAAGTAATGCCACCAATGAGCCGACTACGTCCCAGGTAGTGGGACGAACGCCATCGATCGACCATAACCACAGAATTGCAACACCTACATACACGCCGCCATACGCCGCATAAACACGGCCTGCAGCGGTTGGATGCAGGGATAACAGCCATGCAAACAGTGCCAAGGAGCAGGCTGCCGGGATAAGCAGCCAGACACTCTTGCCCTGTCTGAGCCAAAGGTACGGAAGGTAGCAGCCAATAATTTCAGCAAGCGCGGTGATGCCAAACAGAAAGAAGGTCTTAATGGCGTCCAAGTCTGTCTCCGTGTCCGGCATTCCTGACAGCAGTGCAATTCATCGGCAATTTTCCTCTAGTGGCCTGTAGTTGAATGAATGTGTGCGAGCATAACGATAACATGGAAACCCGGACGCAATGCTTCCGCCACCGAATTTTCCCCCTCGCTGCGATTTCCCCGTTGTTACCCCATGCTTCCCTAAACTATTTGCCTGAGCAGCCGATATCATAATTACAGGGCAGGGTTTATGCCTTGGCGCCACGCAAGCAAATAGAGGTGTGACATGGGTATCGTGATAAACGTGAACAGCTACGGAACCGCCTACGACGCGATGGAAGCGCAGTACGGCGAAGAGATCATGTGCGCCGGCTGGAATCCCACGGTCGCCCTGGTATGTCAGCAACAACTGCCTGCGCCAACAGAGAGACAGGCAAGCATGCCGGTTGATCTTGTGACAGCGGATGTGGAGTCATTCCTGCAACAGATGTATACCCATCAGCTGTGATGGTGTAGTGGTTCTATCCCCATCCCCCATGCCGGTGTAACCGCCTGGCCTGTATTCATTGCCTCGACTGAAACTTGCAAAGTGGTGTATTCTTGAATACAGCCCCGCAGGGCTTATCCTGCACTGGCTTCCTGGTGCAATCGGATTATTTCAGGTGTGCAGAATACGAATCATATGAAGTCAGTCAGGATTCCAGGAATTGCCACTGCCGTGTTGCTGGCGGTTGGCGTCATCGCAGCAGCGCACAGCGCAGATCATGCACCGCAATACACTCCCGTTCCAATTCAGCAGACCATCATCATGAAGAATTTCAAGAAACCGGATGCAGCGGAGTTGAAGAAGAAATTATCTCCCGAACAGTTTGCGGTCACGCAGCAATGCAGTACCGAGCCGCCTTTCCGCAACGCTTATTGGGATAACCACAAGCCAGGGCTTTACGTGGATGTGGTGTCGGGCGAGCCGCTGTTCAGCTCGCTGGACAAGTTTGATTCCGGCAGCGGTTGGCCGAGTTTCACGCGCCCGCTCGCGGGTGCGGAGATTGTGGAGAAACAGGATCGGGAGTATGGCATGGTGCGCACAGAGGTGCGATCGAAGCATGCGGATTCGCATCTGGGTCACGTATTCAACGACGGCCCGGGACCGACAAAGTTGCGCTACTGCATCAATTCGGCGTCGCTGCGTTTCATTCCGCTGGAGGAGATGGCGGCACAGGGTTATGGCGTTTATCTGCAGGCTTTCGTGAAAGCAGGGCTGATCAAGCCAAAGCCTTAGACGCCAGTTCCAGAAATTCTTTCAGACGGGAAAATCGGTCAGGCGGTCATGCATGCGCTTGAGCGTTTCTGCTCTGCCGAGCAATTCCAGTATTGCGTCGATCGACGGCGTCTGCGCTTCACCCGTCACCATTACCCGCAGCGGCATCGCCACCTTGGGCAGCTTCAGGCCATGAGCAGTGGCGGTGGTTTTGATCGTGTCATGGATGAGGTGGCGATCCCATTCCACCGTGGCAAGTTTCTCCATCAGGTCGATTATTGCCGGCTTTGCCTCACTGCTGAAATGCAAGGTCTTGAGTTCGGCGGCCGGTTCCAGCGGACGAAAAAAATAGACAGCGGCATCGGCCAGTTCTGCCGTGGTATTGACCCGTTCCTTGAGCAGACTCACCACCTTGAGCAGATCCGGTCCGGCTGCCGGATCGCAACCGTCTGCCTCAAGAAATGGCGCAACCAGTTTCGTCAGGCGCGCATCATCTGCCGTTTTGAGATATTGCTGATTGAGCCAGCTCAATTTCTCTGGGTTGAACTTCGCCGGTGCGCAGTTGATGGACGCCAGATCAAACCACTCGACCAGTTGTTCGCGGCTGAAGATTTCTTCGTCGCCATGCGACCAGCCGAGCCGTGCCAGGTAATTCAGCAGCGCTTCGGGAAGATAGCCGTCGTCGCGGTATTGCATCACTGACACTGCGCCGTGGCGCTTGGACAGGCGCTCGCCGTCTGCGCCCAGTATCATCGGCACATGCGCGTATTGCGGCAAGGGCGCTCCCAGCGCCTTGAGTATATTGATCTGGCGCGGGGTGTTGTTGACATGATCATCGCCACGTATCACATGGCTGATATTCATGTCGAGATCGTCGATCACCACGCCGAAGTTGTAAGTCGGCACGCCGTCAGCACGCAGCAGCACCAGGTCATCGAGTTCACCATTGGCTACGACGATGCGCCCCTTGACCAGATCGTCGAACACCACGTGTCCGGCAGCGGGATTCTTCAGCCGCACCACCGGTTTTACTCCAGCCGGAGGGGTCTGCCTGGAGTCGCGCCAGCGTCCGTCATATCTGGGTTTCAGTCCGGCCGCGCGTTGCTGCTCGCGCATCACCTCCAGTTCCTCCTTGCTGGCATAGCAGTAATACGCCCTGTCTGTGCGCAGCAACTGTTCTGCCAGCTCGTGATAACGCGTCAGCCGCTGCATCTGGTAGAACGGTCCTTCATCGTAATCCAGCCCCAGCCAGGCCATGCCATCAAGAATAGCCTGGGTGGATTGCGCGGTAGAGCGCTCAAGATCGGTGTCTTCTATCCGCAGGATGAACTTGCCGCCGTGCCTGCGGGCATAGGCCCAGGAAAACAGCGCAGTGCGCGCGCCGCCGATATGGAGATAGCCGGTAGGGCTGGGGGCAAAGCGGGTACGAATCATGATGGAGACACCGATGGTGACGAGTTGCGGGAGCGCGCCATTTTACGCGATCCCGGCGGGTAATGCCGGGGCATTGCAGCTTTTCCCGCTATCGCTGCGTTGACCGGGACTGAGGATTCATGCTCTAATTGCGCCTCTTTTGGGCGGTTAACTCAGCGGTAGAGTGCCACCTTCACACGGTGGAAGCCACTGGTTCGATCCCAGTACCGCCCACCAGACTCTCTCCCCCCGGTTGCGGCTCCTTATTCCGCCACAGTAGCGGATTCAAGGCGTTTCCACAGGCAAGCGCCCTTGCTTTCACGCTCGATCTTTTCCAGTTGCTGTGCGTGGGCTGCCAGTTCTTCAGCGCTGGCACGCAGCACCATCAATGTCAGATTGGCTGGATTTATGGCGGCGCCAAGCACTGGCGGCGGGACTTCCACTTCCATTACCAGGCTTTCCTGTCCACGGGTCATGGCAAGATAAATTTCTGCCAGCAATTCCGCATCCAGCAGCGCGCCATGCAAAGTACGCCGGGAGTTATCCACCTGATAGCGTTCACACAGCGCGTCGAGATTGTTCTTCTTGCCAGGATGCAGGTCCTTGGCCATTTTCAGCGTGTCGGTAATTGCCTGGCAGTAGCTGTGCAACGGCTGCAGTTCAGCCAATCCCAGTTCATGGTCAAGGAAACCCACATCAAAAGGTGCGTTGTGCATGATGAGTTCCGCCCCGGCGATGAATTCCAGTAACTCCTTGGCAATGTCGCGGAACTTTTGTTTGTCCCGAAGAAATTCTCTGGTCAGACCGTGCACCTGCAATGCGCCTGCCTCACTCTCGCGTTCCGGATTAAGATAATGGTGCAAGCGGCGTCCGGTCGGTCTGCGGTCGAGCATTTCGACCGCGGCGATCTCGATGATGCGATGGCCCAGTTTGGGTTCCAGGCCGGTAGTTTCGGTATCAAGAAAAACTTGGCGCATATGTCATTCCCCTCGGATGACCGATTCCACGCCGCGATTGGCCAGCATATCCGCATGCTCGTTGCCGTCGTGGCCGGAATGGCCGCGTACCCAGAACCATTGGATCTGATGTTGCTGTGTCAACTGGTCGAGCTGTTTCCACAGGTCGTCGTTTTTCACCGGTTTCCTGGCAGCGGTATGCCAACTACGTTTCTTCCAGGCATGTATCCATTCGCTGATGCCTTTCTGCACATATTGGGAATCGGTATGTATATGTATCTCGCATGGCCGTGTCAGCGCTTCCAGCGCGCGTATCACCGCGAGCAGTTCCATGCGGTTGTTGGTGGTCAGTTTCTCGCCGCCAGATAACTCGCGCGTCCGTCCATCGTATTGCAGCAGGGCGCCCCAGCCACCAATACCGGGGTTGCCCTTGCAGGCGCCGTCAGTAAATATTTCCACCACACCCGCGTGCTTCGCTTTCACTCCTCGCCTCGTACCTTGGTTTGGGTGCGAGCGGCTATCCGGGGCTCTTCTCCGGCGGTATTGCCGTTGAATCTGCGAGCAACTGGCGCCATGCCTCTCCTGGCGGCAAGTACATCTTTCCATTCGGGCTTGATGACGCGCATGCCATGCACGCGCTTGACCGCTTGCAGGAAATATACCCCGCCGGAAATGGGCCACCAGCGATCGCCGGCGGCTTCCATGAAATCAAATCGCCGCAGCCATTTTTCCTGGCTGAATGGCGGGGCGTAACAGCATAACCGGCCTGCGGTCATCTCGAAATCCAATAACGTCAGCCAGTCCTTGAGTCGCGGCAGCGCGATGAAATTGCCGCGCCAGGGAAAGTCGTACATGGCCGAGCCGAACCATCGACGTATTCCCCAGAGACTGCGAGGGTTGAAGCCGCTGACCATGACATGGCCTTCCGGCATCAATACGCGCTGCACTTCGCGCAGAATCTGGTGGGGGTTGGAGCTGAATTCAAGCACATGTGGCAGCAGCACCAGATCTATACTGTTGCTTTCAATCGGCAGAAAATCAGGGGCAGCCCGCAATATGACGCCTTTCTCGGTTCCCGCACAGAATCGTAGCGGCATGCGATTGGTACGCAGGAAGTCGTGCTGCGGGAGTCCGATCTGTATGGCGTTGTAGCCGAATACATCCGCTACCGCCTGGTCAAAATAGTTTTGCTCCCGTTCCAGCAGGTATTGCCCGAGACAGGTCTCAAACCATTGCTGCGTAGTTTGCGTCGGCATATATAATGTCCGAGGAGACAGGCCACAATTTAATCACGAATTGACCCGAGTATCGTGGCCAGGCTGAAATTTAACCCAACCCAATCACACCATGCTACATATCGTTCCGGTCCGCGCATTTACTGACAATTATATCTGGGTCATCCACGACCGTTGCCACGCCGCTGTGGTCGATCCGGGCGATGCCGCGCCGGTGCTGGATTTTTTGCGCCGCGAAAATCTGCAGCTCGTCGCCATCCTCAATACCCATCATCATAACGATCACGTCGGCGGCAATGCTGCGCTGCTGCGGGAATTTCCGGTACCGGTTTACGGTCCCGCGCATGAGTCTATCCCTACGCTTACCCATCGCCTGCGGGAAGGAGACAATGTACAGCTGGCGGAATTTCCGCTCAGTTTCAACGTGCTCGACATTCCCGGCCATACCGCAGGACATATTGCCTATTATGGCGCAAACCTGCTGTTTTGTGGCGATACCCTGTTTGCCTGTGGCTGTGGGCGGTTATTCGAAGGCACGCCGCAACAGATGCATGCTTCACTGCAGAAGCTGGCGGGGCTGCCCGATGAGACCCTGGTCTATTGCGGTCACGAATATACGCTGGCCAATATCCATTTTGCCAGGGCGGTCGAGCCCGGCAATCAGGCGTTGCTCGAACTCGAAGTTGCGATGAAGAAGCTGCGTGAACAGGATATTCCCACCCTGCCGTCAACGCTGATGAGGGAAAAAGCCACCAATCCGTTCCTGCGCTGCAATCAATTGGAAGTCATCCGGAGTGCTGGCAATTATCTTGGCGCATCATTGCCTGATCCGGTCAGCGTGTTTGCTGCGATCCGTAGCTGGAAGAATGATTTTGTGGCTCCGCAACGGGAGCAATAACAACTTATAAAAACTGCTTGATTTTGTAATCAACATCATTACAGTGTATTCTTGTTAAGAACATATAGCCATGATACGCACATTCAAGCACAAAGGTCTTGAACGGTTCTTCAAGAAGGGCGACCACCGGGGTGTCATCGCCAAGACCGAGGTACGCACTGAGCGGATGCTTGACCGCCTTGATGCCGTCGTTAGACCGGAAGATATGAATATTCCTGGATATAAATTTCACCCGCTATCGGGCGACCGCAAGGGAACCTATGCCGTGACGGTAACCGGTAACTGGCGCATCACTTTTCGATTCGACGGCATGGATGCCATCGATGTTAACTTGGAGAACTATCACTGATGAAGACCCTACGAGACCCGAAGCGCCGGCCGACGCACCCCGGCGCTATCCTGCGAGAAGACGTACTCCCAGCTCTTGAAATGACTCAGACTGAGTTTGCGCAGAGGATTGGTGTATCGCGCCTTTCGGTTTCCGAGTTACTGCACGAAAAACGCAGCATGACTCCAGAGATGGCAGCACGAGTCGCCAAACTGCTCAACACCACGCCCGAAAGCTGGCTACGCATGCAACAGGCGCTAGACCTGTGGGAAGTCGAGCAGCAACCAGAGAAGCTGGCAGGCATAAAGCCGATTAAGGCCGAATTAATGGCTGTATAGAGAAATGATTTATATCCATCACAGAACGCTGTCTGTGACCATGTGACTGGCATTATGCGAGAGGGAAAAATATTTGGTACGTATGGCAAACCGCTAGAGCCAGGTTACATAAAGCGGAATACAATCTCAGGAAAATGATGGTAGACGAACAGGCCGTGATGTAAACATGCGTGAAAAATGTGGGAAACGTGGGAAATGAATAGAGATAGCCCGGTGATTTTTGTCTGTGGGTGGGTGTATACGTGATACGGAGATTGGCGAAAGAATCCTACATGGTCCCTACATGACGGACCGCAAAGAAAAAAGGTTTGCAAGCAATAGCCTGCAAACCGTTGTCTTTGTTGGTTGCGGGGGCAGGATTTGAACCTACGACCTTCGGGTTATGAGCCCGACGAGCTGCCAGACTGCTCCACCCCGCGCCAGTGAATCCGGAGTATAGCAAAACGGGCTTCCCAGGGTCAAATTTCATTCCGGCACACGGGATCATGCCGGAGCGGGTAATCCGGGAATGTTATCGGGCTGCGAGCCTGCCGCCAGGGAGCATGCAATGGGCTGTCGCAAGCGATCCGGATACTTGTAACAGATTCAAATAGATAAGCAAATATCTGCAAGAAGGACTGAAGGATTGCCCTTGAGTTTGAGCGCGCGTGTCACGAGACTGTAACATTTCCATCGTAATATTCGGCTAGGCCGAGAGATTCCCTCTCTCCTCAAAAGGCATTTGTCCGTGACAGCAAAGTCTCCCGTTGAAATCAGCCAACCCAGAAGACTCGGGTACAGTTTTCGCCGCAATTTGCGCGAGCGCTTCATTGAGGCGTTGCTGTTCTTGACGGCATTCGCCTCGGTTGCAATTACGCTGGCCATTGTGGTGATGCTGGTGAAGGAATCGTATGAATTCTTCCAGCATGTTTCCATTTGGGATTTTCTTACCGACACCCAATGGACGCCGCTGTTTGATGATGCGCACTATGGCATATTGCCGCTGGTCTCCGGTACTTTGGTAAGCTCTGCGGTGGCGCTACTGGTAGCGATTCCGCTGGGCACCATCATCGCAATCTACCTTTCCGAATTCGCACCTTTCACCGTACGTGAAATAGCCAAACCGTTCCTCGAGTTGCTGGGCGGCGTACCCACGATCGTGTACGGATATTTTGCGCTGTTGTTTGTCACGCCGCTGCTGCAGCAAATCTTTCCTGAGCTGCCAGGTTTCAGTCTGCTCTCCGCCGGACTGGTGATGGGCATCATGATCATCCCCTATGTGAGCTCCTTGTCCGAGGACGCGATGCGCGCAGTACCCATGAGTATGCGCGAAGGCTCCTATGCAATGGGTGCCACGCGCTTTCAGACCGCCATCCGGGTAGTGATGCCGGCGGCTTATTCCGGTATTGCCGCAGCATATATTCTCGGTATTTCCCGTGCCGTGGGGGAAACCATGGTAGTAGCAGTAGCCGCCGGCATGCAGCCCAATCTCACGTGGAATCCGATGGAGCCAGCGGCAACCATCACCGCTTATATTGTACAAGTGAGTCTGGGTGATCTGCCTCACGGCAGCATCGGCTACCAGACCATTTTCGCTGCCGGTCTTACATTGCTGTTAATGACGCTCTCGTTCAACATCATCGGCCATATTTTGCGTAAACGTTATCGTGAAATCTATTGAGTCTGAATCCATCTGATGAGTAACACTGACAAACTGCACGAAATTCGTGCCATCATCGTACGCCACAAGCGTTGGGATCTGATGTTCATGGCTGTGGGCATGTTTGCGTTGATGATTGCTGTACTCACGTTCACGGTGTTATTCGCGCAGATGATCATCGATGGGATGCCACGCCTGTCGTGGGATTTTTTCACTTCCTTTCCATCGCGGCGCCCAGGATCGGCCGGCATACTTTCGGCATGGGTCGGCACTTCCCTGGTGATGCTGGTGACCATTGTAGCGGCGGTGCCGATGGGCATAGGGGCGGGCGTTTATCTGGAAGAGTACGCGCCGAAGAATCTAGTGACCGAGATCATTGAGGTCAATGTCACCAATCTTGCCGGGGTGCCGTCCATCATCTACGGATTACTGGCATTGGGCTTGTTCGTGTATCAACTGGGTTTCGGTCAGAGCATTCTATCAGCGGGTTTGGCGCTGGCATTACTGATCCTGCCGGTAGTGATCGTCACCACCCGTGAGGCCATCCGTGCCATTCCTGTGGCCATTCGTGAGGGTGCTTATGCGCTCGGTGCGACCAAGTGGCAAACCGTCTCTGATCATCTGATCCCCTATGCCGCAGCTGGTATTTTGACCGGCATCATTATCGGCCTGGCGCGTGCGATTGGCGAAACCGCACCTATCATCACCATCGGTGCGATGACCTTTATTGCTTTTCTGCCACCGTCACTGGTGCAGACCGAATTTCCTTTTCTGTCTTTCGAATGGTTGACCTCGCCGTTTACCGTGATGCCGATTCAGATGTTCAACTGGGTATCGCGGCCGGAAGAAGCATTTCAGTTGAACGCGGCGGCAGCAGGACTGGTACTGGTAGTGATGACCCTTGCCATGAATGGGCTGGCCATCTATTTGCGCTATCACATGCGTAAGAAAATCAAATGGTAGAGGATCGCATGCACGAGAGCACTGATGTACACGCCACGTCCACCCAGTACAAATCCGAGGTTAGGGATCTGAGTTTTTACTATGGCGAGTTCAATGCGCTTAAAAACATCAATATGGTATTGCATGAGAAGCAAGTGACAGCATTGATAGGTCCGTCTGGCTGCGGCAAATCGACTTTTCTGCGCTGCTTTAACCGCATGCATGACCTTTATCCCGGCAACCGCTACATGGGCGAGATTATTCTGCATCCGGACGACGTCAATATTCTTGCAAGCAACGTGGACCCGATTGAAGTACGCATGCGCATCAGCATGGTGTTTCAGAAACCGAACCCTTTCCCCAAGTCAATTTATGAAAATGTTGCTTACGGCCTGCGGGTGCGGGGCGTAAGGCAGCGTGCCGTGCTGGACGAGAAAGTGGAAGAGGCCCTGCGCGATGCAGCGCTGTGGGATGAAGTGAAAGACCGATTGAATCAACTGGCTTTCAATCTCTCCGGTGGTCAGCAGCAGCGTCTGTGCATTGCACGTGCGCTTGCCACCGATCCTGAAATTCTGCTGTTCGATGAGCCCACTTCGGCGCTTGATCCGATCGCCACTGCCAGCATCGAGGAACTCATTACCGACCTGAAAGACAAGGTTACCATTCTCATCGTTACCCACAACATGCAACAGGCGGCACGCGTGTCGGACTACACCGCCTATATGTATCTGGGCGAACTCATTGAATTCGGTGTCACCGACACTATTTTCATCAAACCCAAGAACAAGCAAACGGAAGACTACATCACCGGACGCTTCGGTTAGGGAACCACTGAACAAGTCCCACGCGGGCGCGACGGCGGCTTTGCGGGATGGGATGCACGAAAGGCGAGGACGCGAATGGCCATTCCCTTCGCTACGAGCCTGACACCGCAGACCGCCTGCAAAGCCCCGTCCCGTTGGGTTGCGGCAAAATCTGGCGCTTGCTGTGTTGCGTTCCTTGGCCTCGTAGACCAGCTACGACCTGCGTCGCGCGCCTTGCAATCATCCACATTTTGCCTGCAACGCGCTCCACGGAGGGCTTGTTCAGTGGTTCCTTAGGAAGCTCCAGCCTGAATTGCCTTATGCTACATGTGGTTATGGTTGCATTCGATGATAGTTTCATGCTCCAGCCAGGCAATGAACGGGAAGGCTGCATTCTGCATCGTCTCCTGTGTGCGAGGCTCATCGGTTTCGCGTCCATTTTTTCGTTCCTGCAATACCTATAAAGTTCTCTACATTTGCTTCCCGCGATTGACCGGGTACCCGTGAACGGGTAACATTCGCACCTTTTAGGGACAAAGACGGCTATGCGCTCGAAACTGGTTGCTGGCAACTGGAAAATGCATGGCGGAATAGCACAGAATCGAGTCCTGCTGGACTTGATCGTTGCCGGGACAACCGGGCTGCGCGGAGCGGACTGTACCGTGTGTGTGCCTTACCCTTACCTGTCGCAGGTGCAGTCATTGCTGCAGCCTACCCATATCTCCTGGGGCGCGCAGAATGTGAGTCAGCATGACAAGGGCGCCTATACCGGTGAGGTGTCTGCGGCAATGCTGGCGGACTTTGCTTGCCGCTATGTGATTGTTGGCCATTCGGAACGGCGCGCCTTGTATGCTGAGGATAGTCGCACCGTGGCGCTGAAATTCCGGGCGGCGCAGACTGCCGGATTAACGCCTATTCTGTGTGTTGGCGAAACCCTGGAGCAGCGTGAAGCCGCCGTCACCGAGCGAGTGATCGCGGAGCAGCTGGACGCGGCAATCGAATTGCTGGGTGTAAATGCACTGGCCAAATCGGTACTGGCCTACGAACCGGTATGGGCCATCGGCACCGGCAAAACCGCCACACCACAGCAGGCCCAGGACGTGCATGCCTTCATCCGCAATCGAATCGCTGCGCATGATATTAAAGTGGCTACAGAGTTACAGGTTCTTTATGGTGGCAGCGTCAAAGCGAATAACGCTGCGGAGCTGTTTGCCATGCCAGATATTGATGGAGGATTGATCGGCGGCGCTTCACTCGTTGCCGACGAATTCATCACAATCTGTCAGGCAGCACAGAGTTAATCTTTTTGGAGTAAACATTGGAAACATTCATCTGGGTAGTCCATGTAGTAGCAGCCATTGCGGTAATTGTTCTGGTTTTGCTGCAACACGGCAAGGGTGCCGACATGGGCGCTGCCTTTGGTAGTGGCGCATCAGGTAGTCTGTTTGGCGCCAGCGGCTCGGCAAATTTCCTGAGCAGGACTACGGGTGTACTGGCAGCGTTGTTTTTCATTACCAGTCTCGGGCTTACGTATTTTTCCGGGAACAAGACCGAGAGCAAAGGTGTGATGGAGCGGGCAATACCGACTCAATCATCCAAGCCAGCAGGATCTGCCCCGGCGATGCCAGCAGTTGACGATGCCTCCAAAGCCAGAGAGATACCGGAATAATTAATTTATCAATTGATTGAACAATTGATTGAGGCTGCGTTCCAATTCAAGGTAGTTTTTAAACTCAGAACTCAAATTAAGCCGCCGACGTGGTGAAACTGGTAGACACGCCGTCTTGAGGGGGCGGTGGCGAAAGCTGTGCGAGTTCGAGTCTCGCCGTCGGCACCAATTCTAGAAACAGGAGCAGGAGCTAGCAGTTAGGCGCAAGCAGGACCAATTGAGCATTTGCGACACCCTTGCCCGTTAATTCTCGGTTTCCAGTTACAACGATGCTCGAAAATTATTTCCCCATTCTGCTGTTTATCCTGGTCGGTCTTGCCGTCGGTGGCGGAGCCATGGCGTGTGGCTGGTTGCTGGCACCCAATCGCCCCGACAACGAGAAACTCTCGCCCTATGAATGCGGTTTCGAGGCATTCGAGGATGCACGCATGAAATTCGACGTGCGTTACTACCTGGTTGCCATTCTTTTCATTTTGTTTGATCTGGAAATTGCATTCCTGTTTCCCTGGGCGGTAGTGCTGAACGAGATCGGTTCGTTCGGTTTTATCGCCATGATGATTTTTCTCGGCATTCTCGTCGTCGGCTTTATCTACGAGTGGATGAAGGGTGCACTGGAGTGGGACTGATCCTATGAGTATCGAAGGCGTACTGGAAAAAGGATTTGTCACCACCAGTCTGGATTCAGTCATTAACTGGGGGCGAACCGGGTCCATGTGGCCGATGACCTTCGGTCTTGCCTGCTGTGCAGTGGAAATGATGCAGGCCGGCGCATCCCGCTATGATCTCGACCGTTTTGGCATCGTTTTCCGCCCCAGTCCGCGTCAATCAGACGTGATGATCGTGGCCGGTACGTTGTGCAACAAGATGGCGCCCGCGCTGCGTAAAGTTTATGACCAGATGGCCGAGCCCCGCTGGGTGATTTCCATGGGCTCCTGCGCCAATGGCGGCGGCTATTACCACTACTCCTACTCGGTAGTGCGTGGCTGTGACCGCATCGTACCGGTGGATATCTATGTTCCAGGCTGCCCACCGACGGCGGAAGCGCTGCTTTATGGCCTGATTCAGCTGCAGAACAAGATTCAACGTACCAACACCATCGCCCGCTGAGTCATATATGCCTTCCCCCCGTCTGGAAACGCTCTCCCTTTGTCTGCAGAACGTGCTGGCAAACAAGCTTGTCAGCGTCAACGAACAACTGGGTGAGTTGACCATCGTACTGCGGCCTGCCGACTCGTTATCGACGATGAAAACCCTGCGGGATCATTCCGAACTGGATTTCGACACTCTCATCGATGTGTGCGGGGTGGATTATTCAGCCTATGGTGCTGAGTCAATTGCAGAGGCCAACTGGCAAGGCAAGCGCTTCGCTGCGGTCTATCATCTGCTTTCCATCAGTCATAACTGCAGATTGCGCGTCAAGGTTTTCGCTGACGAAGACGAATTCCCGGTGCTGGATTCGGTGGTCGACATATGGCCAGTCGCCAATTGGTTTGAACGCGAGGCATTTGATCTGTTCGGCATTGTTTTCACTGGCCACCCGGATTTGCGCCGCATCCTCACCGATTATGGTTTTATCGGCAACCCCTTCCGCAAGGATTTTCCATTGACCGGTAACGTGGAAATGCGCTACGACCCCGACCAGCAACGGGTAATTTATCAGCCGGTCAGTATAGAGCCGCGTGAAATCACCCCGCGCGTGATCCGCGAAGAATATTACGGAGACAGCGAATGAGCTTGCCACAGCAGAGGTTTACCAAGCATGGCTGAGATCCGCAACTACACCATGAATTTCGGCCCGCAGCATCCGGCAGCGCATGGCGTGCTGCGCTTGGTGCTGGAACTGGACGGTGAGGTGATTCAACGCGCCGACCCGCACATCGGGTTACTGCATCGTGCCACCGAGAAACTGGCCGAGAACAAGACCTACATCCAGTCGGTTCCCTACATGGACCGGCTGGATTATGTTTCGATGATGGTCAACGAGCATGCTTATGTGATGGCCATCGAGAAGCTGCTGCAAGTTGAGGTGCCACTGCGGGCGCAGTATATCCGCGTGATGTTCGACGAGATCACGCGCATTCTCAACCATCTGTTGTGGATCGGTGCGCATGCGCTGGACGTAGGTGCAATGACCATGTTCCTCTACGCTTTTCGTGAGCGTGAAGATCTGATGGACTGTTATGAGGCGGTATCCGGCGCCAGATTGCACGCTGCTTATTATCGTCCCGGCGGAGTCTACCGGGATTTGCCGGATTCAATGCCGCAATACCAGGCTTCACGTATCCATAACGAGAAGGATACCAAGGTACTCAACGAAAATCGCCGGGGCTCACTGCTGGACTTTATCGAGGACTTCACCAACCGCTTTCCCACTTATGTGGACGAGTATGAAACCCTGTTGACCGATAACCGTATCTGGAAACAGCGTCTGGTAGGGATTGGCGTGGTGTCGCCCGAGCGTGCCAAGGCGTTGGGCTTTACCGGCCCGATGCTGCGCGGTTCCGGCGTGGAATGGGATCTGCGCAAAAAACAGCCCTATGAAGTTTATGACCGGGTGGATTTCGACATACCAGTGGGAGTCAACGGTGATTGCTATGACCGTTACCTGGTGCGGATGGAGGAGTTCCGTCAGTCCAACCGCATCATCAAACAATGTGTCGAATGGCTGCGCAAAAACCCCGGCCCGGTGATAACCAGCAATCACAAGGTCGCACCACCTGCGCGTCTCGGCATGAAGCAGAACATGGAAGAACTGATCCATCACTTCAAGCTTTTTACCGAAGGTATTCATGTGCCGCCGGGGGAAGTTTATGCAGCGGTCGAGCACCCCAAGGGTGAGTTCGGCATTTACCTGATATCGGACGGCGCCAACAAGCCCTATCGCCTGAAAATCCGCGCTCCGGGCTTTGCCCATCTGGCGGCAATGGATGAGATGGCGCGGGGCCATATGATCGCCGATGTGGTAACCATCATCGGTACGCAGGATATTGTGTTTGGTGAGATAGACAGATAGTGCCGCTACGAATTTAAACTTCTAGTTCAAGATGCTAAGCGCCGAAACCATTAAGAAAATCGACCATGAGGTCGCCAAGTATCCTGCCGAGCAGAAACAATCGGCAGTGATGTCGGCGCTCGCCTTTGCTCAGGATGAGAAAGGCTGGCTGGCCAATGAGACCATGGACTTCATCGCCCATTATCTGGGCATGCCCGCGATCGCGGTATACGAAGTGGCGACGTTCTACAATATGTATAACCTGCAACCGGTGGGCAAATACAAGCTTACCGTCTGCACCAATTTGCCCTGCGCACTGTCAGGCGGCAATGATGCAGCGGCCCGTCTCAAGCAGAAGCTCGGTATCGGTTTCAACCAGACTACCGCCGATGGAAAATTCACCTTGAAGGAAGGCGAGTGCATGGGTGCCTGCGGCGATGCGCCTGTGCTGCTGGTAAATAACAAACGCATGTGCAGTTTCATGTCCGACGCCAAGATCGATCAACTGCTGGAGGAGTTAAGCAAGTGACACAACTCACCCAGATACTTCTGGCCGGATTGAATCCGTCTGACCCCGACGACTGGCGCCTCAAGAATTATGTGCAGCGCGATGGCTATGCCGCGCTCAGAAAAATTCTGAGTGAGAACATTCCGCCGGCAAAAATCATTGAGGAAGTGAAGAAATCTGCGCTGCGCGGGCGTGGTGGCGCGGGTTTTCCGACCGGATTGAAATGGAGCTTCATGCCCAAGCAATATGAGGGTGCCAAATATCTGGTATGCAATTCTGACGAAGGCGAGCCGGGCACTTTCAAGGATCGCGACATCATGCGGCACAACCCGCACAGCCTGATTGAGGGGATGGCCATCGGCGCTTACGCGATGGGTATCAGAACCGGCTACAACTACATTCATGGCGAGATCTGGGATACATACGAGCGCATGGAAGAGGCGGTAGATGAAGCGCGCGCCGCAGGCCTGCTGGGCGACAACATCCTGGGTTCCGATTTCAGCTTCCAGTTGTACAACCATCACGGCTACGGCGCATACATCTGTGGCGAGGAAACCGCCTTGCTGGAATCGCTCGAAGGCAAGAAAGGCCAGCCGCGCTTCAAGCCGCCATTTCCCGCGAGTTTCGGTCTCTATGGCAAGCCCACCACTATCAACAATACCGAGACGCTTGCTTCCGTGCCATGGATCATCCGCAACGGTGGCGAGAAGTTTCTGCAGATCGGCAAGCCCAACAATGGCGGTACCAAGATTTTCTCGGTGTCAGGCCATGTCAACAAGCCCGGCAACTACGAAGTGCCGATGGGCACGCCTTTTGCGAAACTGCTGGAGATGGCGGGGGGTATGCGTGGCGGCAGAAAACTGAAAGGATGCATTCCCGGCGGGTCATCCATGCCGGTATTGCCCGGCGATATCATGATGCAGACTGACATGGATTATGACTCTCTCGCCAAGGCCGGCTCCTTTCTTGGTTCTGGCGCGGTCATCATCATGGACGACACCACCTGCATGGTAAGGGCGCTGGAGCGATTGTCATATTTTTATTATGAGGAATCCTGCGGTCAGTGTACGCCGTGCCGCGAGGGTACCGGCTGGCTCTATCGCGTGGTGCACCGGATTGAAACCGGCAAGGGCCGGATGGAAGACCTGGATCTGCTCAACAACGTAGCTGACAACATTCAGGGGCGCACCATCTGCGCACTGGGTGATGCGGCAGCGATGCCGGTGCGTGCCATGATTCAGCATTTTCGCGACGAGTTTGTATACCACATAGAGCACAAGAAATGCCTGGTGTAATCCGGGCGTTCCTGGATAAAACGGATGACCAATCCAAGAGTTTATAGCCGATGACCAATATTGAGATTGATGGCAAGCAGGTATCTGTGTCCCCAGGCGGCACCGTCATGGACGGCGCCAGACAACTGGGCATCTACATTCCGTATTTCTGCTATCACAAGAAACTGTCGATCGCGGCCAACTGCCGCATGTGCCTGGTGCAGGTAGAAAAAGCACCCAAGCCCATGCCTGCCTGTTCTACGCCTGCGGTGGAGGGCATGAAAGTGTCCACCCATTCCGCCATGGCGGTGGCATCACAAAAAGGCCAGATGGAGTTTCTGCTCATCAATCATCCGCTGGATTGTCCCATTTGTGACCAGGGCGGCGAATGCCAGTTGCAGGATCTGTCGGTAGGTTACGGTGCAAGTACCTCACGCTATACGGAACCCAAACGGGTGGTGGTAAACAAGAATCTGGGACCACTGATTTCCACCGACATGACCCGCTGCATTCTCTGTACCCGCTGCGTACGCTTCGGCCAGGAAATCGCCGGCATCATGGAACTGGGCGTAGCGGGGCGCGGCGAACATTCCGAGATTCTGACGTTTGTCGGCAACACGGTGGATTCGGAGTTGTCCGGCAACATGATAGACCTGTGTCCGGTGGGTGCGCTGGTCAGCAAACCATTCCGCTATTCAGCACGCACCTGGGAATTGTCGCGCCGCCGATCGGTGAGTCCGCATTGCGGTCTCGGTTCCAATCTGGTGGTGCAGATAAAACAGAATCGGGTAATGCGCGTACTGCCACGCGAGAACGAAGAGATCAACGAGTGCTGGCTGTCGGACAAGGATCGTTTCTCCTACGAGGGGCTCAATTCGGAGGAGCGTCTGACCACACCGATGATAAAGCGCGATGGGCAGTGGCAGGCATGCGACTGGCAGACCGCACTGGAATTCGTCGCCACGGGATTGAAAGCGACCAAGGAAAAACACGGCGCACAGAGCTTAGGCGCGCTGGCTTCGCCCCACAGCACGATGGAAGAACTTTATTTGCTGCAGAAACTGGTGCGGACCATGGGTAGCGGGAATGTGGACCATCGCCTGCGCCAGTCCGATTTTCGTGCCGACAAGCAGTCACAAGGCACGCCCTGGCTGGGGATGAAACTCACCGAAATTACGCAATTGAAATCGGCGCTGGTCATTGGCAGCACCCTGCGCAAGGATCACCCTCTCATTGCGCAGCGCTTGCGTCAGGCGGTGAAGCAGGGTGCGCAATTGAATCTGATCAACCCGGTCGATGATGATCTGCTGACCAAAGTGACTAACCAGGCCATTGTTGCTCCGGCCATGATGGCTGCGATGCTGGCGCAGGTGCTGCAGGCTGCCGCCGAATTGAAAGCGGTGGAGATTCCGGCTGCGGTGAAGAATGCAGTAAACGCCATCAGCGTGACCGATGGCGCGCGCGCGATCGCCGCCAGCCTCATTGATAATAAGCCGGCCGCGATTTTCCTCGGCAACCTGGCACAGCATCATCCGCAATATGCAGATATTCATGTGCTGGCGCAGCATATCGCGCAAATCACGGAAGCAAGTTTCGGTGTGCTGGGAGAGGCCGCCAACAGCGTGGGCGCATATCTCGTCGGGGCAGTGCCGGGTACGGGGGGCAGCAATGCTGCGCAAATGCTGGGGATGAGTGCCACGGCTGCGCCATGTCAGGCTTACGTGCTGCTGAATCTGGAAACGGAATTCGACAGCCACAATCCGCAGCAGGCGCTGAAAACATTGGCTGCAGCGGAACTGGTGGTGATGCTGAGTGCCTACAAGAAGCATGCCGCCAGCATCGATTACGCCAACGTGCTGCTGCCGATTGCACCCTTTACTGAAACTTCCGGCACTTTTATCAGCACTGAAGGCCGGGTGCAGAGCTTCAACGGGGTGGTGGCACCCCTGGGCGAGGCACGCCCGGCGTGGAAGGTGCTGCGGGTGCTGGGCAACCTGCTGCAACTCGACGGTTTCGATTATGAGACGCCGGAGCAAGTACGGGCGGAGATTTTCCCCGCTGACAACGATGTCAGCGCACGGCTGGATAACCGGCTGAACAACTTTGCCGTTGGTGAAATCAGGCAGACGAGCGCGGGGCTTCAACGTATTGGTGAGGTTCCGATCTACCAGGCCGATCCCATCGTACGCCGTGCCGAATCGCTGCAGCGCACACATGATGCGGCGGCACCGGCGGCATGGATGCCGGGCGCATTGCTGGACAGGCTTGGTGTGCAGGCGGGTGACACAGTCAAAGTAAAACAAGGTGACGGCGAAGTGCTGCTGCCGGCGGCGCGTGATGACAAGCTGCCCGCCAATTGCGTGCGCGTGGCGTCTGCTCATCCGCTGACCATGGCGCTGGGCGCGATGTTCGGTGACATCACGGTAGAAAAATTGTGACAGCGGGACCCAGGATTTATTGATGGAATACGCGCAACAATTATTTGGGCAGTTCTTTGGCACCGAGTGGGGGCCGGTTCTGTTCAGCCTGACGAAAAATCTGGCGCTGATCGTCGCCATCGTACTGCCATTGCTGCTGGGGGTGGCTTATCTCACGCTGGCAGAGCGCAAGATCATCGCCTTCATGCAGATTCGCGTCGGGCCTAACCGGGTGACATTCTTCGGCATTCCATGGCTGGCTGGCTGGGGGCAACCCATCGCCGACGCGGTCAAGGCGCTGATGAAAGAAATCATCATCCCCAACGGTGCCAATAAAACTCTGTTCATAATGGCGCCGATACTGACCATTGCCCCCGCACTGGCGGCATGGGCAGTCGTGCCGTTCTCCCCGGAAATGGTGCTGGCGGATATCAATGCCGGCCTGCTTTATATTCTGGCCATGACCTCCATGGGTGTCTATGGCGTCATCATTGCGGGCTGGGCATCCAATTCCAAGTATGCATTCCTTGGCGCGATGCGTTCTGCCGCGCAGGTGGTTTCGTACGAACTGGCGATGGGTTTTGCGCTGGTGTGTGTGCTGATGCTGTCGCATAGCCTCAACCTGGGCGACATCGTCAAGGGTCAGCAGGGCGGCAGTTTCATCAACTGGTATCTGATCCCGCTGTTCCCGATGTTCCTGGTGTATTTCATTTCCGGCGTGGCGGAGACCAACCGCGCCCCGTTCGATGTGGCCGAAGGCGAATCTGAAATCGTTGCCGGATTCCATGTGGAATACTCCGGCATGGCTTTTACGGTGTTTTTCCTGGCGGAATATGCCAACATGATACTGGTGGCAACGCTGGCCAGCCTCATATTCCTGGGTGGCTGGCTGCCGCCGTTCGATATCGCGCCATTCACCCTGATTCCCGGTTTCATCTGGCTGCTGCTGAAGATAGCGTTTCTGCTGTTCTTTTTCCTCTGGTTCCGCGCCACTTTTCCGCGCTACCGCTACGATCAGATCATGCGTCTTGGCTGGAAGGTATTCATTCCGCTCACGCTGGTGTGGATCGTGCTGCTGGGTGCGGTGATGCAACTGCCGCCAGCGATGCTGAACGCGTTCCCACTTAATTTGTGGTTTCACTGAGACAGGAGAAAACCATGAATCGTATCAAGGATTTTTTCCGTACCTTCCTGCTGTTTGAGCTGCTCAAGGGCATGATGCTCACCGGGCGCTACATGTTCGCGCGCAAGATCACGATCCATTTTCCCGAAGAGAAGACCCCGCAATCTCCGCGTTTTCGCGGGCTGCATGCGTTGCGCCGCTATCCCAACGGGGAAGAGCGCTGCATTGCCTGCAAGCTGTGCGAGGCGGTATGTCCGGCGCTGGCGATTACCATCGAATCCGAGCAGCGGGACGACGGCACCCGGCGCACCACGCGCTATGACATCGATCTGACCAAGTGCATATTCTGCGGTTTCTGCGAGGAATCCTGCCCGGTGGATTCGATAGTCGAGACCCGGATTCTGGAATACCACGGCGAGAAGCGCGGCGATCTGGTTTATACCAAGCAGATGCTGCTGGCAGTGGGTGATCGGCATGAAGAACAGATAGCGAAAGACAGAGCAGCGGATGCGAGCTACCGATAAGTGCATATGAGTTTTCAGGACATAACTTTTTATTTTTTCGCGACCGTGCTGGTGGCATCCGCGCTGGGCGTCATTACTGCGCGCAACCCGGTGCATGCGGCATTGCTGCTGGTACTGGCATTTTTTACCTGTGCCGGACTGTGGCTGCTGCTGCAGGCGGAATTCCTCGCGATCACGCTGGTGCTGGTGTATGTGGGCGCGGTGATGGTGCTGTTCCTGTTCGTGGTGATGATGCTGGACATCAATCTCGACCGGTTGCGTGAAGGTTTCTGGAAATGGTTCCCGTTCGGCGCCTTGCTGGCGCTGGTGATGGCGGCCGAGATGGCCATGGTGCTGATGGGCAGGAAGTTCAGCATAGGCCAGATGCCTGCACCACCAGCGCGCGCCGCCGATTACAGCAACACCAAGGAATTGGGTCGCTTGATTTACACCGAATATGTTTACGCATTCGAACTGGCGGCAGTGATACTGCTGGTGGCTATTGTTGCCGCGATCGCGTTGACGCTGCGCCGCCGTACCGGCCCCCGTTTCCTTGATCCGTCGCAACAGGTGAAAGTGAAGCGCGCTGACCGGGTGCGGATGGTGTCGATGCCGTCCGAGAAAAAGGAGTAGGAGCGATGATTGTATCGAATGTAATCCTGAGAAGGGGCAGTTAACTTGGTGTCGTTATCCCATTACCTGGTGCTCGGTGCGATTCTGTTCGCCATCAGCATAGTCGGCATTTTCCTCAACCGGAAGAATGTGATCATCCTGTTGATGGCGATCGAGCTGATGCTGCTGGCGGTCAACATGAATTTCATCGCGTTCTCGCATTACCTGCAGGACGTGTCAGGGCAGATTTTTGTATTTTTCATCCTTACCGTGGCGGCGGCGGAATCCGCCATTGGTCTGGCGATACTGGTGGTGCTGTTCCGCAACTTGCGCACCATCAATGTGGATGACCTGAACAAGCTCAAAGGATAGCCGCACAAATTGTAATACAGGAATACTGAGAAGAATTTCATGACCGAGATGCAGAAACTTTATTTACTGGTTCCGCTGGCACCGCTGGCAGGGGCGCTGATCGCCGGCCTGTTGGGTCGCGTGATCGGCCCGACCTGGAGCCATCGCGCCACCATTGCGCTGATGCTGGTGTGCGTGGCCGCATCCATCACGGTTTTCATGGACGTGCTGCAAGGCAATACCTATAACGGCAGCGTCTATACCTGGATGACGTCCGGCAATACCCGTTTCGAAGTCGGTTTTCTGATCGACCAGCTTTCGGCCACGATGATGGTGGTGGTGAGCTTCGTGTCGCTGATGGTGCATATCTACACCATCGGCTACATGCACAACGATCCCGGTTATCAGCGGTTCTTCAGCTATATCTCGCTGTTTACCTTCTCCATGCTGATGCTGGTGATGGCCAACAACTTCCTGCAACTGTTCTTTGGCTGGGAAGCGGTGGGGCTGGTTTCTTATTTGCTGATCGGTTTCTGGTTTACCCGCCCGACAGCGGTCTATGCCAACATGAAAGCCTTCCTGGTCAATCGGGTCGGCGATTTCGGCTTCCTCCTCGGCATCGGCCTGGTGCTGATGTATTTCGGCACGCTGGATTATGCAGCGGTATTCGCACAGGCGCCGCAGATCGCGACCCAGACCATCGAAATCATTCCCGGATCACCGTGGCTGCTGATGTCGGTGACGTGCATTCTGCTGTTTGTCGGCGCCATGGGCAAATCCGCGCAATTCCCGCTGCATGTGTGGCTGCCGGATTCGATGGAAGGGCCGACACCGATTTCCGCACTGATCCATGCCGCCACCATGGTGACCGCAGGCATTTTCATGGTGGCGCGCATGTCGCCGCTGTTCGAGTTATCCGATACCGCGCTGACAGTGATACTGGTGATAGGCGGCATCACCACGCTGTCCATGGCGCTGGTAGCCATCGTGCAGACCGACATCAAGCGCGTGGTAGCGTATTCCACCCTGTCGCAACTGGGCTACATGACGGTGGCACTGGGTGCTTCAGCCTATTCGGTGGCGGTATTCCACCTGATGACGCACGCCTTCTTCAAGGCGGTGCTGTTCCTGGGCGCAGGCTCGGTCATCATCGCCATGCACCATGAGCAGGACATGCGCAAAATGGGCGGGCTCAAGAAATACATGCCCATCACTTACTGGACCATGTTCATGGCGGCAGTGGCCAGCGCCGGCGTGCCTGGTTTCTCCGGATTCTTTTCCAAGGACGCCATCATTGAAGCGGTACATTTCGCCGATATTCCCGGTGCCGGTTTCGCCTATTTCTGTGTGCTGTCCACCGTGTTCATCACGGCGTTCTACACCTTCCGTCTGATATTTATGACCTTCCATGGCAAGCCGCGCATGGACCACCATACCGAGGAGCATTTGCACGAATCGCCCTGGGTGGTGACGCTGCCGCTCATCATCCTGGCAATCCCCACCGTCGGTGCAGGCTGGCTGATCGGGCCGATGCTGTTTGGCGGCTATTTCGGTGATGCCATCCAGATCTCGCCGCAGCATGGGGCGGTGGCACAAATGGCTGAAGGATTTCACGGCATCGTGGGGATGATGACCCACGCGCTCTCTACCGCACCGTTCTGGCTTTCCATCGGCGGGATTTTCACCGCATGGTATTTGTACATGGTGAAAACCGATTTGCCGGGGAAAATAAAACAGATTGCCGGGCCACTTTACACCTTGCTCGACCGCAAATATTACATCGACGAATTCTACTCGTGGCTATTCGCCGGTGGCGCGCGCGCACTGGGCGGCGGACTATGGAAAATCGGCGATGTGAAAGTGATCGATGGCTTCTTCGTCAACGGCGCGGCACGGGTAGTAGGCTGGACCGCCCTGCTGGTACGTCGCTTCCAGTCAGGTTACATCTACCATTACGCGTTCACCATGATCGTCGGTGTATTCGTGTTGATGAGCTTGTGGTTGTGATAGTCATGAGAGAACAGACCATAGGATGCTGCATTTCCCCGGCGTATCTGCCGGATACGCGAATATAACGGAATAAACATGTCGTCTGGTTTTCCCTTGTTAAGTCTGATCATCTGGCTGCCCATTCTTGCCGGTGTCGCGGTGCTCGCCACGGGCGGAGACCGCAATGCCCAGCTGGCAAGATACCTGGCGCTCGCCGGATCGCTGGCCGGCCTGCTGGTGGCGCTGCCGCTGTATAGCGGCTTCGACCCGTTGCTGGGAAGCATGCAGTTTGTCGAGCTTCACCCCTGGATCGAGCGCTTCAACATCCATTACCACCTGGGGGTGGACGGCATCGCCATGCCGCTGATTCTGCTCAACTGCTTCACCACGCCGCTGGTGGTTCTGGCCGGCTGGCAGGTGATCAGCAGCCGGGTGTCGCAGTACATGGGCGCCTTCCTGATCATGTCCGGCATCGTCAACGGTGTGTTTTCCTCGCTCGATGCGATTCTGTTCTACGTGTTCTGGGAAGCCTCGCTGATTCCGATGTTCCTGATCGTCGGCATCTGGGGTGGCCCCAATCGCGTGTATGCGGCAATCAAATTCTTTCTGTACACGCTGCTGGGATCGCTGCTGATGCTGGTGGCATTCATTTACCTGTACACGACTTCCGGCGGTAGTTTCTCGATACTGGATTATCACAAGCTGCCATTGCCGCTGGCGCCGCAGATTCTGATATTCATCGCTTTCCTGCTGGCATTCGCGGTGAAAGTGCCGATGTGGCCGGTGCATACCTGGTTGCCGGACGCGCACGTGGAAGCGCCCACCGGTGGTTCGGTGGTGCTGGCAGCGGTCCTGCTGAAACTGGGCGGTTACGGCTTCCTGCGTTTTTCCCTGCCGATCGTGCCGGATGCCAGCCAGTATCTCTCCGGCATGATGATCACATTGTCGCTGGTCGCGGTGGTGTACATCGGACTGGTCGCGCTGGTGCAGGCGGACATGAAGAAGCTCATCGCCTACTCGTCGGTATCGCACATGGGATTCGTCACCCTGGGTTTCTTCCTGTTCAACGCCTACGGGGTTGAAGGCGCAATGGTGCAAATGGTTTCACACGGCTTCATCTCCGCTGCCATGTTCCTGTGCGTGGGCGTGATGTACGACCGGCTGCATTCGCGCCAGATCGCCGATTACGGCGGAGTGGCCAACAAGATGCCGGTATTCGCCGCGTTCTTCATGCTGTTTGCCATGGCCAATTCCGGCTTGCCCGGCACCAGCGGTTTCGTCGGCGAATTCATGGTGATCATGGGCGCAATGCAGGTGAATTTCTGGTATGCGTTCCTCGCCGCCACCACGCTGATTTTTGGTGCGGCCTACACCCTATGGATGTACAAGCGGGTGGTATTCGGCGCGGTGGCGAACCCCGCCGTGGAAGCGCTGCAGGATATCAATCGCCGTGAAATTCTGATCCTGGCGATACTGGCAGCGGCAGTGCTGTGGATGGGGGTTTATCCGCTGCCGTTGACGGAAGTGATGCATGCCACAGTAGACGAGCTGCTGGCACACGTGACCCGTGGCAAGTTATAACCGGAATGATGAAATGCAGTTTGCCTTCAAGGATGATAAATGAATTTTCTGCCGCCTGATCTCGCCCCCGCCTATCCGGAGATATTTCTCCTGGTGATGGTGTGCGTGGTGTTGCTGGCTGACCTGGTGGCGGGCGAAAAGAGACGCTACCTCGCTTATCTGCTGGCGCAGGCTGCGCTGTTCGGCTGCGCGCTGATTACTTTCTTTACCCTGGCTCCGGGCACGACCTACACCTTCTCCGGCATGTTTGTCGACGATGCCATGGCCGACACCCTGAAGCTGCTGACCTATGTCACGGTGTCGATGGTGCTGGTGTATTCACGTGACTATATCGCGGTGCGCGGTATGTTCAACGGCGAATTTTTCAGCCTGACCCTGTTCGCCACCCTGGGCATGATGGTGATGATATCCGCCAGCCATTTCCTGACTCTCTACCTGGGGCTGGAGCTGCTGTCATTGTCGCTCTATGCCATGGTCGCATTGCGCCGCGATTCGGTAGCGGCCACCGAGGCGGCAATGAAATATTTCGTGCTGGGAGCGCTGGCTTCCGGTTTCCTGCTGTACGGCATGTCCATGGTCTACGGCGCCACTGGTGTGCTCAATATTGCCCAGGTCGCCGAAGTGATTCAGAAAGTGATCCAGGGCGGCGTGATTGATGATTACGCGATACTGGTAGTGGGGCTGGTATTCATTGTTGCCGGCATCAGCTTCAAGTTGAGCGCAGCACCGTTCCACATGTGGGCGCCGGATGTCTATCAGGGCGCGCCCACGGCGGTGGTACTGTTTATCGGTTCTGCCCCCAAACTGGCGGCATTCGGTTTTGTCATGCGCCTGCTGGTGGAGGGCATGGGGCAGACTGGCAGGGCATGCTCATCATCCTGGCAGTGATGTCCATGATCATCGGCAACCTCGCCGCCATTGCCCAGACCAATATCAAGCGCATGCTGGCGTACTCCACCATCTCGCACATGGGTTTCATGCTGCTGGGGATCGTCAGCGCGGATGGCAACGGCTACAGCTCGTCCATGTTCTACATGGTGGTTTATGTGTTGATGACCCTGGGTATCTTCGGCATGATCATGCTGTTGTCACGCGAGGGATTTGAAGCCGAGAAGATTGACGATTTCAAGGGACTCAACCGGCGCAATCCCTGGTATGCATTCATCACCTTGCTGCTGATGTTCTCGCTGGCCGGCGTGCCGCCGCTGGTGGGTTTTTATGCGAAGCTGGCGGTACTGCAGGCGGTACTGAATGCGGGTTACGTATGGCTGGCGGTAGTGGCGGTGTTGTTCTCGCTGGTCGGCGCGTTCTATTATCTGCGCATCATCAAGCTGATGTATTTCGACGAACCTGAAAGCGATGCACCGATTCTGCCGTCGGGCGACGTCAAGCTGCTGATCAGCACAAATGGTCTGGCGGTACTCGCCTTCGGCCTCTTCCCGCAGGCGCTGATGGCGCTGTGCGCTTACGCGATTCAACAGTCCACATAGCACAGCACCCACCGGCATCAGTTCGGGCTCAATCTCACATACAATGTCAGACTTCATCCGAACTGAGCCGTACTTGAAGGGTGCGAAAGTGCCAGGAACAGACGTTTAGTATTTAAGTTACGGGTGGTTCGCCGGTTCGGGAAAAGCTGGTAACTGGATTATCTCAGTTCAAATTTGATACTGGCGCACCCGAAGGGATTATGTCCTGGCCACTAAGAGCTGCTTACGCTTGTATCGTATCACCTTGCATAAGGCAGCCTCGAGTTGGTCCGGTTTGTAAGGTTTGAGTATATAGCCGCAAGCCCCGAGGGTGATTGCCCGCACGGCTGTATTTAGGTCAGCCCGGTTGGCTACCATGACAGCTTTGATGCTTGGATGGCTTGCATGTATCTTGGCGAGTGCATCGATACCGCTCACAATCGGCATTTCCACATCCAGGCATATAATATCGGGTCGATACTGTGCTGCCATGGTGATTGCCTGCTGGCCATCGACAGCTTCACCTATTATCTCTGCACCCATATTCTCCAGAATGCCTTTTAGAAGCTGGCGCATGTCACTGCTGTCATCGGCCAGTACTATGCGCAAACCCGTACAGCTATCTGTAGATTGCACTTCGATTTCGTGTAACAACCAGTGTGCCTGATCAACCAGTGCTTTGCCTGCATTCATGATGAAACTCCTTCTTGATGTTCAATAGCGGATTTCATTGTTGTACGTGATGCAAAAATCCACGCCGTTATGTCAACGCATCTATCCGGAGCAAACTGCTCAGAGATTGACCGTACGTGTTTTCACGGCATGACCGTCTTTGGTGTCGGGGCGCTTCAGAGTCGGTTCTGCACATGGACGAGCATCCATGAGGCAGTCCCGCTACCTTAGTTTCCCTTAGGCCGGTGACTTTGCGTCCTTACCTTTCAGTAAGTTTGCCGAGTAATTGCGGGTTAGCCGATCATTCTGATCTGGCCAACCTTCTCCTAATAAAGGATAACGGCACGGCATAGTTTTACTTGAGGAAATTTGATGTGTGGGGGTTGATCACCCCTGATTTACTAGACATTTCCTGGCATCTCGAAATACCGCCTCTCGACCCAGGTCTTTCATGCAGGTCTCAGTTGTGCCAGGAGGAGACGGTCAGGCTTTCAACTCCGAAGTGCAGTAGGCTGGGGTGAACTTGTGAACCCCAGCATTTCGAGATTACATGACGCTGCTGGGGTTCGTGCCTCACCCCAGCCTACGGTTCTACGGTTTCTTGTAGCTGATGCGGTAAATTGCGCCGGCATGGTCATCCGAAACCAGCAGCGCGCCGTCGGGCATCACCAGCATGTCAGCCGGCTTGCCCCATGCTTTTTCTTCCTGCAGCCAGCCTTCGGCAAACACTTGCTGTTTCACCACCTTGTTGTTCTTTAGCTGGATCAGCTTGAGCCGGTAGCCGACCTTCTCACGGCGATTCCACGAGCCATTCTCGGCCACCAGAATCTGGTTATGATATTCCGCCGGAAACATCTTGCCGGTGTAGAAACGCATTCCCAATGGCACAATATGCGCATCGAATTTGACTGCCGGCGCAGTGAGCTTGCCGCAATCGCGCTTGGCGCCAAATTTAGGGTCGGGAACATCGCCGCCATAACAATAGGGAAAGCCGAAATGCATGCCTTTTCTGGGGGCATGATTGAGTTCGTCGGGCGGCGTATTGTCGCCCAACCAGTCGTTTCCGGTATCGGTAAACCACAATTCCCTGGTTTCCGGATGCCAGTCAAAGCCGCCTGAATTTCTTACGCCTTGTGCGTAAATTTCACGGCCGCTGCCATCGGGTTTGATGTGCGCAATCATGGCAAAATTGGCGGGATCTACCTCGCAGCTATTGCACGGTGCGCCGATCGCTGCATACAGCAGGCCGTCGGGGCCAAAGGCGATGAATCTCCCGCCATGGTGTTTTTCCGAGGGAAAAATATCGGTCACTAGCACCGGCTTGCCGGGTTGATCGAGTTTTTGCTCAATGTCATCAAAGCGCAGAATGCGATTGATCGCAGAGACATACAGCGCCCCCTCACGGAAGGCGACACCCACCGGCAGATTGAGCCCATGGGCAATGATTCTGACCTGGCGCGCGCCATTGTTTTCGCTAATCGCATAAACCTTGCCTTCTGCCATGGAGCCGGCGAATACCGTGCCATTTTTTCCCAACGCCAGGCCGCGTGCATTGGGCGCTTCCGCCCATAGAGCGATGCTGAACCCGGGCGGCAATTTGATTTTATCCAGGGGTAAAACACGATTCTGGGCAGTGGCGGGCAGGGCACAGCAGAGCAGAAGAACAGTTACGAAACGACCGAGAATTTTCATGGTGGGCAAAATTTAAATGTGAATTCGATACATGGGCAGCTTGAAAATTTCCAATTTGCCCTCATAATCCTACTGCATTTTTCCAAGGAGAGAACCATGCAAGACACTGTCGAACACCTGAGTTTCCAGACCGAAGTCAAACAACTGCTCAAGCTGATGATTCATTCCTTGTACAGCAACAAGGAAATATTCCTGCGCGAATTGATCTCCAATGCATCGGATGCCGCCGACAAGCTGCGCTTCGAAGGCCTGGCTGATGGCGCTTTATACGAAACCGACCCCGATCTTAAAATCCGCATCAGCTACGACGCTGCAGCCCGCACCCTGACCATCGCCGACAATGGCATTGGCATGTCGCGGCAGGAAGTGATCGAGCATATCGGCACCATCGCCAAGTCCGGCACACGCGAATTCTTCAGTGCCCTGACCGGTGATCAGGCCAAGGATGCGCATCTGATCGGTCAGTTCGGCGTCGGTTTCTATTCCGCCTTCATTGTCGCCGACAAGGTGACGCTGATTACGCGCCGCGCCGGCTTGACCGCAGAACACGGGGTGCGCTGGGAATCTGCAGGTGAGGGGGATTATACGCTGGAGATCGTGGAGAAAACAGGGCGCGGCACCGAAGTCATTCTGCACTTGCGTGACGGAGAGGACGATCTGCTCAATGGCTGGCAGTTGCGCACCATCATCCGCAAGTATTCCGACCATATCACCTTGCCGATCATGATGAAGAAGGAGGAGTGGTCCAAGGAAAAGAACGCAAACACCATTAGCGACGAAGACGAGACCGTCAACCAGGCCAGCGCCTTGTGGGCGCGCGCCAAGAACGAAATCACCCCGGAACAGTACGAGGAATTCTACAAACATGTGGCGCATGATTTCGAGCCGCCGCTGGCCTATGTGCATGCCAAGGTGGAAGGCAAGCAGGAATATACCCAGTTGCTCTACATTCCGTCGCGCGCGCCGTTTGACATGTTTGAGCGCGAGCGCCGCCACGGCATCAAGCTGTATGTGCGGCGGGTGTTCATCATGGATGATGCCGACAAGCTGCTGCCAAATTACCTGCGGTTCGTGCGCGGGGTGATCGATTCCAACGACTTGCCGTTGAATGTTTCGCGCGAGATTCTGCAGGAATCGAAAGACATCGAGGCCATCCGTGCGGGTGCAGTGAAGAAGGTGCTGGGGTTGATTGAGGACCTTGCCCAGAGCGAGCAGGACAGCGACAAGGAAAAATTCAAGACTTTCTGGCAGGAATTTGGCCAGGTGCTGAAAGAAGGTGTAGGGGAAGACTACGCCAACCGCGAACGCATTGCCAAGCTGCTGCGCTTTGTTTCCACCCATGCCGAGAACGATGAACAGAGCGTATCCTTGAGCGATTATGTCGGGCGCATGAAAGAAGGGCAGGAGAAGATCTATTATGTGACTGCCGACAATCTCAAGGCAGCCAGAAACAGTCCGCACCTGGAAGTTTTCCGCAAGAAAGGCATCGAAGTGCTGCTGCTGGCCGAGCGCGTGGACGAGTGGCTGGCGGCAAACCTGACCGAGTTCGAGGGCAAATCACTGCAATCGGTGGCCAAGGGCAGCCTGGATCTGGGCAAGCTGGAAGACGAGGCGGAAAAGAAAGAGCAGGAAAAGGAAGCGGGCGAATACAAGGAGCTTACCGAGAAGATCAAGGGCGTCCTTGGCGAGCAGGTGAAGGATGTACGCGTCACCCTGCGCCTGACCGAGTCTCCTGCCTGTCTGGTGGCGGACAGCCACGACATGGGTGGTCATCTGGAACGCCTGCTCAAATCAGCCGGACAGAAAGTGAACCACACCAAGCCCATACTCGAAATCAACCCGCACCATCCGATGGTGCAACGCTTGAAATACGAGGAAGCGCGCTTTGCTGACTGGAGCCATATCCTGTTCGACCAGGCGCTGCTGGCCGAAGGCGGTCAGCTCGAAGACCCGGCCGGATTCGTCAAGAGGCTCAACGAACTATTGCTGCTGACCAGCCTGAGCGGGAAATAGCAACAGGCGCATCCTGTCTGCAAGCGGACGGCTTTCGATCCATTTGTAGAATAAAGCGCCGCCGAGGATGCTGATGCCCAAAGCCAGAACCAGCCCGAACAGGCTGGTGACTGCTTCATGCGGGAGGAAGCGGAAGAAACTTGCGTTGACCACCATGCACAGCGGGAAGTGAACCAGAAAGATGGAGTAAGAAATGCGCCCGAGATAGGTCAGGAAATCGGGTACCGGGCAGCTTGTCAGGATTCCATAGTGTCGGGCGCATCCCAACAGCAGCATTACGACCGTTGCAACCGCTATCCGGTCACGGAAATCCACCAGCAAGGCCGCTACTGCCAGTGCACCCAGTAATGCGAGCCAGAGAGCAGGGCGCTGGCTGCCGGAAGCCCAGTAAGCCAGAATCCCGAGACCATACGAGCCGAAGAAATAGAGAGCGGTTTCGTCCCAGAAAGCATTCCTGTTGAACGCGAATAGCGAGACCATGGTCAAGCCCGCAATCAGAACCAGCGCGGTTGATCTCAGCTGCGGATGGCGCTGCTCGATCTTTCCGGATAGCCAGAACAGAAACGCTGCCAGAGTAAATAGCTGAAAATCGATGGCCACGTACCAGACGCCTGCTGACAAGGCTTCCTGGTCAAGCAGATCTTGCAGCAGAAATACATGCGCCAGAAACTGGAAGAGATTGGGTGCGGCGGGGATGGAGTCGTGAGTCATCCAGTGCCTGGCCAGCGCCGCACAGCCGATCGCCAGGATCAGGGCAGCGAGATACGGGATGACCAGGCGAAGGTAGCGTCGCTTGATGGCCGGAATCGGGTCGGTGGCGAGCGGCGCTCCGAGTGGTACAAGTTTCCCGGCCAGCAGAAAACCCGCTACCACGAAAAAAACCTGCACCGCCATTCTGCCGTATTCACGCAGCCATTCGAGCAGGCCGGGAATCAGTGGGTATGCCAGATCCGACATGGGGCCGTAGATGGACAGGTGATGCGCTACGATCAGCAGACAGGCAATGGCCTTGAGTGTATCCACCAAGGGCATTCTTGAAACATCGATGCGCATGTGGTCGAGCTGTCAGCCTGCCACTACCCGCCTGCTGATGTGTCTGAGCGCTGCTTCGACCTGGTCGACGAGAATAAGACAGAGTTCGCCGGCCTTGAGGCTGGCGAAAGCGGCATCGATGGCGACAAACTCACCCCGGATTTCCTTGACCTCGCGGGTACGCTTGGCATTTTCCAGTCCTTGCCGCAGCAGGCCCAGCACCTCTCCATCGGCGCGGCCGCGCTGGCATTGATCCTGATACAGCACGACCTCGTCAAAAGCGTCACCGAGAATCTCGGTTTGCTGGCGGATGTCTTCGTCGCGCCGGTCGCCGGCACCGCTGATGACTACCGAGCGGCGGTTGGCCGGCATGTTATCGATGGCGCATACCAGCGCCCGGATTGCATCCGCATTGTGACCGTAGTCGGCGATCAACGTGGCGCCACGATGACTGAAGAGATTGAAGCGGCCGGGTGCGGTTTGCACATCACTGACAAAGCTGGCCAAACCGGCACGAATGACCACCCAATCAAGCGCAAGCGCCCAGCCGGCGCCGATGGCTGCCATGGCATTCTCGATCTGGAAACCGATGCTACCGTTCTGCGTGATCGGGATTCCGCTCAGCAAAATGCGGTGCTCAAGCCCGGCTTCTGCAGCGACTATCGAATCGCCGTCGAGATAGATCACACGCTTGCCCTGTGCACGATGCCTGACTATCACCGGATGATGGCGGTTGCGGGCGAAGAAGGTGATCAAGCCGGGGCAGCCATCCGCCATGTTGGCCACCAGTGGGTCAGCGGCGTTGAGCACGGCGACGCCAGTGCCGGGCGTAACGTTCTGCACGACGACACGTTTGACCAGAGCCAGATCCTCAGCCGTATGCACGTGCGCGAGGCCAAGGTGATCGCCCATGCCGATATTGGTGACCACTGCAACCTGGCAGTGGTCGAAACCCAGTCCTTCGCGCAGCATGCCGCCGCGCGCCGTCTCGAATACGGCGGCATCGACATCGGGGTGGAGCAGGACATTTTTCGCACTCTTCGGACCGCTGCAATCGCCGGTGTCGATGCGCTGTCCCGCAACATAGACCCCGTCGGTATTGGTCATGCCGACACGCAGATTCTGGCAACTGAGAATGTTGGCGATCAGACGCACAGTGGTGGTCTTGCCGTTGGTACCGGTCACGGCGACCACGGGAATGCGTCCATCGTCGTCAGCAGCAAACATGTTGGCGATGACGGCCTCACCAACCGCACGGCCTTTGCCGGATGAAGGTTGCAGGTGCATGCGCAGGCCTGGTGCGGCATTCACTTCGACGATGCCGCCGTTTTGTTGCTCCAGCGGATTGTGCACGTTGTCGCAGATGACATCAACGCCGCAAATATCGAGGCCGATCATTTGCGCAGCGGCCACCACACGTGCGGCAAGCTCGGGGTGAACTTCGTCGGTCACATCGGTGGCTGTGCCACCCGTAGAGAGGTTGGCATTATTGCGCAGGATCACGCGCACATCTTTGGCCGGGATGGATGCGGCGGTCAGGTTCTGGGTTGCGAGATGGGCAAGCGCAATTTCATCAAAATCTATTCTGGTCAGCGCAGTGACGTGATCCTTACCACGTCGTGGGTCACTGTTGACCTGATCCACCAGCTGGCGCACGCTGTGCACGCCATCGCCGAGCACTTGTGGCGGCTCGCGCCGCGCGGCAGCGACCAGTCTGTTGCCGATCACCAGCATGCGGTAGTCATGGCCGGAGATGTAACGTTCGACCAGGACTTCGTCGCTGATTTCAGCCGCTATTGCGTAGGCAGTTTCCACCTGCTCACGGTTTGTGAGATTTACTGCTACTCCTTTGCCCTGGTTGCCGTCCTGTGGTTTTACGACGACCGGTCCGCCAATTTCGCAGGCGGCCGCCCAGGCATCTGCCGCACTTGCTGCAGGTCGGCCTGCCGGAACGGGAATGCCAGCAGCATGCAGCAGCATCTTGGTCAATTCCTTGTCCTGTGCGATGGATTCGGCGACGGCACTGGTCCGATCGGTTTCGCTGGCCTGGATACGGCGCTGCCGGCTGCCCCAGCCAAACTGTACCATGCTGCCTTCAGTCAGGCGGCGATAAGGAATGCCGCGCGCTACAGCGGCATGGACGATGGCGCCGGTGCTGGGTCCGAGGCGCATGTCTTCATCCAGTTCGCGCAGACGCTGCAATGCTGCGGCCAGGTCAAAGGGAGTGGCATCAATTGCAGCAAGGCATAAAGTTTGTGCGAGTTCAAAAGCAAGACGACCAACTGCCTCTTCACTGTATTCAACAATAACCCGGTAGGTGCCGGTTTCCGCTGTTTGTGCGGTGTGGCTGAAGCTGACCGGGCAACCGGCTCGTGTTTGCAGGTTGAGCGCGACGAATTCCAGCACCTGCGCCATGGTTATGGCTTCGTGGCGTTCTACTGGCTGGGGCAGGGTGGTTTCCGGGAAGTGTTTATTCAGTTGGGCTACAAGTCCCGGTATTTTGTCCAGGGAACACTCGGCGCTGTTGCAGGAGACAACAGCCTCTATGGCGGTGCGTTGGCTCCATAAATTGGGGCCGCGCAGTGCGCGGATACGCGATACGTTCATGAATAGTTTCCTTGAGTTTCCGGTTCGATCCGGGGAGAGCTACATTTTTCCTGGCTTAATTCGGTTATTGCGATTCCGCTGCGAATGAGATCGGGTTCGATGCCGAGCGCCCATGCGGCAGCCACTGCGGCCAGAACGTTCTCGATCTGTGCAATTGCACGTCCGCCATCAGTCAGAGGGACATCGGCCAGTTTGATCAAGAGCACTTCATCGGCGCCGGTGGCAAGCATGATTTCCCCAGCACGAACGATGACCGCACGCCTGCCTTGCGCTTCTTGTGCGCGATGCGCGGTGACAGCCGGCAGTTCGGGATCAAGGCTGAAGTAAATGACTTCACCGTTGCACAGTTTGGACATCTCGACCAGCATCTCTACCCTGGCGTTAAGCACCGCAGCACCCGTTGGCAATACCATGTCGATCACATCATCCACTGCCGCCGCGGTCGGTGTTACCACGTCTATCTGGGTGCGCAGGATAGTGTAAACCTGCTCGGGGGTTGCAATATCGTAGCGGCCGTAGTGCCGGGTTGGCTCGACGTTGGTGATGATGCCGACCTGGCAGCAATCGTAGACCAGTCCCTCGCCGAGGATGGCATCACTGCCGTTCTCAAACACGGCGGCCTCGACCGAGCGGTTTATCAGGATACGGTTGGCTGCATCCCATTTGGCGCAATCGCCTTTGTCAATTTGCCTGGAATCCAGGTACAACCCATCGCTGCATGCCAGCCCGGTATGTTTGCCGGAGAGGGTGAGCAGCCGTGCGACGAGGTGTGCCACGGTAGTTTTGCCGTAGCTGCCGCTGATGCCTACAATCGGAATGCGACCGTCATCGCCGTCCGGGAACAGGTGGTCGACGATGGCTTTGCCAACCGGACGGGGTGTGCCCACAGCGGGTTTGATATGCATCAGCAGGCTGGGGCCGGCGTTGACCTCGACGATGGCGCCGCCTTGCTCGCTGAGCGGGCGCGAAATATCAGCGGTGACAAGATCGATGCCGGCGATATCCAGACCGACAATGCGGGCAGCGAGTGAGGCCGCTGCGGCAATGCTGGGGTGCACTTCATCGGTAACGTCGAAAGCGTGGTTGCCGTTACGCTGGATCAGAACTTCAAGGTCGGCTGCCGGCACTGAGTCGCCGCTGAAACCTTGATGGGCAATTTCCATGCGTGCTGCTTTATCCAGGCGAATCATGTTGAGCGGGAAGTCTTCGGTCGTCCCGCGGCGCGGATCGGAATTGATCTGCTGCTCGATCAACTCGGTGATGGTTGAAGTCCCGTCACCGGTAACCGATACCGAGTCGCCCCGATTGGCGGCAACGAGTTGTCCACCCACGATCAACAAGCGGTGTTCGGTACCAGGGATATAACGTTCGACCAGTACGCCACTGCCTTCTTTCAGTGCCGCGTGATAGGCTGATTCGACCTCTTCACGTCGGGTCAATTCAATGAAGACCCCACGGCCATGATTGCCGTCACAGGGTTTGATCACGACAGGCAAGCCGATGTCTTCAGCGGCTTCCCAGGCATCTTCAGCGCTGGTGACGATACGTCCCTCGGGAACAGGAACGCCGCAGGAGCGCAGCAGCGACTTGGTCAGATCCTTGTCGCGTGAGATGCTTTCAGCAATTGCCGGAGTACGGTCGGTTTCGGCGGTCCAGATGTGTCGGCTGCGGGCGCCATGGCCGAGCTGCACCAGATTTCCCCTGGCAAGCAGTCGAATGGCGGGAATATTGCGAGTGGCGGCGGCATCAACGATGCATGCAGTCGATGGGCCTAACCAGAGCGAATCGACCATGCCGCGCAGACGTTCGAGCGTGGCCTCTACGTCATAGGGTTGGTGGCCCCGCATTGCTGACAGCACCAGTTCGCGCGCTGCAAACAGGGCGCTGCGCGTAATTTCCGCATGCCAGGCGCTGACGATCACCTTGTAGACGCCGCGCACCGAAGTTTCACGGGCCCTGCCAAAGCCGCCGCGCATGCCAGCCAGATTCTGCAATTCAAGCGTAACGTGTTCGAGGATATGGCATGGCCAGGTGCCTTCCTCAACCCGGCGCAGAAAACCGCCACGTTCTTCGTAGCTGCAGCGGTGCTCGATCAGCGAAGGCAGCGAGGAAGACAGACGTTCATAAAAGCCGGGGATGGTGTTGGATGGAAAGTCTTCGAGTTCGCCGATGTCGACAAGTGCTTCAAGAACCGGGTAGTAGGTCCAGATATTGGGACCATTCAGATGGCGGATCTCGAGAAACTTGATGTCTTTCTTGTCAATGTGGTCGTTAGTGATGCAATCTGGCATGAAATGGCGCCGTACTGAGTGGACGAAGCCGAACTAACGCGGTTGGCATGGATCGGTTTACAGCCACATTAAATAATTCGGGCAGCAGAATCGGGCCCCAAAGCCTCATGAATACCTGCTTCTTGGAGGTTTATTGATTTATATCAAATGGTTGTTTAATTTTTTGCAGGACTTTTTGCCTGGTTTCTGGCTGCCATGCGGCGAGACAGGAGAGCGGGAGGCTAGAGGAAACGATCCAGAATCTTGCGGCTGTGATGATCGAGCGCAAAGCGATCACGGATCAGGAAGTGAATGCCGTGGCTTTCCGTAATCAGCAGGGCTGGCGGGGTCAGGCGGCGGATATTTTCTTCCCCCTTGAGGATGAAGGCGGTCACGCCGCGATCTGTCTCCACCTGCCAGGTACACGGTGTGGCAAAACTTGAAACTCCAAGGATGCGTTTGATTTCCGGCATGAATTCGCGGCTGCCGAGTTCCGCCTCGATCAGAGTGCGCAATTCGTCCGGCAGATCGCCCAGGCACTCAATCCAAACCAGTTCGTGGCCTTGCGTATCAAGCAGCGCAATGCCCTGGTCGGGCGCGGCGATTGGAAAGGCGCGCACGGCCACCACCCCTTCCTGTGTCTGCCCATCCGGGCTGATGAATACCAACCGACCGAAGGCGTTCCGACTCAGTTGAAAATCAGGTTGGTTGATCATATGCGCGCTTCCTCTGTCTTGAGAGCAATATCCTGTCGGTGCAGGTCGTCCTCGGTGTCGACATTGCGTGCCTGGGCCTGATACAGGTTGTAGTAATGGCCTGCACGGGCCATCAGTTCGGCGTGGTTGCCAACTTCAACAATACTGCCACGGTCGAGCACGATCAGCCGGTCAGCGCCGCGCAGGGTGGACAGGCGATGCGCAATGGCGATAGTGGTGCGGCCGCGCACCAGATTGTCGAGCGCTTTCTGGATTTCCTTCTCGGTGGCGGTATCAACCGAAGAGGTAGCTTCGTCGAGTATCAGGATGCGCGGATCGATGAGCAGTGCGCGGGCAATTGAAATGCGCTGCCGCTCGCCACCCGAGAGCGCTTGTCCGCGTTCCCCGGCAAGTGAGTCATAGCCATGTGGCAGGCGCAGGATGAATTCGTGCGCATGGGCGGCACGGGCGGCAGCGACAATTTCCGCGCGCGTCGCTTCGGGTTTGCCGTAGGCAATGTTTTCGGCGATGGTGCCGAAAAAAAGGAACGGTTCCTGCAGCACCAAGCCCACGTGTTTGCGGTACTCGGCCACCGGCAGCGAGCGAATATCCACCCCATCGATCAGGATCGCGCCTTCGGTCACGTCGTAGAAGCGGCAGATCAGATTGACCAGCGTGCTTTTGCCCGAGCCGCTATGGCCGACCAGGCCGACCATTTCACCCGGTTCAATAACGATGCTGATATCGCGCGTCACGCTGCGCGTGCCATAACGGAAACCGACACCGCGCAATTCGATGCGGCCGGTGACGCTCGGCAGGTGCGCCGGATTGGCAGGTTCAGGGACACTGGAAGTCTGATCAAGAATTTCGAAAATACGTTTGGTGCCTGCCGCCGCCTTCTGGGTAAATGAAACAATGCGGCTCATCGAGTCGAGCCTCAGGTAGAAGCGGCTGATGTAAGCCAGGAAAGCGGTGAGTACGCCGACAGTGATCGCATTCTCCGAAACTTGCCAGATGCCGAAAATCCATACCACGAGCAGCCCGATTTCGGTGAGCAGCGTCACGGTCGGGGTGAACAATGACCAGATTTTGTTCACCCGGTCATTGACTTCCAGGTTGTGCTGGTTCGTTGCGCGAAAGCGCGCCGCTTCGCGTTTTTCCTGCGCAAACGCCTTGACTACTCGCATCCCGGGGATGGTGTCGGCAAGCACATTGGTCACTTCGGCCCAGATGCGATCGACCTTTTCAAAGCCGGTACGCAGCTTGTCGCGCACCACGTGAATCAGCCAGGCGATGATGGGCAGCGGCAGCAGGGTCACCAGCGCCAGCCAGGGATTGATCGAAACCAGAATGGCCGCGGTCATGGCGATCATCAGCACGTCGGTGGCAAAATCGAGCAGGTGCAGCGAAATGAAAATATTGATGCGGTCGGTTTCCGAGCCGATGCGCGCCATCAGATCGCCGGTGCGTTTGCCGCCGAAGTACTCCTGCGAGAGCTTCAGCAGATGTTCGTAAGTGGCGGTGCGCAGATCGGCGCCGATGCGTTCTGAAACCAGTGCGAGAACATAAGTGCGCGCCCAACCCAGCATCCAGGCCAGTAATGCTGCGCCGAACAAACCGGAAAGGTAGAGCGTCACCAGGTCGGTGTCGATCGGTTTGCCGTTCTGATAGGGGATCAGCACGTTATCCATCAGCGGCATGGTCATGTAAGGCGGCACCAGTGTTGCCGCCGTGCTGCCCAAGGTCAGCAGAAAGCCGGCGAGCAGTCGCCATTTGTAGGGTCTGGCGAAGCGCCACAGGCGGAATAATGTCCAAGTGGAAGGGGGCGTATACATTTCCTTGCTGCACAATGCACATTCTTCCTGCCCGGGCGGGAGCGGAGCATCGAGCACACTCTGGCATTTCGGGCACAGGATATGCTCCGGCGATAGAGGGAGTTCCCCGGTGAGGTGGTGACCGAGTTGCTGCAGGAAATGTTCGAGCAGGCGACCAGCGGCAAGATTGTTACTGAGCGTATAGCGCCAACAGGCAAGCAGTGAATCTGTGTCAGTCAGCTCAAGGTTGCCAATGCCGGAATGATCGCGGCGCGTCAACATCATTCCCTGGCGGTAAATCCAATCCTGCCAGGGGGCATCTGTCGATGATCTGGACAGCAAACGCAGGTTGGTGACAACCAAAAGGCCGGAGGCAAAATGCAGTTGGACATCGAGGTCAGTTTCCAGCCAGGCCAACACATTTTCTCCATCGGCCAGATACGATTCGACTTGGGCAGACCAGGCGGAGGGCAGAGCGGATGTGGAGGGGGTCGGTTGCATTAGCGGGAGCGCAAAGGATCGAATATGTGGGTACGTTTCAAATGCAGGGGAAAAACTGGATACCCGGTTCCGGAAGGATGCGGTTTCAAATAGATGTCATTCCGATATGCGGCACAATGGTACTCCAGAAACCACTGCCATGGATCAATCAAGCGCTGATCCATCGCCTCTGCTACGCATAAAACTAATCCAGCATGACGAAAAAGTTTGCTACCATTGCCGCCGGTAATGCCCAATCTTTTTTAACTACAGGTAAATTGTTCTGGCTACCCGGCAGGAACTTTCCGATTTTCTGGCTGAAACCGAGCGGCGTGCTTACAAGCAGGCGCTGTTTGCAGTACGGGACGAGCATGTGGCGCTGGATATTGTCCAGGACTCCATGATGAAGCTCACTGAAAAATATGCGGCCAATCTGCCGGAGGAGTTGCCGCTCCTGTTCCAGCGCATTCTGCAGAACACCATACGTGATTACTATCGGCGGCAGAAAACCCGCTCACTATGGACTACATTGTTCTCGTCATTCACGCCTAGCAATCAGGAAAAAGGGGGCGAAGACTACGATCTGCTGGAAACTTTGCAGGTAAAGACAGACTCCGATTTCGGCAATGATCCGCATGAGCAGTTGGAACGGTCACAACTTGTTAGTTCTATTGAAGAAGCTATAAAAACTCTGCCGGCACGTCAACGCGAAGCCTTCCTGCTGCGTTATTGGGAAGAAATGAATGTTGAAGAGACTGCGTCGATCATGGAATGTTCGGAAGGAAGCGTGAAGACTCATTGCTCCCGTGCAACCCACGCTCTTGCCACTATTTTGAGGAAGAAAGGAATCGAGCCATGAATGAACCGGAATTGGGAAAAGAAATTACCCGGCTGCTAAATCGAGGATTGGATGATATCGGGCAGGACACCCTGCAACGCCTGCAGGCGGCGCGCAGAGCTTCTCTGGAGAATTACCAGATGAGCGAGACACGGGTCGCCACGGGCGGCGGTACATCTGCGCACAGCGGGCATGACCGGCATCATTTCAACGCTGGCAGGATATTATCGCTGTTTGCTCTATTGCTCGCTCTGGCAGGCATTGCTTACTGGCAAACTCCTTTGCAGCAGGGAGACGATATCGCGGATCTGGATATAATGCTGCTCACCGATGAGTTGCCAGTTGACGCGTATCTTGACGATGAGTTCGGTGAATGGCTAGACCACTCCTGGCAGTAGTCCTCTGGCTCTGCTTGTTGGCCCCTGCCCATGTCTTGGCTGAATCCGGGCAGCCTGCTTGGGGGCGGCTGAATTCTCAGCAAAAGCAAGTCCTGGCACCCCTCGCGCAGAATTGGGACGGGATGGATGCTGTCCGAAAGAAGAAATGGTTGAGTATCGCCAAACGCTACCCGAATATGTCTTCCCTTGAACAGCGGCGCATACAGTCGCAGATGCGTGACTGGGCTGCACTGACTTCCGATCAGCGCAATAAGGTGCGCGAGAAGTACAAGAATATCAAGCAGCTTCCGCCTGAGAAGCACTATGAGATCAAGCATAAATGGCGTGAATATGAGCAGTTGCGAGAAGAGCAGAAGAAGGCTGCCAGCAGCCTGGATAAAGCACCTGATCAATTCTGATTCTGGACTCGGTAATAGCTTAGTTTAGAGTCCCGCGCTGTTATTCCCCCGCACCAACCCCTATCAATTCCACTATCCGTTCTGACCTGCGCGACAGGCAAGATGATTCCGCTATGCTCGTCTGGGGCCTTTCTTTTCTGATGCTGCTGACTTGCGGCCGATCGGATTCCTGTCAACGAGTTTTCTTAAGACTGGCGAACAACTTGCGCTGCGCAGTGTCGTTGATTGCGACCACTGCGGGGTGGGTGAGTCGGCGTTCCATTGAGATGGCATAGAACTGTTCGGTGACTTCATCGGTTCGACCGATGACTGTGACGCCATGCTCGCGTTGCACTTCGTCGGCGATCACCGATGGGGCGATGAAAATACCGATACCGGCTTGCCCGAAAGCATGCATCAGCGCACTGTCATCGAACTCCCCCACGATACGTGGGCGGATCTGATGGGTATCGAACCAGCGCATCAGTGTCACCCGCACGGCGGCATTCTCGCCGGGTATCAGCAGGGGAGCAGCATGCAGTATGCGTGGCCATTTGCCTTTAAGCTGCGCTGCAAGCTGTGGTGCGGCAAAAAACGTGATGCCGCAATCTCCAAGTTTGTGGCTGTAGCCTTTCACATTCGTCTCGGGCGGCATGGGCCGGTCGGCAAGCACCAGATCAAGCTGGTGGATTGCCAGTTCCACCAGCAATCGCACCAGCTTGTTCTCCCGGCAAACAATGCGCACCGGTTCGGTCATTGACATTGCCGGTGTCAGCAGTCGATAGGCAATCGATTTCGGCACAACATCGTCAACTCCCACGCGAAACTGGATGGAGCGGTCTTCAGGACGGCTGCGCAGAGCCTCCTCCAGATCGTTGCCGATCTGGAACAGTTCATCGGCGTAAGAGAGTGTGAGCCGGCCAGTTTCCGTCAGTTGCAGACGTCGACCCACCCGCAAGAACAGAGCCACACCCAGCGTTTCCTCCAGCAAACTGATCTGGCCACTTAGAGTTTGGGGTGTGAGATGCAGCCGTTCGCTCGCACGGATGATGCTGCCTGCCTTGGCGACGGCCCAGAAATAATGTAATTGCCGGTAGTTGAGCATGGTGGCGGTTCAAAGTACAATAGTTCGTAAATGCCGATCATATTATCAGAAAGATACTGCTTTTATTGATGCAAATTAAACCTTAGTATAAGCAGGTATTAGCCGTATTCCGCCGTTAAGGAGACGCAATCATTCAAGTCAATTCACGATGCCGTAGCTTGTTGGGACTGATTCTTGTCTTGCAGTTTACATGTGTGTCAGCCGAGGAACCCGCCGCAGTACCTGCTATCGTGGCTACTACGGCGATTTCCATCGAAGCATTGCAACGTCTGGGGCTGGAAGCCAATGGTCTGGTGCATGCCGCACGCTCCCAGGTGGGCATTGCCGAATCAGGCGTGATCTCCGCCTCGGCTTATCCCAATCCGCAAGTAAGCGCGATGGGAGGGCCTCAACATCCGCGTATCCTGGCGGCCAATCCCGCGAATAGCACCCGCGAGGTTGGCATTGTCCAGCCTATCGAAAATCCGTTCATGCGCAGTGCACGCATCGATGCCGCCTCAGCCGGGGTAGAGGCCAGCCGTGCCAGTCTCAACCAAGTACGCGCTGATCTGGCGGCACAGCTACGAGTGCGTGCATTTGAACTGTTGCAACGCCAGGAAATCGCACGTATAGAGACCGAAGTTTTCGACTTGATGGATGATGTACGCCGACGCATCAAGTTGGCCGTGGAAGTGGGTGAAACAGCGCGTTTCGAATTGATCCGGGCTGATGCCGAAGTGTTGAATGCGGCTGGCCGTAAAGAAGCGGCGCAGTTAAATGCGCAGCGAGCGCGTGTTATGTTGAGACAGCTTACTGCGGGTGCATTGAAGCCCGATTTCGAGCTGAGCGCCACATTGCGTGATCCGGTGCAATTGCCGGCGCTGGAGGTATTACGCGAGGAAGTGCCGGCCGCCAACCCGGAAATATTGCGGCTGCAAGCCGAACAGGAGCGCGCTCGGCGGCGCATCAGCCAGGAACGCGCCGCGATTATTCCCTCAGTGGACGTCTTACTCCTGAATTATCAGGATGCTCAATACACCGAAAATAGAGCGGGCATGCGAGTGACTGTTCCGCTGCTGTACCAGCGCCGCGGCGAGATCAACGCAGCCATATTCGATTCCGCGCGAGTGCGCGAAACGCTGGAATATCGCGTGTTCGAGGTGGGTCAATTGCTCGAATCCGCTTGGCAGGGCTACCAGATTGCGCAGCGCAGGGTGGAAATGTTCGAAGGCGGTATCATCCGGGAAGCCGAGCTGGCGTTCCAGGTTGCCCGAACTGCTCACCGCTTCGGTGAGCGCGGCCTGATCGAGGTGCTTGATTCCCAGCGGATCTTGCGTGGCATCCTCGTGGACTCGTTGCTGGCGCGTTTTGAGTTGCAGGCCGCTGCTGCCGAAATTGACCGGCTACGCGCGCATTATCCCAAGGAGCAAGCCCTCGAATGAAAACCACCATCCTGGCCGCTGGCGCAGTCGTGCTGGCTACGTTGTTTGCAGCAGGATGCAGTGAGCCGCCTGCTCCCCCGAAAAAAGAAGTCCAGGATATAAACAGCATCACACTCAGGCCGGAATTGACGGAACGCATCATAATTGGCCAGCCCACGATGGTCAGTCTCGCCGACAAGTTGCAGGCGCCGAGCCGAGTCGAGGTGGACGAAGAAAGGCTGGTTCATATCGGCTCCTTCGTGACGGGGCGCGTTACCGATTTATACGTCATGCTGGGGGACATCGTTAAAGTTGGTGATCCGCTCGCGCGTATTACCAGTCCCGAATTGACTCAGGCGCAACTGGTCTATTTGCGGGCTTATTCGCGCACTATCGTGACCGAAAAAGCGGCCGAGCGCGCACATCATTTGCGTGCTGCTGACGTACTGCCTCTCGCCGAGGTGGAGCGGCGCGTATCGGAGCTGGAAATTGCCCGTGCCGAGTTTGAATCGGCGAAGGATCAGTTGCGCTTGCTGGGTGTGGACAGCAATACGCTGAAAGAACTGGCAAAGCACGGGCACATTCTGCCTTCCATTGCTATCAGATCGACCAAGAACGGCATTGTGATCGGCCGGAATGTCATCGTCGGCCAGGTAGTGCAACCGGCCGATCAGTTATTCCGGGTAGCCGATCTATCCTCTGTCTGGGTGGTGGGCGATGTGCCGGAGCAGATCGCGCGTGATGTGAAAATCAATCAACATGCGGAGATCCACGTGCCGGCGCTAGGCGATGAAATAAGCTTCGACGGCCGCATCATTTTCGTTGCAGATACACTAAATCCATTAACCCGCACAGTGATGGTGCGCACGCTGGTAGAAAACCCAACGCGCAACCTTAAGCCCGATATGCTGGCCAACATGCACATTTTGGATAACCCGACCAAGAGCTTGGTGGTGCCAAAAACAGCAGTGGTGCGCGAAAGCAACCGCGACTACGTCTTCCTGGCACAAGGCAATAATAAGTTCCTGCGTGTTCCGGTCGAATTGGGTCCCGAAGTAGCCGACATGTATCCAGTGCTGAAAGGAGTCACCATCGAGCAGAAGATTGTGGTGGACGGCGCTTTCCATTTAGATAACGAGCGCAAGCTCGCCGAGTTGGAGTAAGCCATGCTTGCCGCAATCGTGCGCGCCATGCTCAATCAGCGCCTGCTGGTGGTTGTGGTCGCGCTGGGCCTGTGCGCTGCAGGCGTGATTGCCACGAAGACCGTCTCGGTCGATGCTTTCCCCGATGTAACCAACATCCAGGTGCAGGTCGCCACGGTGGCAGTTGGCCGCAGTCCGGAAGAGGTCGAGCGGCTGATCACGGTGCCGGTGGAAATCGCGATGACTGGCCTGCCGGGGCTGGTGGAGATGCGCTCCCTGAACAAGAGCGGGTTATCGCTGATCACGCTGGTGTTTACCGACAAAACCGATGTTTTCTTTGCGCGCGCGCTGGTGATGGAGCGGCTGATCGAGGTATCCCCAAGGATGCTACCGGGCATCACACCAGTACTCGGGCCGGTATCCACCGGTCTAGGTGAGGTATACCAATACACCATTGAGCATCCCGACGACGGCAAGCGCGCGCTCACGGTCGAGGAGTTAATGGAGCGACGCACGATTCAGGACTGGGTGGTGCGACCGATGCTGCGCTCGATCCGGGGCGTGGCGGAAGTCAATTCCATCGGCGGCCATGTCAAGGAATACCAGGTGCTGGTCGATCCGAACCGGTTGCGTCACTATGACCTGACATTGGCGGCGGTAGACCTGGCGCTTGCGAACAATAACGCGAATTCCAGCGGCAACATACTGCCGCTGCACTCCGAGCAATACCTGATTCGGGGCGTGGGTCTGATCCGCTCGCTGGACGACATCCGCAATATCGTGCTCAAAGAGCTGGAAGGCGTGCCCGTGTATGTACGCGACGTGGCCCAGGTGCAGTTCGGCGGCGAGGTGCGCCTGGGAGCCAGCATCAAGAACGGTGACACCGAATCTGTAACTGGCATCGTGATGATGCTGCGCGGTGGCAATGCCAAGGAAATAGTCGTACGGGTCAAGCAAAAAGTTGCTGAGATCAACGAGCGTGGCATATTGCCGGACGGACTCCAGATTGTGCCTTTTTACGACCGGACCGATTTGGTGGATGCCGCACTGGGAACAGTTTATAGCACGTTGGTCGAATCCCTGATCCTGGTCGTCGTGGTCCTGTTCGTTTTTCTGGGCAACCTGCGCACCAGCCTGGTAGTGTGTTCGACGCTCGTCATTACGCCACTGGTGACATTTCTGGTGATGGACCAGCAAGGCATGCCGGCCAACCTGATGTCTTTGGGGGGGCTGACGATAGCCCTCGGCATGATGGTGGACCCGACCGTGGTGGTGGTGGAAAACATTTATCAGAAGCTGAACCAGGCGCGCGGCACGGGCGCATCAAAATTCGATATCATTGTCAAGGCAACCAGCGAGGTAGCGACACCAGTGATCTTCGGCATCATTGTTACCGTGCTGGTATTCCTGCCGCTGATGACGCTGGAGGGCATGGAAGGCAAGATGTTCAGCCCGCTTGCCGTCACCATCGCCATTGCGTTGATGGTGGCGCTGTTTGTTTCGGTGCTGCTGTCGCCGGTGTTAAGCGCTTATATCCTGAAAGGCGGCTCGGAGGAGGACACCAAAATCATCGCCGTCCTCAAGTCCAGATATCTGCGCATACTCAATGCAGCGCTGGGGAATCAGAAAGTTACCATGATGATCGCGCTGGGCTTGCTGTCGCTGGCATTCGTCTTGTACCCGCTGCTCGGTAAATCATTCATTCCAATCATGCAGGAAGGCTCGATCACGCCGGTGATCATCCGGGTGCCGTCGATTTCGCTGGAAGAGGCAATCAAGCTGGAAACAGAGGCAATGAAGCTGATCGCCGCGGTACCAGGAGTGAAGGTCGTGGTATCCAAGCTAGGCCGCGGCGAATCGCCCGCCGACCCGGCGTCACAGAACGAGTCTGACCCGATTGCGGCGCTGGACCTGGAGGGGTCTGGCCGCACCCAGACGGAGATCGAGGAGGATATCCGCAAGGCGCTGACGGCGCTGCCCGGTGTCAATATCGTGCTGTCGCAGCCGATCGCGCAACGGGTGGACGAGATGGTGACCGGAGTGCGCTCACAGGTTGCGGTCAAAATCTTTGGCGACGACTTGGAAGAGCTGCGCAAACTATCCGAGCAGGTGGCGCGCATCGTCAAGTCAACGCGCGGGGCACGGGATCTGCGCCTCGAACGCTTGTCAGGCCAGCAGGAATTGACCATCGATATCGACCGCCGCGCCATCGCTCGTCACGGCCTTAACGTTGCCGAAGTGAATGAGTTGATTGCTACCGCAATCGGCGGCAAGGTGGTCACTCAGGTATTCGAGGGCGAGCGGCGCTTTACGCTGCTCTTACGCTATCCCGTGGAATTCCGTGACGATGTCGAAGCCATACGTGATCTGTTGTTGCGTCCCGCTGGCAACGCCGGGCCTGGTGGCTTGATCGCACGTGGCGGCATACTGGTGCCGTTGAGCGCAGTGGCAGATATCAGGGTGCTTGATGGTCCGGCGGTGGTTGCGCGCGAATTCGCCAGACGCCGCGTGGTGGTCGGCGCCAATGTACATGAACGTGACCTGGGCGGTTTCGTCGCTGAGCTGCAGGAGCGCACCGCAAAGGAAATCAAATTACCCCCGGGTTATTATTTCGAGTGGGGCGGGCAGTTCCAGAATATGGAGCGCGCCATGGCGACACTCTCGGTGATCGTGCCGATTACCCTGGCTCTGATCTTCTTCCTGTTGTTCATGCTGTTCAATTCGGTCAAGCTTGCCACGCTCATTTTTCTGGCTTTGCCGTTTGCTTCTGTCGGCGGTGTCGTCGGGCTGTTCATCACCGGCCAGTATCTGTCGGTACCGGCGTCAGTAGGTTTTATCGCGGTCTGGGGCACATCGATATTAAACGGGGTGGTGCTGATCGAATTTATCCGGCAACTGCGCTATGAGGGTTTGAGCGTGGCCGACGCGGTGAAAAAAGGTTGCGAGCAGCGCTTTCGTCCAGTGATGATGACGGCTGCGACGACGATATTGGGCCTGGCGCCATTCCTGGCCGCCAGCGGACTCGGCTCCGAGGTGCAGAAGCCGTTGGCCATCGTGGTGATCTGCGGGTTGACCACCGCGACCATGATGACGATGGTGCTGATGCCCATGTTGTACCGCTGGTTCGACGATCAGCCCAAGGAAAAGGCTGAGGCTCTCGCGTAGTCTCGAATGTCGCGGGCTTTCCTGACTTTTCCCGGCACGGCAACGGAATGCTTGTCTACCTGCAACATTGCTGATTCCCGGTGTAAAATAGCTGAAATTTACTGGGAATAGTCATGCCGTTGTCTCCGTCCACCGCAAAAGATAAAGCCAAGATCCTGGCCGAGGCGCTGCCGTACATCCAGCGTTTTCACGGCAAGACCATCGTGATCAAATATGGCGGTAATGCCATGACCGAGGAAAACCTCAAGCAGGGTTTTGCCCGCGATGTGGTATTGCTGAAACTGGTGGGAATGAATCCAGTCATTGTTCATGGCGGCGGGCCACAGATCAGCGAGATGCTGCAGCGGATCGGCAAGCAAGGTGAATTCATCCAGGGCATGCGCGTGACCGATGCCGAGACCATGGACGTGGTGGAAATGGTGCTGGGGGGGCTGGTCAACAAGGACATCGTCAACCTGATCAACCGTCATGGCGGTCTGGCGGTCGGTTTGACCGGCAAGGATGGCGCTTTCATTCGCGCAAAGAAAATGCTGATGCCGGACAGGGAAAAAGCGGGTGAGTGGCTGGACATCGGCCAGGTAGGGGAGATCGAAAGCATCGACCCGGCGCTGATTGCGCTGCTGGACACGCGCGACTTCATTCCGGTGATCGCTCCCATCGGTGTCGGCAGTAATGGCGAATCCTATAATATCAACGCCGACCTGGTGGCAGGCAAGCTGGCAGAAATCCTGAATGCGGAAAAGCTGATTCTGCTGACCAATACTCCTGGTGTGCTGGACAAGAGCGGCAATCTGCTGACCGGACTGACGGCGCAGAGCGTGGATCAACTGTTCGCCGATGGAACCATCTCCGGCGGCATGCTGCCAAAAATCAGCTCGGCGCTGGATGCGGTAAAAAATGGCGTCAAATCCTGCCACATCATCGATGGGCGAGTGGAGCATGCGTTGCTGCTGGAAGTGCTGACGGACGAAGGTGTGGGAACGCTGATCAAGGCGGAGTGATACAGAAATGCTTTTTACTTAATCGAGAGACTCATGCCAGCCAAACCCGGTGAAAGAAAACTTCAGATCCTGCAGGTCCTGGCGGAAATGCTGGAGAATCCGCGTGCAGAGAGAATTACCACCGCGGCGCTGGCGGCCAGGCTCGACGTTTCCGAAGCCGCGCTGTACCGGCATTTTGCCAGCAAGGCACAAATGTTCGAGGGATTGATCGAATTCATTGAACAGACGCTGTTTGGTCTTATCAACAAACTGACTGCAGAAGAGAAAGATGCTATTCGTCAGATTGACGGTATCCTGTCACTGTTGCTGGGCTTTGCCAAGAAAAATCCAGGCATGACGCGGGTGTTGATCGGTGATGCGCTGGTAAACGAAAATGATAGGCTGCAGGTGCGCATCAATCAATTGCATGACCGTCTCGAGGCGACGCTGAAGCAGGCGTTGCGTTTCGCTGCCAGTGAGCAGGAAACCACCTCCGGGCTGGACGCGGCGGCACAGGCAAATCTGCTGATGTGTTATGTCACCGGCCGCTGGCACCAGTTTGCCAAGAGCGGCTTCAAGCGCGATCCGCTGGAATACTGGGAAGCGCAGCGCAGAGAGTTGTTGTCAGGTGGGAATAACCGCGGCAACTAGCTTATGGTTGCCGGTTCCGGAATGCTGCATACCGCACATGCCGGATCTTTATTCAGTTTAACCGAACGCCAGTTCATCGTCAGGCCATCGAGCAGCAGCAGACGGCCATTCAGGGTTTCCCCGATACCAAGCAGAATTTTGAGCGCTTCCGCTGCCTGCACACAACCGATGATACCCGTCAGCGGTGCGAACACTCCCATTACTGCGCACTGCATATCTTCATTCTCGCCGTCTGCCGGGAACAGGCAGTGATAACAGGGGCTGTCGCCACGGCGCAAATCGAATACGGTCACCTGCCCGTCAAAACGCACGGCCGCGCCGGACACCAGCGGTTTCCGGCAGGCGATACAAGCCTGGTTCAACGCGTGGCGGGTGCTGAAATTATCGCTTGCATCCAGTACCACATCCGCCTCGGCAACCAGTTGCAGCAGCCTGTTCTGGTCGACGCGCTCATGCAGAGCGACCACATTTACTTCCGGATTGATGCCTGCCAGCGTTTTCTTTGCAGAGTGTGTTTTTGGAGTGCCGATGGCTGCGGTATGGTGGATGATCTGCCGTTGCAGATTGGTGAGGTCGACCACGTCATGGTCGCACAGGGTGATTTTGCCAACACCGCTGGCAGCGAGATACATCGCAGCAGGTGAGCCCAGACCACCTGCACCGATAATGAGTGCATGCGACCGGGCCAGGATTTCCTGCCCCTCAATGTCGATTTGAGGCAGCAGGATGTGACGGCTGTAGCGCAGCAACTGGTTGTCGTTCATAACTGTGATGAGATCAATCCAGTTACTCCCGGTGGAATCAGTTGCTGGGTTCTGCCGATTTCTTTTCCGCTTCGGGAACGATGCCTTTGAGGTGATTCATTGCCTGGGTCAGCAACAAGTCATTGCTGGAGCCAAACTCCATGGGTGGCTCAGGTGTTTTGCTGCTGTCGTCGCCGTTCTCCGGCTTGGGTGCCTTGATTGCAGGCTTTGGTGCGGCTTTTGCCGCATCGACAGGTTTGGTCTTGTCGGTCTTTCCATTGGACAGATGGCGATCCAGATCGGATTCGCGCAGGCGCGCAGATTCGTCTTTTGCTGACGCATCAGCGATATCCGGCGTGATTCCCTTGGCTTGGATGGATTGCCCATTGGGAGTGTAGTAGCGCGCAGTGGTGAGCTTGATGGCGGTATTGTTGCCCAGCGGCAGTATTGTTTGCACCGACCCCTTGCCAAAAGTCTGGGTGCCCATGACTACGGAGCGCTTATGGTCCTGCAATGCACCCGCAACAATTTCCGAGGCGGAGGCCGAGCCGGCATTCACCAATGTGACCATGGGCACGGTCTTGATTTCTGGCGGCAATCCTTTCAGGTAGTCGCCTTTGGAGTCCCGCAGATAAAATTCGGGGCTGGCCCGGAGTTTCATCTTGGCGTCATCGGTACGGCCATCGGTATAAACCACGAGTGAGTTGGCCGGCAGGAAAGCAGCAGACACCGCCACTGCACCGTTCAGCAATCCGCCCGGATCATTCCGCAGGTCCAGTATCAGCCCTTTCATCGGCACCGGGCTTTCTTTAAACAACTTGTCTATGGCCTTGGCCAGATTCTCGCCGGTTTGCTCCTGAAACTGGGTAATGCGTATGTACGCATAGCCAGGTTCGATCAATTTCGATTTGACGCTCTGAATCTTGATAATGGCGCGTACCAGGGTGAACAGCAGCGGCTTGGTCTCACCCTTGCGCGATACGGTAATGGTGATGGGGGTATTGGGTTTGCCGCGCATGCGTTTGATTGCGTCGCTCAGAGACAGACCTTTAACCGCGGTATCGTCCAGTTTGATGATCAGATCGCCAGTTTTGATCCCGGCACGGAATGCAGGCGTATCTTCAATAGGCGAAACTACTTTAACAAAGCCGTCTTCCATGGTGACTTCAATGCCCAGTCCGCCGAATTCGCCCTGAGTGCCAATTTGCAGCTCCTTGTAGGCATCCATATCCAGGTAGGCAGAATGTGGATCGAGTCCGGTCAGCATGCCGTTAATGGCTTCAGTGATCAGCTTCTTGTCTTCTACCGGTTCGACATAATCGCTTTTGATGCGGCCAAATACTTCGGTAAACGCGCGCAGCTCTTCGACCGGGAGCGGACGCAGGACTTCCTTGGTATCCTTGTTGGCCACCGCAGAGAAATTGAGGCTCAGCATCACGCCCGCGACGGCGCCAAAAAGAATCAGGCTGAATTGCTGCATCTTGTTGCGCATTACATTTTCTCCAGACTTATGTTATTGCCATTCATTTTATTCTGACCCAGTTTAAGGGGTCAAACGGTTTGCCTTGATGGCGCAGCTCAAAGTATAAACCGGAATCCGCATTGCCGCCGCTGTTTCCCACTGCGGCAATGGTGTCACCACCGCGTATGGTATCACCCACTTGTTTGTAGATGATCTCGTTATTGCCGTAGAGGCTCATGTAACTGCCACCGTGATCCACGATCATGAGATTGCCGAATCCTCTTAGCCAGTCGGCAAATACCACGCGGCCGCCGGCAATGGCTTTAACCTCCTCACCGCTGGGCGAGCGGATGAACAATCCTTTCCACGTCATACCGCCATCAGAACGTGGACTGCCAAAGCGGTTGGTAAGTTCCCCTCGTACCGGCAGACTCAGGCGGCCTTTGAGTGCCGCGAACGGATCTCCATCCGTCGATGCGTCGGGCAAGCTGCTATTGCTCAGAGGCGTGGAGCGCTTCTTTTGCGCAAGCAGTTTGCCGATTCTCTCCACCAGACGGGAGAGACGCTCCTCGTCACGCTTGAGTTTGCCGATTTCGCGTCGTTGCTGCTCAACCTGCAGCGAAATGCGCGCGAGCAGTTTCTTATGCTCGGTTTTTTCCTGCTCCAGGTGTTTCTTCTGCCTGGCCTGCTCCGCCTGAATTGCGGCAATCTCCAGACTTTTATTGCGGCTCTCGCGGGTGAGCGCATCAAGTTGCTCAAGGCTGGCGCGCAGCGCATTGATACTCTCCACGTGCGCACGCGAGAGATAACTGTAGTAATGCAATTCACGTGCAATCTGGTTGGGGTCCTGCTGATTGAGCAACAGCCGCAGATATTCCTGTTGTCCGCCAACATACTGCCGGTAGAGCAGTTTGCTTAACTGCAACTGTTGCGTATCGATATTGCTTCTGACTTGCCCGGACCGGGTTTGCAATTGGTTAAGAGTGCCATTGGCCGCGTGCTGCTCCTGGGTGAGTTCGGCTAGTTTACGGCTGGCGCCGCTGATGGCTTGTTCCGATTCACGCAATGCATCTGCTGCTTCCGATCGAGATTCTTCCTTGCTTGTCAGTTCTTTCTGCAACGCCTCAATGCGGTGGCGTAGTTGCTTCAGGTCTTCCGGATTGGCTTTGGGGGCGGCATGGAGCGGATACGATAACACCAGCACGCAAAGCAAGATGAGTTTTAAAAGTACCTTCAGCGGTTCCTTGCGGATATACGCGGATGTTTTCAAGCGTGCTTGCGCCGGAAAGAAATCATAAGCCTGGATTGACCCCAACTATGCCTTGGCTTTGCCCTGATTTGCCACGGCTTGCCTGGCTTTTTCAATTTCCGCCTGATCGCCCAGGTAGTAATTCCGGATGGGTTTCAGGTCGTCGTCAAGCTCGTATACCAGCGGTATGCCAGTAGGAATATTGAGATCCAGGATATCCTGATCGGAAATATTGTCGAGATACTTGACCAGCGCCCGCAGTGAATTGCCATGAGCAGCAATGATGGCTCGCTGCCCGGATCGCACCACTGGCGCAATGGTTTCGTTCCAGTAGGGAAGGAATCTTGTCACCGTGTCCTGGAGACACTCGGTCAGGGGAATGTCTGGTTTGGCCAAATTCCGGTAGCGGGGATCAAAGCCGGGGTAGCGGTCATCCTCGGCAGTCAGCGCAGGTGGACGGATATCGTAGCTGCGGCGCCAGATCAGCACCTGCTCGTCACCATATATGGTCGCTGTTTCGGCTTTATTGAGACCTTGCAGCGCGCCATAATGCCGTTCGTTCAGTCGCCAGGAAAGATTGACCGGGACCCACATCTGATCCATTTCATCCAGCGCGATCCATAAAGTACGTATGGCGCGTTTCAATACCGAAGTGTAGGCAACATCGAATACGAACCCGTTTTCCCGCAATAACCGGCCGGAGTTTCTAGCTTCCTCCAAGCCTTTCTGCGACAAATCCACATCAGTCCAACCGGTAAAGCGATTTTCTTCGTTCCAGGTACTTTCTCCATGCCGCAGGAGAACAAGTTTCTTCATGTTGGCCTTTATGAAAAGGATGAGATCTTCTATGAAGCAGTTTGAAATCCGATGATATTTTAATATATTTTGTCAGATACCGCAGCATGCAATTGGTCTGAACGACGGGGAAGTTTTCCGGAACCCGGCAAATAACAGAAAACTGATCAACAGCGCTTTAATCAGTTTGCCGATCATGGCCTGTTTTGAGTCGGTTGGAACAAGAGAGTCCCGGAATGTCCCAGTCTCTGATAAAATCTGCGGTTGAGGAGATGAAGGGATAGATATGGAATCAGCATTCGTACAGAATAATTTCGCCATGATCCTTGCTGCTGCGGTGAGCGGCGGCATGCTGCTGTGGTCGTTGCTATCGGCACGTCGCTCCGGTAATGAGGTGGATACGCTGGTGGCTGTTCAGCTCATCAACTACAAGGATGCATTGGTGCTGGATGTACGCGAAGGCAGTGAATATGATGCGGGGCACATCGTCAATTCAAAGCATATTCCTGCCGACAAGCTTGAGGATCGGATACAGGAACTGGAAAAATTCAAAAGCAAGCCTATCGTACTGATACACCGCAGCGGCATGAACACCACCGGTAAAGCCGGTTCGATTCTGCTCAAACATGGTTTTGTCCATGTGCATAACCTTGCAGGGGGTATCGACACATGGCAAAAGGCGAATTTGCCAATAGTGCAGAAGTAGGGGCAATTGCGTGGCCAGAGTAATCATGTACTCCACTGGTACTTGCCCATATTGCATCATGGCAGAGCGGCTATTGCGCTCCAAAGGGGTAACGGAGATCGAAAAAATTCGCGTCGACCTGGATCCCGCCCGCCGGGCCGAAATGATGCAGAGAAGTGCGCGCCGTACCGTCCCGCAAATTTATATCGGCGACATTCATGTCGGCGGTTACGATGATCTGGTGCAACTTGATCGCAACGATGAACTGGTAAAGCTGCTGGCGGACTGATTATATGTCCCGCAGTGGTTCAACTGTTTTCCGAACTGGCTGCATCCCTGCGATACTGATTGTTACGCCAGTGCGCTACTTTTTAAATCAATCAACACGGAATTCAACATGAGCGAACAGCAGCAACCGGTTTTCCGCATCGAGAAAATCTACGTCAAAGATCTGTCTCTGGAGATTCCCAATGCGCCGGGAGTTTTTCTTGAACGTGAAGCGCCACAGGTGGATGTGCAATTGCACACGATAGGTGAGCGCATCGATGAAGGCATGTATGAGGCACTGTTGACCGCAACCATTACTGCCAAAGTCAATGACAAGACCATGTTTCTGGTGGAGGTTCGGCAGGCCGGCATCTTTCAGATACGCAACCTGGCGGAAACTGAAATGGAGCCGGTATTGGGCATTGCCTGCCCCAACATTCTATTTCCCTATCTGCGCGAGGCCGTATCAGACATAGTCACGCGTGCCGGATTTCCTCCGGTAATTCTGAATCCGGTAAATTTTGAAGTGATTTACCAGCAGGACAAACAGCAGGCTGACCTGAATGCGGCAGCAGCGGGGTCAACGGAAGAGGCCAAGCAAACACACTGAAAATGAAATACTCTCCGCTCTTCGGAAGCTTACCTCGGCGGCGCCAGACTCAGGCGTTGCTGCTGGCATCGTTACTGCTGATTCAGGGGCATGCCATTGCAGCACTGGATTTTTTTTCCATAGCCGACAACGCTGCCATTATGTATGACGCTCCCTCGCTCAAGGCTGGCAAGATATTTGTGGCAAGTCGCCATCTGCCGGTGGAAGCAATAGTAAAAGTTGAGGGTTGGGTCAAGGTACGTGATAGTGGCGGCAGTCTTGCCTGGGTGGAAGAGAAAGTATTAAGCAACAAGCGCTACGTGATTGTCACTGCACCACAAGCTGAGGCATATCAAGCGGCGGATATAAATTCGCCGCTGTTATTTGAAGCCCAGCAAAACGTGGTGATGGAATGGCTGGAACCCGCCATAAATGGCTGGATCAAGGTGCGTCACCGTGATGGTCAGAGTGGTTACGTCAGGACGCATCAGGTCTGGGGTTCATGAAAGTAGCCATCCTGGGCGCAGGCGCTTGGGGCACCGCACTGGCCATTAACCTCGGTACGCACCACCAAGTAACATTATGGACACCGGATGCGGAGCATCTCGCCGAGATGCTCTCGCAGCGAACCAATCGCCGTTATCTTCCCGATTTTCCCCTATCTGATTCACTGCAGTTGACGTCCGTGCTCGCTGCTGCCATTGACACGGCCGATCTTGCGCTGATCGTCGTTCCCGTCGCCGGATTGCGCGAGACTTTGCGCAGAGTTGTTGCCTGTGGAAGAGCTGTCCCGGTGATCTGGGGGTGCAAGGGATTCGAGGCACAATCCGCCAAATTGCCGCATCAGGTGGCGCAGGAGGAATATGCTGGAGTGGCGCCCTGTGGGGTACTGTCAGGACCGAGTTTTGCCCAGGAAGTAGCGCAGGGATTGCCTACTGCATTGACTTTGGCGTCATACGATGAAGAGTTTTCCAGAAACATTGCGGCACAGTTGCATACTCCCCGGCTGCGAGTTTATTCAAGCAATGATGTCGCTGGTGTCGAAACAGGCGGAGCGGTCAAGAATGTCATTACGATAGCTGCTGGCATTTCCGATGGTATGGGGTTCGGTCACAATGCCCGTGCCGCACTGATTACACGGGGGTTGGCGGAGATTACCCGGTTGGGACTGAAGCTCGGCGGGCAGATGGAAACCTTCTTGGGGTTGGCGGGGATGGGCGATCTGATACTCACCACTACTGGCGATCTGTCGCGCAACCGGCGAGTCGGTCTAATGCTGGCGGCAGGCCGGCCGCTGCCGGATATTCTGCAGGATCTCGGGCACATTGCAGAAGGTGTGTATACCGCACGGGAAGTATTGCGGCTGAGCCGGGAACTGGATGTAGAAATGCCGATCACTCAGGCAGTCTGCAGCATACTGTACGATGGTGTGCTGCCCAAGGCGGCAGTAGAAGCACTGCTCAATCGGGAGCCGAAGACAGAGAATGGCTGAACAGAAAGAACTGCAGCGCAGTTTTGCATCCTGTGCCGATAAAAATATTATGGCTGACAGCAGGCGTACTCAGCTTGCTCCGCTAAACCCGACCTGCCGCCAGGCTTCGTAGAGCACTACCGCGACCGTATTGGATAGGTTGAGGCTACGACTGCCAGCTACCATCGGTACGCAGATGCGGCGGTCTCCCGGAAAACTTTCCAGCAACTCAGCAGGCAATCCGCAGCTTTCCGCGCCGAAAAGAAAAGCATCATCAGTAGCATAAGAAGCCAGGTTATAGCGTTGCGTTCCCTTGGTGGATACGGCAAAAATGCGTCGGCCTTGCGGACTTCTGGCGCAATCTGCCCAGGTCTCATGCACCGTTATGCTGGCAAACTCGTGATAATCCAGGCCGGCGCGCAGCAGTTGTTTGTCTTCCAGAGTGAATCCCAGTGGTTTGATGAGATGCAGCCTTGTTCCCGTATTCGCGCACAGGCGAATGATGTTGCCGGTATTGGGCGGGATTTCGGGTTGGAACAGGATCACGTCGAACATCGTATTTGCCACTCAAGTTAAAAGCGTCATTCCGGGTGGGGCAAGTCATAGCCTGATGCAGCAGATTGGGTGTGGCACGCAGTAACACTCAGCCATAACCGCCAGGAAATATTTCAATGAGGGCTAAAGTTCATGGCACATTATGCCGCAAAAACAAGTTAACCGGTCTGATCGCCCCAAAACCAGGTTGGCACGCAATGGATAAAAACTGATAGCATGCGTGACGCACTTACACTAAGGCTGATTGAGTCAGGATTTGCTGCTTAAGGACATGATGGAACGTACACTTCTGCTGATTGATGACGAAGAGAATATTGTCGCCGCCTTGGCACGGTTGCTGCGGCGTGACGGCTATAACATTCTGAAAGCGGCTGGCGGCAGGGAAGGGCTGGAACTGCTGGCACAGAATGAGGTGGGCGTGATTATTTCCGATCAACGCATGCCGGAAATGACCGGTGTGGAATTCTTGAACAAAGTGAAGGACCTCTATCCCGATACTATACGGATCGTGTTGAGCGGACATACCGAACTCAACGCGGTGACAGATGCCATCAACCGTGGAGCCATCTACAAATTTCTCACCAAGCCATGGGAAGACGATCTGCTGCGGGCCAATGTGGAAGAGGCTTTTCAGCGTTACGAAATGAAAATGGAGAATATACAGCTGGGACAGGCGCTACAGGAAGCGAATAGGCAACTGCTGAATATTAACCAGATGCTTGAGCAGCGCGTGGAGAAAGAAACCCTTGAAGGCAGATTTAACCTGGATATGTTGCGGGTATCACAAGAAATACTGGAGGGTCTGCCGGTAGCGGTAATTGGTGTTGGAGAAGACGACCTGATTGCCGTTACCAATCGCATGGCGGATGAGCTATTTTCTGCCGGCAGCAGAGGGGCGCTGGTTGGATGCTATGCTTCGGAGCGATTACCCCAAATCATGATTAACTCTCTCGGGGGCGGCGCGAAACGCCACGCCTGTCAGCTTGAGAACGGAGGTAATGTAGAATTCTGGGGTTATTCGATGGGCGCTGCTTCGGTAGCGGAAGGCCGGGTGCTGGTGATTGTGCCAGACCCTGAGGGGATGACAGGGTGATAAAAACAGAACGCTTGGCGCTTGATCAGATTGAAACAGGGATGCTGCTGGTGCAGGATGTATGTAATCCCAATGGCACTTGTTTGCTGTCGGAGGGGACGGTGCTGTCTGCTGCCACGATTGCCTCGCTCAGACAGCGCGAGGTGGATTATGTCATGGTGTCGCAGGAAGTGCCGCTTACCCTGGATGAGAGCGCCGCACTGGAAGCAGGTATCAGGGCAAGGGTCGAGCGTCTGTTTCGTGTGGCAGGTACTGACCCGATAATGCTCAAGCTGCATAATACGTTGCTGCAATACCGGCTTTCCGCATTGCACAAAAGTAATTCATCGCCTGAGCTAGAGGATTAAGCGCTATTGCTCGATCCTTCCAGTTGGCTAGGTATTACAGACTACATGCGTAGCCGGGAAGGACGAGTCTTAGCCAAGAGTGGCTTGCCCTGTCATTTCTGAGTCAATACAACAAAGTGTAATAAAGGAATTCGGAAGCATGAGCAATACGAATACATTGACGATCGAACAGGTGATCAGTGCCGTTCGCCAGATACCCTCTCTTTCGGTACTGGTGATGGAGATTCTGGCGAGTTTCGACAAAAAAGATGTCAATTTCACCGACCTGGTACGAAAAATTGGGCGGGATCAGGGGCTGACGGCGCGCGTCCTGCAGGTGGCAAACTCACCCTTCTACGGCAATTCCGGCAAGATCGGCTCAATCAAGGGTGCGGTGGTGGTGTTGGGTTTTCATAATGTACGCTCGCTGGTGGCGGCGGCCGGATTGATCAATCAATTTCCGGTACCGGAAGTGCCCAGCAATTTCGACCGGATGTCTTTCTGGCACCATAACATCGGTGTTGCCGTATGCGCCCACCACTTGGCAAAGGCGTCGGGCAGAGATGAAGGCCTGGCATTCACTGCGGGATTGCTGCACGATGTCGGCAAGCTGGTGCTGGATGCATATTTCAATAAAAATTTTGCGGCGGTACTGGCACGCTGTGCGGCGGATGATGTCACCATGGTCATGGCAGAGCGTGCCGAACTCGGATTGGATCATGCACAGATCGGATATGAGCTGACCCGGCGCTGGCGCTTTCCGGTACCGATCCAGAAGGCAATTCGCGACCATCACAACCCCGAGTATGAGCCAAATGCATTAACGGATCTGGTGCATGTCGCCAACGTTCTGTCGCATATGCTGGATTTTGATGATCGCAATTCTGATCTGATGCCGGCATTGTCCGTTGCGGCATGGACGCGTCTGGATATGGATCATGACATACTGCCGATGCAGATGGCGGAAATCGAGCGGCAATATGCCAGCATGAAACTGCTGGTGCCGGAGTAGCACAACAGGAAGCCATGTCAGCAGACGAGACTAGCAAGCTTTCCTGGGTTTACCAGCTCTACCAGCTGGGACAAATCACCGAATTGCGCAACAAGCCGCAAGAAGTGCAACAGGCGATTCTGGAGCACGTCGTCAATGGTTTTGGTGCCAGTGGCGGTACCTTTGCCTTGCTCGATGCCGATGGTCAGAACCTCATGATTGCCGTCGGAATCGGCGTCCCGGAATTTGTCATCGGCAGCAAGATCGAATTTGGCGAAGGTATTCTTGGCCTGGTGGCGGAAACGGGCAGATCGCTGCTGCTGAATGGTGATATTGCCAGTGATGCACGCTTCAAGTTGGCGATCAAGCGCGACCGGTCGTCGCGCCCACATTCGGCAATGTGCTGGCCATTGATGATTGAACATCGGGTCATAGGCACGCTCACTATCAATCGTCAGAGTACGGGGGAGTCCTATACTGAAGCTGATCTGAAAAATGGCGAGATAATAGTGAATCTGATCACGCTGGTGATCGAAAATGCCCGTCTGCACATAGACCAGCAGCAGCGTATCGTCATGGCGGCGCAGATGAATGATGAGATTCGTGGCATCAACAAGCGCCTGGAAGAAACTCAGAATCAATTGCTGCAATCCGAACGAATGGCATCGATTGGTCAATTGGCAGCAGGTGTGGCGCACGAAATCAATAATCCAATTGGCTATGTCTATTCGAACCTGGGTACTCTGGAAAGATATGTCCAGGATGTATTTCGCATGCTTGAGGATTATGAAAGTGCGGAAGGGACGATTGTCGATGAGGGAGTGCGTGCGCAGTTACAGGCGGCGCGGGAGAAGCTGGATATTGCTTTTCTGAAGGGAGACTTGCGCGCGCTGATGAATGAGTCGCGGGAAGGAATCACCCGAGTCAAGGATATCGTGCAGGATTTGAAGGATTTCTCGCATGTGGATGCGGCCAACGAATGGTATGCGGCCGATCTGCACAAAGGACTGGATAGTACGCTGAATATTGTCAACAATGAGATCAAATACAAGGCGGAAGTGGTTAAGGAGTACGGCGATATTGTAGCGGTGGAATGTCTGCCCTCGCAAATCAACCAGGTATTCATGAATCTGCTGGTGAATGCGGCGCAGGCAATCGACAAGCGCGGCACTATCACCGTGCGCACCGGCAAACAGGATGCCGAGGTGTGGGTGGAGATTGCGGACACGGGCAACGGGATAGCCCCGGCGGATCTGAAGCGGATATTTGATCCATTTTTCACGACCAAACCGATAGGTCACGGGACGGGGCTGGGATTATCGCTGTCATATAGCATTATCCAGAAGCATCACGGGCGGATAGAGGTGCAAAGTGAAGCGGGAAAAGGTGCCTCATTCAGAGTGTGGCTGCCGATACGGCAGCCACGGATGGAAAGTGCTTGAGCAAAAACGGCCAAGGGTGGCGAGTAAGGGCGGAAACTTTGTGTATCCGAGTTCGCGATCAAATTTCACGGTCATCTTCAACCTGATCTGTTAAACGTTCACTGGCAAGACGGCAAATCGGGTATTGGTGGCATGCCGAGTTGCTAGACTTATCTTTCGATTTTCACAATATCATGCAAGGCACCTGGGTGCTGCCGCCCTTTGCGTTCGGCCATACTCGTCTTGCCCTCCTTTCATCTTGAATAATCCAGACTGCTACCGATCGCATATGCTCGATGCAGACCTGAACATTGCTGCATCACCAACTTCACAATTCAGATGGGTTTAATCAGGGGGTTCATGGGGATCTCGGCCAAATGAATTCCTGTCACACCTTTCCACTTTCTCATGTTCCTACATAAAAATAAGCGAATTCCTACATCAAGGCATCGGCTTATCCTGCAAAATTGCCTAGCCCCAAGTACAGGGCCAAACAAGCGGAGATGAAAGTGGAACAGTTGAATCGGGAAATTAACGTAGTTCGATTGACTGGGATACTGAACTGATGTGACCTGAACGATGCATTCTGACGTGAATGCCGGATTTGTTCAGAGATTATCTGGATGGAGCGTTCCGATTCCGGATTAGGGTGAGTCTACGCTCGGCGTGCGCATCACACTAGTAACTACTGGATAACCAGCGAGCCCAGCATATCGTGAATGATAGAGCCATAATTCCCGCAGATCATGCCGATGCCGGATTGACGGCACCCATCTTCATCCTTCTCATAGAGGGTGATCCGGTGGATGAAATGATGTTGATCAGAGCCGTAGCTGAAAACGCGCTCACTTACCAGATGACGGTTGCCCGTTCGGTGACCGAAGCCCGCAAGATTCTCGCCACCCGTAGCTTTGACGTCATTCTCACCAATTATCGCTTTCCTGATGGTACTTCGTTTGACCTGATGGAGGCATTTGCTGGTCAGATGGTGATTTTCATCACCAGTTCAGGCGACGAAGAGATCGCTGTCCAGGCGTTTCATCTTGGTGCACATGATTACCTGATCAAGGATCCTCAACATAACTACCTGAAGTTACTTCCCTGCCGGGTAGAAGTTGCCTTGCGGCAGAGGCGCATGACTCAAGGGTTGCACGAGCGCACGGCACAGCTGCAGGACCTGCTAGATGGTACCAATGATCTGATTCATAGCTTCACGCCGGATGGACGCATCCTTTTTGCAAACCGCGCCTGGCGCGAGACGCTTGGTTATTCCGCAGAAGAAATAGCAGCACTGAACCTCTTTGAAATCGTTCATACCGATTATCGTAAGCACCGCAACGAGCGCGAACAGCGGGCCATGGTGACAAAGGAGGCAGGGTTGATAGAAACCGCTTTCCGGGCGAAGGATGGGCGAATTATCGCCATGGAGGGCAATGTGAGCGCGCGCCTTGAGAATGGCAAAACCGTGGCCACTCGTGGCATTTTTCGCAACATCAGCGGACGCGAGCAGGTAAACGGGGAACTGACCGAGCATTACGAAAAAATACAGGAATTGGACGCCAAGTTAAAGGAAGCGCACGACCATCTGCTGCAGTCAGAACGCATGACCTTCATCGGTCAATTGGCGACAGGCGTGGCACACGAAATCAACAATCCGATTGGCTATGTTTATTCGAACCTGGGTACTTTGGAAAAATATGTCCAGGATGTGTTTCGCATGATCGAGGATTATGAGAGTGCGGAAGGAGCGATTGCTGATGAGGGAGTGCGTGCGCGACTGCAGGCTGCGCGGGAAAAACTGGATATCACCTTTCTGAAAGAAGACTTGCGCGCACTGATGGTTGAATCGAGGGAAGGCATTGTCCATGTTAAAAACATTGTGCGGGATCTAAAGGATTTTTCACATGTGGATGCGGACGACGAATGGTATGCGGCCGATCTGCACAAAGGACTGGACAGCACGTTGAACATTGTTCACAACGAGATCAAATACAAGGTGGAAGTGGTAAAGGAATATGGCGACATTGTGGCGGTGGAATGTCTGCCTTCACAGATCAACCAGGTATTCATGAACCTGCTGGTGAACGCGGTGCATGCGGTCGAGAAGCGCGGCACTATTACAGTTCGCACTGGCAGGCAGGATGCCGAAGTGTGGGTGGAGATTGCGGACACGGGCAAAGGGATAGCGACGGCGGATCTGAAGCGAATATTTGAACCGTTCTACACAACCAAACCGATAGGCCAAGGAACAGGGTTGGGATTATCGTTGTCGTATGGGATTGTGCAGAAACATCAGGGGCGGATGGAAGCGCAAAGCGAAGTAGGGAAAGGGAGCGTGTTCCGAGTATGGCTGCCAGTGCGACAGCCGCAAACGGAAAGTGTATGAGCAAGCAAAAGGCGGAAGCGATACAACTTTCAGAAAATGAGAAATTAATGGATGCGCGAATGGACAAGACAAGAGATGTACCGGCATCACAGACCGCTTCAGTGATCGGCGCAACTGTACTGTTCGTTGACGATGACCCCAATATTCTGGCGTCACTAAAGCGATTGTTCCGCCCGTTTGGCTATCGTGTATTGACTGCGGAAGGCGGTGTCCAGGGACTGAAAATCCTCGATCGCGAAAGCGTTGATCTGGTGATTTCCAATATGCTCATGCCGGAAATGAACGGCGCACAATTTCTGGAAAAAGTCAGGGCAAAATGGCCGGAAACGGTGCGCATGTTACTCAGTGGCTACACTGAGATCAACGCCACCATTGAGGCCATTAACAAAGGGCAGATATACCGCTACATATGCAAACCATGGGAAGAAAATGATATCACCCTAGCGGTTAAGCATGCCTTGCAGCAGAAGATGCTGGAACGGGAAAAGCAACGTCTGGAAGCGTTGACCCACAGACAGAACGAAGAATTGAAGGAGCTTAATGCCAATCTGCATGCAAGCGAGAAAAAATTCCGCGCCATTTTCGAAAGTTCGGCTGATGCCATCATGCTGCTAACGGATAAAAGTTTTCTCGACTGCAATTATAGTGCGCTAGCAATGTTCGGGGTGGCGACTAAACAGGAGTTCATCGCATCCCACCTGTCCGTATTGTCGCCGCCTTTCCAGCCTGATGGACGGGATTCGCTGTTGACGGCACATGAAAATATCATGGCCGCATACGCGCAAGGTCAGAAACATTTCGAATGGGTGCATCGCAGAAAAAATGGGGAAGACTTCGCTGCCGAAGTATTGCTGTCCACGTTCGACTATGGCGGTAAAAAAGTATTGCAGGCAACGGTGCGTGACATCACCGAGCGCAAGGTCGCAGAGGAACGCATGATTTATATGGCACAATTTGATGCGCTTACCGACTTGCCCAACCGCGCTCTGTTCACTGGCCGTCTGCAACAGGCTCTCGCCACCGCCAAACGGGATAAAAAATATTTGGCGCTGATGTTTCTGGATCTGGATAAATTCAAACCAATCAATGATATATTTGGTCATGCCGTGGGGGATCTGTTACTGAAGGAGGCGGCTAAACGCATGCAAGAGTGTATGCGTGAATCCGATATCGTTGCACGAATCGGCGGAGATGAATTCATTGCACTGCTGCCGAATATTGAACAGGAACAGGACGCCACGATGGTCGCAGAGAAAATTCGCCATGTCTTGAGTCAGCCCTTCGAGTTGGCTGGCCATAGCATGCATATCTCGTCAAGTATTGGGATTGCTGTTTATCCAGAGCATGGCAGAGATGAGAAAACCTTGATGAAGAATGCCGATATCGCCATGTACCATGCGAAGAAAAACGGGCGTAATAATGTAATTCTCCATCACTCCGGGATGTTGGATGCCGGTCAGCATTCTGGCGGCGATAAAGTCGTTTCGTAGATTTCATGGCAACAGCGATACCGGTAGTTGCCTGGCAAGTCACGTTGTTACTCGTGCGTGGCAGCCTGTTGAGCCAGCGCAGACTGACCGTATAAAACGTATTTAATAGTGGGAACAAATATGAGCAAAACGCAGACCCTGTCGACATTGCAGATCGTGCCAGAGATCAAGGCAACCGTGCTGTTTGTTGATGACGAGGCCAATATCTTATCAGCGCTGAAGCGGTTATTTCACCCGTTTGGCTACCGGATATTGACGGCGGAAAGTGGCGCCCAGGGGCTGGCAATACTGGAGAGAGAACACGTTGATCTGGTAGTTTCGGATATGCGCATGCCGGAAATGAATGGAGCGCAATTTCTGGAGCAAGTCAGGGAGAAATGGCCGGAAACCATACGTATGCTGATCACCGGCCATACCGAAATCGGCGCCACCATTGATGCCATCAACAAGGGGCAAATATATCGCTACATATCCAAGCCCTGGCAGGATAGTGACATTATTCCGACGATCAAGCATGCGCTGCATCAGCAGATACTGGAACGGGAGAAAAAGCGCCTGGAAGAGTTGACGCACAGGCAGAACGAAGAACTGAAGGACCTTAATGCCAATCTGGAAGAAAAGGTCGAAGCGCGCACTGAAGAAGTGCGCCGGACTATGGAGCTTCTTGAAATTGCTCATAGCAACCTAAAAAAGAGCTTTGTTACTTCGATCCAGGTGTTCTCCAATCTGATTGAATTGCGTGAAGGTGACTTGGCCGGACACTCGCGGCGGGTTGCTTCGCTTTCTCGCATGATTGCTCAGCGCATGAATATGGATGACGCGGAAGTACAGAATGTGTTTATCGCCGCGTTATTGCATGACATCGGCAAAATCGGCTTACCGGATCGGTTGTTTGAAAAATCTTTTGTAAATCTGACTGGAGAAGAGCGTGCTGAAGTGATCAAGCATCCGGTCAAGGGACAGGTTGCATTGATGGCACTGGAACAACTCCATGCCGAGGCAAAACTTATCCGCAGTCACCGCGAACGCTTCGATGGTCTGGGTTATCCGGACGGGTTGGCAGGGGCGGGTATCCCACTGGGCGCACGCATACTCGCGCTAGTTTATGATTACGATGCAGTGCAGATCGGTAAGTTGCTGAGCAAACGCCTCAGCCCAAGCGAAGCGGTTGCCTACATCCAGGAAGGCAGGGGAAAGCGTTACGACCCGGCAGTGGTAGATGCCTTTATGCTTGTGACCATGGTGAAGGAAGCGCCATTCCAGACAGAATCGGAGCTAATAGTGAATTCACGGCAGCTAAAGCAGGGCATGGTATTGTCGCGGGATATCTTGACCGCATATGGTGCATTTATGCTGGCAAAGGATTGTGTGTTGAGCGAGAGTCTGATCATGCGCATCCGGAAATTTGAAAGTGAGGTAGGCAGTCAACTCATTGTCTACATACATGCCCCGACATGATATGCCGCGATAACTTGTGATACTGCTTCTTGATTGCCGTTTTCTATAGTGTTCTTGCCACTACCCACCCACTTACTTTCACTGCCCTGCAGGCATGCAGCACCCGCGTTAATTCATTCAGGGTTGCACCAGTAGTCATTACGTCATCCAGCACAGCTATGTGCTTTCCCGTCAGGTCCATTTCGCAGGCGAATGCGCCGCGAATATTTTTTTCGCGTTCCTTCCATGGCAAACCAGTCTGCGAAACGGTATTTTTGATGCGCTTGCAGACATCCGGCAATAAAGCGATACCTGTTTTTTTCGCGATACAGCGGGCGATTTCCAGAGCTTGATTGAAACCCCGTTCACGCAGTCTGACAGGGTGCAACGGCATAGGTATGATGAAATCCGGGAATATTACCTGATCAATTTGTGCTGCCAGCAAATCGGCCAGTATCGGTGCCATCGCAAGATTCGCCCGATACTTGAGTGAATGGATCATTGCATCTATTGGAAAGGCGTAGCTTACCGCTGCCACGGTATGAGTAAACGCGGGTGGGTACGCCAGACAGGCACCACAAACCAGTCTTCCTGCAGCCGGCAAGGCGCATACCGGACAGCGATCAAACGGCAGGTAAGGCAAGCTGTTGCGGCAGGGTGTACACAAATCGTCGTTACCGGATGCTCCACATAACAGACAGTGCTTGCGGAAAAATATCTGCATTGTATTTAATCTGTCGTTTAAAGATGCTGGGTGATAAATTGACAATGGTGACCGTATCCCCGATGATTCACATCATTCCGGTAAATCAATATTTCCAAATTAATGGTAGTACAGCCGGATCGATTAATCGCCCCAGCCACAGGTCAATACAGGATATAGAATGGATCAGCTTGCTCCCGATGCAACCATCGTCAGCCAATCACGTTGGAGTGTTTTCCAAGTCGAAGCATTACTGGATTTACCTTTCAGTGACCTGATTCACCGTGCCCAGTTGGTTCATCGCCAGTACCACGATGCCAATGCTGTACAGTTGTCCACACTGATCTCGATCAAGACCGGCGGTTGCCCCGAGGACTGCGGTTATTGCCCGCAGGCAGCGCGCTACCATACCGGCGTTGAAGACCAGGACATGTTGTCGCTCACGGAAGTGATTGCCACAGCGGAGGCGGCAAAAGCGCAGGGAGCATCACGCTTCTGCATGGGCGCTGCGTGGCGCGGACCCAAACAGCGCGATATCGACAAAGTAGCGCAAATGATCAGTGCAGTAAAAGCGCTGGGGCTGGAAACCTGCGCCACATTGGGGATGTTGAAACCGGGGCAGGCCGAGCAGCTCAGGCAGGCCGGTCTCGAT
>JAPLQS010000048.1 GCA_026399575.1 Nitrosospira sp. | reverse complement strand
TGACCCTGACCGCCTGCGGTAAACCTACAACACCAGACTCCCCCGATCCTTCAACCTACGGGACTGTCATCAAGCAGGACCACCATATTCCCGAGAAAGACAGGGACGCCTCCGAGCAGAAACCTTGATGCAACTGACGTGCCAATTCTTACTTTCGGAATTCTCATTTTCTCAAGTAGTAGTTAGAGCCGACCCGCAGTAGTGTTCTCCTTGTCCGCCACGGGCATGTCAGCACAAAGGTCACTACCCGGCTCGAACCAGGCAAGTTTCTGATGCAACTTCACCACCTCGCCGACGATAATGAGCGTGGGAGGGGTCAGATTGGCATGGGCAGTCAGATCGGGCAGCGTGTCCAGCGAGCCCACCAGCACCCGCTGCTGGTGGGTAGTGCCCTGCTGCACAATGGCAGCCGGCAGCGTGGCCGGCAGGCCGTGTGCGATCAACTGCTGGCACAGTACCGGCAATCCCAGCAATCCCATGTAAATCACGATGGTCTGGTGCGGCCGCGCCAGCGCCTGCCAGTCCAGATCCACGCTGCCGTCCTTGAGGTGGCCGGTGACGAAAATGCATGATTGCGCATAATCCCGATGGGTGAGCGGAATGCCGGCATAGGATGCCACCCCGGAAGCCGCCGTGATGCCGGGAACCACCTGGAATGGAATGCCGTGGCTGGATAGCGTTTCGATTTCTTCGCCCCCGCGGCCGAAGATGAAAGGGTCGCCGCCTTTCAGCCGCAGCACGCGTTTGCCTTCCTGCGCCAACCGCACCAGCAACTCGTTGATGGATTCCTGCGGCATGGCGTGATTGCTGCGTTCCTTGCCTGCATAGATGCGCGCCGCATCCCGCCGCACCATATCGAGTATCGCAGGCGAGACCAGGCGGTCATACACCACCACGTCCGCCTGCTGCATCAGGCGCATGGCGCGAAAAGTCAGCAGGTCGGGATTCCCCGGCCCGGCGCCCACCAGATAAACCTCCCCCTGCGGCATATCGTCGGCCTCGCTTTGCAGCGAACGCTCCAGATAATCCTGTGCCGCCTGATCCTTGCCGGCAAACACCATTTCGGCGAAAGGTCCCTGCAATGCCTTTTCCCAGAACATGCGCCGCTTTTCCGGGTGAGAGAAATGCTGCTTCACCCGCGCACGCAAATTGCCAGCATAAGTCGCCAGGCGTCCGTATGCTTCCGGAAGCATGCTTTCCAGGCGTGCGCGCAGCAACCTCGCCAGCACCGGCGAGGTGCCGCCGCTTGAAATCGCGATCAGCATGGGAGAACGGTCGACGATGGAGGGCATGATGAAGGAGCACAGATCGGGATTGTCCACCACGTTGACCGGAATGCGCAGTTTCCCTGCAGCCTCGGAAACCTGCTGATTGACCGCACGATCAGCGGTGGCGGCAATCACCAGCACCGCATCGGCAAGATGATCGGGACGGAAAATTTCGGCGCGATACACGATGCTTCCCTGCTGCAGTTGCTCACTAAGCTCCGTGCCAAGCTGCGGAGAAATCACGGTGACGCGCGCACCTGCCCGCAGCAGCAGAGTGACCTTGCGCGCAGCCACCTCCCCGCCGCCGACCACCAGGCAGTCGCGGTTTTTTACATTAATAAAAATTGGCAGAAAATCCATCGGTTCCGTTTGAGTCGTGGCGGATAAGCATTCTCCTCTCCTGCCTGGAGATACCTTGGAAGAAACTGGTCAGGCAGTTATGAGGGGCGTAATTTGATCCCTGCCGGGATGGTAAAGTATGATGCCGTTGGCCGCAATGATACTGCATGAGAGGCGCATCGGCGCCCTGCCCTGCTTTCCACAATCGGCGTGCGGCTGCAACACCTGATTAACTCAAGGGTACTCTGAATAAATGCAGAAAATACCACTCATCATCCTCACCGGTTTTTTGGGAAGTGGCAAGACCACACTGCTCAACAACCTGCTGAAGACGCCGCAACTTGCCGACAGCGCTGTACTGGTCAACGAGTTCGGCGCGATCGCACTTGATCACCACCTGATCGAAGCAGTGCCGGAAAGCACCGTGGTGCTTGGCAACGGCTGCATCTGCTGCGCCATGCGTGGCGAACTTTCCGGTGCACTGCGCACGCTGTTCTGGCAGCGGCAGGACAAGAAAATACCGAACTTCAAACGTGTGATCATCGAAACCACCGGTCTGGCCGATCCTGCGCCCATTCTGCATGAGCTGCTGAATCACCCGACCATCCTGCAACATTACAGTGTGGCTGGCGTCATTACCTGCGTCGATGCCGCTTTCGGTGCGGAACAATTGCAACGGCAGCCCGAATCGCTGAAACAGGCAGTGGTTGCGGACCAGTTGCTGATCACCAAGACTGATCTGGCAAGCGCGGAACAGATTGCGGCTTTGACCGAACAGTTGCAGGCGCTCAATTTGGTCGCGACCATCCATCCTGTCGCGAATGGCAATGTCGATCCGGAGATTTTTCTTGAGGTCACGACCCATCATTCACCGGATGGGAGCGCTGAAGCGCCACGCTGGCAGCAACCCAATGCGTATCGGCCGATCCAAATTGACCCGGGTCTGCACATGCATCTGCGCCGCCCCACTGCCAGCAGCAGTAACCAGCACGATCGCATTCATTCGTTCTGCCTGACATTCGAGCAGCCGCTTCCCCGCCGCGGGCTGCTCACCGCATTGCAGATGCTCGCCAGCATGTACGGCGAACACATCCTGCGGATAAAAGGCATCGTCCATTTCGATGATGACGACAAGCCGCATGTCATTCACGGCATCCAGCACATGCTGTTTCCGATCGAGACACTGCAACGCTGGCCACAAGGGCTGTCCGGCACCCAACTGGTTTTCATCGTGGAGGGACTGGCTGCCGATACGATCACGGATATGCTGCAGAAGTTCATCGGCATGGATCGCGGCGACCGCAAAGCGGAATTGACGAGCTGGTTGATTAGCTGAAAATCATTCGGTTCGACAGTTAGGGGAACTCCGCTTTGCTCACTCCATACACAGCAGCAGGTTATCCCTCATAACTCTTCGGGACGGCATATCCGTCCAGCACCCAAGGTGAGCAACTTTGGCAATTTCGTCTTCTTTGAAAAATTGCTATCACTGGTTAGAAAAACCTCGTTGGCGTTTCGTATGTGACACCACATGGTATGCACATCGCACAATCTATTAAGCCACTTTCTTCCGTCAGGCGAGGCGATCCCGGCTGTAGTAATGTCAATCTTCAGGGCCTCCGGAAAGAGTGCATCTTCGATCGCATCAGCGAGTCTAGACATTTCCTCATCTGCCCACAGACACCTATCCCAGAATGTCACATCATATATTCCCATTGGGTCAAGCCTAGGTAGATGATCAACCCCAGAGATAACAAGCAACTCTTCAAACTTATCGTACCGATCGGGAAAAACTCCTTTCTCACGCATTTCCGATGCGCCTATGTTCACTATGAAACAAATATTCTCCGTGTCGGAGACGATCGCCTGAATCGATTTGCCAACATCCGTCAAATTTGCCAAGTGAATTATGCAATTATGATCTAGGGTGATTTTCATGAGGCATGCCTCTACTTATAGGGGGGCCGTCTTGCTCCCTAATTCAGCATCGGGGATCGCGCCAAAAGCAAATTGTAACCACTTTGCAAGACAGCCGGGTTGTTTTACATCCACCCCCCCAACCCCGAATAGCCCCATCCTCCCATACGGTTCATTTTTCATGGCACGGCTTATTTGCTATGATGCGTCTCTTGCTTCGCGCGAACCATCCGCTTCATGCCCAATATCGACCTGCACTGCCATTCCACGGTTTCCGACGGTTTGCTGACGCCCACGCAGTTGGTGGAGCACGCCGCTGCGCGCGGGGTGGATGTGCTGGCGCTGACCGACCACGACGATGTGGGCGGGTTGGCGGAAGCGCGCCGTGCGGCTGAAGAAAAGAACATCACTTTCATCAACGGGGTGGAGATCTCCGTCAGTTGGCGCAGCCAGACGCTGCACATAGTCGGTCTCGGCATCGACCCTGCATATGCCCCGCTGGTCGAGGGTCTGGCGGCCATCCGCAGCGGCCGCACGGAACGCGCGCGCAATATCGCCGCGCAACTCGATAAATCCGGCATCTACGGCAGTCTGGAAGGCGCTTACGCTTATACCGGCGCGGGGCGACTGATAGCTGATAGGCCGCACTCACTTCGCGCGCTTTCTGAGCGAGCGGGGTCATGCCAAGGATGTGAAATCCGTGTTCAAGAAATATCTGGTCAAGGGCAAGCCCGGCTACGCGCCGCATCAATGGACTTCGTTGAGCGAAGCAGTGGGCTGGATCTGCGGCAGCGGCGGCAAAGCAGTGATCGCCCATCCGGCGCGCTACAAGCTGGGCAAGGGCGCACTGGACGAGTTGCTGCTGGAATTCCGCAATCTGGGCGGCACCGCCATCGAAGTCATCACCGCCAGCCATACCCCGGAACAATCCCTGCTGTTTGCGCGCCATGCCCAGCGCCTGGGTCTGCTGGCTTCGCGTGGTTCGGATTTTCACGGGCCGGGCGAAAGCTATTTTGACCTGGGCCGGATGCCCGAATTGCCTGCCGGCTGCACGCCGGTGTGGCATGACTGGAACGTAATGATGTAGCGCAGATGGAAACAATCCTCGTCCTTGCAATTCACCCCCGATAACCAAAACCAGAAACCGCTTACGTGGCCCAATTCTTTTCCATCCACCCGGACAACCCGCAGTTGCGCCTGATACGGCAGGCAGCGGAAATCGTGCGCGCCGGGGGCGTGATCGTTTATCCGACCGATTCCTGCTATGCGCTGGGCTGCCACCTGGGCGACAAGGACGCCATGACGCGCATTCGCGCCATACGGCAGGTGGACGAACGGCATCACTTCACGCTGGTGTGCCGCGATCTGGCTGAGATTTCGCATTACGCCAAGGTCGATAACCGCCAGTACCGGCTGCTCAAGGCCAGCACACCCGGCAGCTATACTTTCATACTCGAAGCCACACGCGAAGTGCCGCGCCGCTTGCAGCATCCCAAACGCAACACCATCGGCCTGCGCATTCCCGATCATCCCGTGGTGCAGGCGCTGCTGGCGGAATTGAATGAGCCGCTGCTGAGTTCCACCCTGATGCTGCCGGGGGATGAATTCCCGCTCAACGATGCCGGGGAAATCCGCGACCGCCTCGAACACCAGGTGGAACTGGTGCTGGACGGCGGTCCCTGCGGTCTGGAAATGACCAGCGTGATAGACCTGACTGGCGAGGTGCCGGAACTGACCCGCCAGGGCAAGGGCAGCGCGGCACCTTTCGGCATAGCGCATGGATAGCATCATTCAGGGAATCGCCATCTGGGCGCTGCCGGTGATTCTTGCCATCACCCTGCATGAGGCTGCGCACGGCTACGTGGCCAGATATTTTGGTGATCTCACTGCCCATGCACAAGGGCGCATCAGCCTGAATCCCATGCGGCATATCGATCCGATGGGTACGATCCTCGTCCCGCTGGTTCTGTTCACCTTGAGCAAGCTGACGGTCGGCACCGGCTTTCTGTTCGGCTGGGCCAAACCAGTGCCGGTAAACTTCGGCAACCTGCGCCGCCCCAAGTACGACATGCTGTGGGTGGCCGCCGCCGGGCCGGGCGCAAATCTTTTCATGGCGTTCCTGTGGGCGCTGGTGATGAAGCTTGGTCTTTCGATGCCGGACAGCGAGCTGTCCAAACCGATGCTGCTGATGGGTGAGGCGGGCATCGAAATCAACGTGATCCTGATGGTGCTGAATCTGCTGCCGCTGCCGCCGTTGGACGGTGGTCGCATGGCAGTGAGCCTGCTGCCCCACCGCCTGGCATACCATTTTGCACGGATCGAGCCTTATGGCTTTATGATACTGCTGTTGCTATTGTTCACCGGCATGCTTGGCACCATCATCGGGCCGCTCATCATGTTCACGGTACAAATGGTGGCAATGCTTACCGGGTTGAAAGCTTGAGTAATATTTAATCTTAAGGATACAAGCAACATGTTTACTGATCGCGTTTTATCTGGGATGCGCCCCACTGGCAGATTGCATTTGGGGCATTACCACGGTGTGCTGAAAAACTGGGTGGAACTGCAGCACCAGTTTGAATGCCTGTTTTTTGTTGCCGACTGGCACGCGCTCACCACGCATTACGATACGCCGGAAATCATCGAACAGAATGTCTGGGACATGGTGATCGACTGGCTGGCCGCCGGGGTGGACCCGGCACAGGCGACCCTGTTCATCCAGTCGCGGGTGCCCGCGCATGCCGAACTGCATGTACTGCTTTCCATGATCACGCCGCTGGGCTGGCTGGAGCGCGTTCCCTCCTACAAGGATCAGCAGGAAAAACTGAGCGAGAAGGACCTAAGCACTTATGGCTTTCTCGGCTATCCGCTGCTGCAGAGCGCGGATATTCTCATTTATCGCGCCAATCGTGTGCCGGTAGGCGAAGACCAGGCGCCGCACATCGAATTCACCCGCGAAATCACCCGCCGTTTCAACCACATCTATGGCAAGGAAGCGGGTTTCAAGGAAAAGGCTGAAGCGGCAATCAAGAAACTCGGCTCGAAGAAATCCAAGGTCTATCGTGAACTGCGTGACCGCTATCAGGAGCAGGGCGACGACGAAGCGCTGGCGACGGCAAGATCATTGCTCGATGAACAGCAGAACCTGAGCATGGGCGACCGGGAACGATTATTCGGCTATCTTGAAGGCGGCGGCAAGATGATCCTGACCGAACCGGAGGCGCTGCTCACCCATGCGTCCAAAATGCCGGGGCTGGATGGTCAGAAAATGTCCAAATCCTACGATAACACCATCGGTTTGCGGGAAGATCCGGCCAGCGTCACAAAGAAGATCCGCACCATGCCGACCGACCCGGCACGCATCCGGCGCGGCGACCCAGGCGATCCGGCCAAGTGTCCGGTGTGGCAGTTTCATCTGGTCTATTCGAACGACAAGACTCAGGATTGGGTACAACAGGGTTGCAAGAGCGCCGGCATTGGCTGCCTGGAATGCAAGCAGCCGATAATCGAGACGGTATTGGCTGAGCAGGAACCGATGCATGAGCGTGCCCGAATGTATGAGGAAGATCCCTCGCTGGTGCGCAATATCATCGCTGACGGCTGCGAGAAAGCCGACAAACTGGCGCAGGAAACCATGCGCGACGTAAGGGAAGCGATGGGACTAAACTATTCTTAGCCCTCTGGAACGGCCAAATTAAGGCTGGGCGCGGTATAATTAGAACCGGGCAATAAGACGTTTCCACTGCAGAATGAATACACTCCTCAACCCTGTCGCCACTGGTCCGATTGCCACAATCCACGGTGAGCCGCTGCTGGAACTGCCGCGGGATCTGTACATCCCGCCGGATGCGCTGGAAGTGTTTCTCGACACTTTCCAGGGACCCCTGGACTTGCTGCTTTATCTCATCCGCAGACACAATCTGGAAGTGCTGGATATCCCGATGGCGGAACTCACCCGGCAATACATGGCCTACGTCGAGATGATGCGCGCCAACCAACTGGAACTGGCGGCAGAATACCTGCTGATGGCTGCGCTCCTGATCGAAATCAAGTCGCGCATGCTGCTGCCGCGCCCCGTCAGCAGAACTGAGGAAGATATCGATCCACGCGCCGAGCTGGTACGCCGCCTGCTGGAGTACGAGCAGATGAAACTCGCCGGGTTGCGTCTTCATGAATTGCCCCAGGCCGAGCGGGATTTTGCGCTGGTACAGGTATGGATAGAACAGGCAGCGGTAAAGCGTCTGCCGGAAGTCAGCGTGGATGATCTGCGTAATGCCTGGCTTACGCTGGTGACACGCGCCCAAGCCAATCGCCACCACCGTGTCACGCGCGAAGAACTTTCGGTGCGTGCACACATGAGCCGCATTTTGCGCCATCTGCATGGACGCGAGTTCGTTGAGTTCCAGGAATTATTCGGTGCCACTGCCGGAGTGGCGGAAATCGTGGTGACTTTTCTTGCATTGCTGGAGCTCTCCAGGGAGTCTCTGGTGGAGGTAACCCAACCTCAAACCTTTGGAATCATTTATGTCAGATCAATCAGTTTCCTCACTGCCGCCTAGTTCGTCTGCTCCGCCCAATCCCGGCGAGATCAAGCGGATTCTGGAAACGGCCTTGCTCACCAGCCAGGAGCCGCTGCCGCTGTCTGAATTGAGGAAGTTATTTGACGAAGAACTGAGTCCCGAAATTCTACGCAGACTGCTGGAAGAATTGCGCGAGGACTGGGCAGAGAAAGGGGTGGAACTGGTAAATGTCGCCAGTGGCTGGCGCTTTCACAGCAGACCGGAAATGCAGCAATTTCTTGATCGGCTCAATCCGCAAAAACCGCCACGGTATTCGCGGGCGGTACTGGAAACCCTCGCTATCATCGCTTACCGTCAACCAGTGACCCGTGGCGATATCGAAGAAATCCGCGGGGTGACGGTCTCCAGCCCGGTACTCAGGACGCTCGAGGCGCGCGGCTGGATAGAAGCCATCGGACATCGCGATGTTCCCGGCAGGCCAGCTCTCTACGCCACCACCAGAAGTTTTCTTAACGATCTCAACCTGCGCTCCCTGGAAGAACTGCCAGCGCTGGAAGACTTGGGCTCATTGATTGAACCACAAGGAAGCATGGATTTACTCCCAGCTCCGCAACCGGTTGCCGCCGCTGATGATGCCGAGATGATGCTACCGGTTCTGCAATCACTTTCGGAAACAGGATCAGACGATACGGCTGCAAGCGACCTGCTGGAATACCAAGAAAAGACTGTTGACTGATTTGTGAGCGAGGTGGTCACATGCGAGTAATTCTGGTGGCAAATCCCAAAGGTGGCTGCGGCAAAACCACACTGGC
>JAPLQS010000075.1 GCA_026399575.1 Nitrosospira sp. | reverse complement strand
GACCAGCTCCACCGGGGTGGAGCTGGTCTTTCAACAAAACCGTGTTCTGAAGTCGAAGTTTGATTTCATGGCCAACGGCACCTGGATGAATGTACAGGTAGATCACAATAGCCCGAACATTTCCTACACCCCTCCGAATTCAGCAGTAGCACAGAGTGTTGATCTTACCGGCAAACAGATCATCCGCTTGCCGCATTGGCGCGCCAATTACTTTCTCACCTACCATGCCACCAATGTCTGGGATTTATCGCTGGCCGGACGTTACATCTCGGATTCGTTTACTAATTTGGCGAACGATGATACTTACAACAAGGTGTATGGCGCCGTCAGCGGCTATTATTTCATGGACTTCAAAACCAACTACCGCTTTCAAACCCCATCCGGGATCAAGAGCCGGGTCTCAGTTGGCATCAACAACCTGACGAATACCCAGGCGTGGATAGTCCATCCCTACCCACAGCGCATGTTCTTTGCTGAACTTGCATTCAGTTTTTAAAACCACTGTCGCTACTTCAACCAAAGCTGCTCCTAAATTAGGGGCAGCTTTGGCCGTGGCATGACCGGTTGCCACATAGCGCTGTGCCATCATTTGTTCGAGTCGCTTATAATTGCGACACACCGGCGCGCATGCCGTGGGATGATTACAGATTCGCAGTGCTGCCGTTAAATTGGCCCATGGTCTTTGATACCGACGAACGATTCCCGGTTGATTTCGATTGGTTGCGCTTCGCTACACCCTTCCTCCTGCGACTCAGGAAACAGATTCAGGTAGGGCTTATTGATGGAAGTCATTTCGCAAACAGACTCTGCAAAACCTGTAGCGCGCGCCAAGCGTCGCAGGTGGCTCATGCTGAGCGCTATTCTGCTCGTTGCATTGCTTGCCAGCGCTTGGATCTGGCGCAACCAGAGTGGCGCGGCCAATCCCAGGAACACCGGAGCGGTCCAGGTAATGAGCGCCGTGGTGACGCAGCGTGATGTCCCGGTCAAACTGACGGCTAGCGGCACTGTATCAGCACAGCAGATGGTTGAAGTACGCCCGCAGATCAGCGCCACGGTTAAAGCCGTGCATATCAGAGAAGGGCAATTTGTGCGCAAGGGCGATAGGTTATTCACGCTCGATGCGCGTACCGAGGATGCCAATCTCAGCAGAACAGAAGCGCAACTGGCCAAAGCCCGCGCCGATCTGGTGAATGCCGAGCGTAATCTCGAACGCCAGCGCGAGCTGTTCCAGCGCGGATTTATTTCACAGGCCGCGCTCGATACGGCGCAGAATCAGGTGGACGGATTGCGCGGCCAGTATGGCTTTGACCAAGCCAGCGTGCAGGGGTCGCGCGTGACGCGCGGCTTCGGCGAGATCACCGCGCCGATTGCCGGGCGCACAGGTGCTGTTCCGGTGCATCCGGGCAGTCTGGTGCAGCCGAACGGCGCTGCCCTGGTGAGCATTACGCAGATCGATCCGATCAACGTCAGTTTCACGCTACCCGAGCGTGAGCTTGCGGCCTTGCAGCAGGCGCTGGCTAAAGGCGAAGTATCCGTCAACGTAGAACCAGACCCGGCCGAGCAGCAAGTGCAGAAAGGACGATTGATATTCGTCGACAATGCGGTGGATACGGCAAGCGGCAGCATTCGGCTCAAGGCAGAGTTTCCCAACGCGGACAATCATCTCTGGCCGGGCATGTTTGTCACGGTGTCACTTGCGCCGCGCACGCTGGCAGACGTCCCCACGGTTCCCGTGCAGGCGGTGCAGACTGGACCGGAAAGGAAATTCCTTTATGTGATTGGAGAAGGCAGCAAGGTAACTTCCTTGCCGGTCACTGTGCGTTTGATCCAGAATGGATTTGCCGTAATAGAAGGGGAAGGCCTCGCACCGGGAATGCGCGTCGTCGTGGAAGGCGCGCAGAATCTCAGGCCGGGTAGCGTGGTGAGCGAGACTGGGACCAGGGGTGGTGAAACCAAAGCTGGCAGAACAGCAAGCAGGCAATGAGCCTCTCCGAATTATGTATCCGCCGTCCGGTCATGACGGTGCTGCTGTCGGTCTCTGCCGTCGTGGCCGGCATCATCGCTTACAGCGGGTTGCCGATCGCCGCGCTGCCGAGTTACGATACCCCCACCATCTCGGTCAGCGCAACGCTCCCCGGCGCCAGTCCGGAAACCATGGCTTCTTCGGTCGCCACCCAGCTCGAGCGGCAATTCTCCACCATCTCCGGTCTCTCGGTGATCAGTTCGACCAGCACACGGGGCAACACCTCGGTCACGCTCGAGTTTGACCAGGCGCGCGACATCGACAGCGCTGCCGTCGATGTGCAGGCGGCATTACTGCGCGCAGAGCGCTCGCTGCCGATGGAGATGACCTCGCCACCGTCCTACCGCAAGATCAACCCGGCTGATGCTCCGATCATTTTTCTCGCGCTGACATCGCCCTCGATGTCGTTGTCGGACCTGAACGGTTTTGCCGAGAATCTCATTTCGCCAACGCTGTCTACCCTGCCGGGCGTGGCACAGGTGCAGATCAACGGCCAGAAAAAATATGCGGTGCGCGTGCATGTCAACCCTGAAGCCCTCGCGGTACGCAATTTGACTATTGACGACATCGCCGCGGCGCTGCGCAGCGCCAACGTCAACTCTCCGGTCGGTACGCTCGAAGGGCCGCGCCAAACCCTTACCATTCAGGCCAACCGCCAGCTCAATGATGCCGCTGCGTTTGCAAGCCTGATCGTGGCCACTGCCCCGGGCGGCAGTCCGGTGCGGCTCTCGGAAGTGGCGCAGGTTGAAGACAGCGTGGAGGCGATTAAAACCGCAAGCTGGGTCAATGGTGAACGTGCGATCACACTTTCGGTGCAGCGCCAACCGGGCTCCAATACCGTTGCGACAGTCGATGCCATCAAAGCGGCGATACCGGAGCTGATCGCCCAGATGCCGCTGTCTGTTCAGCTCAAGCTGACCAGCGACCGCTCAATTTCGATCCGCGATTCCATCCACGACGTGCAGGTCACGCTGGTGATCACTATCGTTCTTGTCGTGCTGGTGATTTTTCTGTTCCTGCGCAAGGCCACTGTCACCCTTATTCCGGCACTGTCGTTGCCGATTTCGCTGCTGGGTACGGTGGCACTGATGCGCGTCTTTGGCTACAGCCTCGACAATATTTCTCTGCTCGCCATTACTCTCGCAGTCGGACTAGTGGTGGACGATGCCATCGTGGTGCTCGAAAACATCGTGCGCCACATCGACAACGGCTTGCCGCCGCTGCAAGCCGCCCTGCAGGGGTCGAAGGAGGTAAGCTTTACCATTGTTTCAATTTCCCTCTCGCTGGTCGCCGTGTTCATTCCGGTTTTCTTTATGCCCGGTGTGATCGGGCTGTTATTCCATGAGTTCGCCGCTGTGGTGGGGATCGCGGTGCTGGTATCGGCCGTGGTATCGCTCACGCTGGTGCCGGTGATGGCCAGCCGTTACCTGACGCGGCAGGAGAGCGATGAGCGCAGCCTGAAATGGACCGCATGGTTCGAGCGCGGGTTCGCCAGAGTACTGGTGTCCTACGAACGCGCGCTCGATTGGGCGCTGCATCACAGCCGCATAGTGCTCGGCATAGCGATTGGTACTTTCGCCGTCAGCGGCGTGCTGTTCATGGTTTTGCCCAAGGGATTTTTCCCCAGTGAGGATATCGGCCAGGCAACCATTACGGTGGAGGCGGTGGAAGATATCTCCTTTCCCGCCATGACCGAGTTGTTGCGGCATACCAGCAACGTGATCCGCGCCCATCCAGCGGTCGATACGCTGATTGTCAACGCCAGCGACAGCAACAGCGCGCGGCTGTTCATGTCCCTCAAGCCCCGCAGCGAACGTCCACATATGAATGAGGTAGTCGAAAACCTGCGCCGTGAGGTGCGCGTCATCCCCGGCATAAATGTCTTCATAAACCCTATCCAGAATCTCAGACTCGGTGGCCGACACAGCAAGAGCCGTTATCAGTACGTCATGCGCAGTGTGCGCGCCGAGGATCTGCGCACGGCTGCCGACGGTTTGATGGCGCACATGCGCGCGGATGCGATTTTCCGCGATGTCACCAGCGACGCGCAACTGAAAGGCTTGCAGGCACGCCTCAACATCAATCGCGACAAAGCCAATTTGCTGGGTGTGCAAATGGCGGACATCCGCTCTGCGCTCTACAGCGCCTTCGGCGAGCGTCAGGTCTCGACCATCTACACCTCCAGCGATAGCTACCAGGTCATCATGCAGGTAGCGGACGAGTACCGCACCGATGAAAGCGCTTTCGGCAAAATTCATCTGCGCGCCAGGAATGGCACACTGGTGCCGCTAGCGAGCGTTGCCTCGGTTGAACGCGAAGCGGGGCCGGTCGCGATCAATCATGCCGGGCAGCTGGAAGCCTTAACTATCTCGTTCAACCTCGCACCTGGTGCGGCGCTGGGCGATGCCACGCAACGCATTGACCAGTTCAAACATGAGTTGAATCTACCGGAAAGCATTCTCACCAGCTACGCCGGCGACGCTGCGGCATTCCAGTCTTCGCAGGTAAGCCAGGTAGTGCTGATCGTTGCTGCGCTGCTAGTAATCTATGTGCTGCTGGGTGTGTTGTATGAAAGTTACATCCACCCGATCACCATTCTTTCCGGACTGCCCTCCGCTGCGGTTGGCGCGCTGGCAATGCTGTGGCTATTCAATATGGAGTTGTCGATCATAGCCATGATCGGCATTTTGCTGCTGATCGGCATCGTCAAGAAAAATGCCATCATGATGATCGACTTTGCGCTCAATGCGCAGCGCAACGGCGGCATGGCGCCGTTTGAGGCGATCCGTACCGCCTGCCTGCTGCGTTTCCGGCCGATCATGATGACCACTCTGGCGGCGCTGATGGGTGCGCTCCCCATCGCCCTCGGCCTGGGTGCGGGCGCCGAGTTGCGGCAACCGCTGGGCCTCGCTGTAGTCGGAGGATTACTGTTTTCGCAGGTGATCACGCTTTTCATCACACCCGTGATTTACCTTTATCTGGATCGCTTTTCCGGCAAAGGGCCGCTCAAGCTCGAAACAGATCAAGAGCCTGGACGACAGCAAGATCGTGATTTTCAGAGGCACGGGTGAATTTGCGCGCAGCAATGCGCTGGTATACTCGACTCCGCATTTGCATTAGCAGGATCAGTAGGTCAGCCGGAGATTAATTTTAAAAATTGTTCACTACAATCTTGCCACCGGAAATGACAAGATCGGGATACTCCAGGATTTTAAGAGCATGAGTGGGGTCGCCCTTCACTGCAATAATATCGGCAGGCGCGCCGGGTCGTAAGGTGCCCAGCAGCGGTAGATTAAGATGCTGGCCTGCATTTGCTGTTGCGGCACGCAACACATCAATCAACCCCATTCTCGCCATTTGCAGCATATAGATCAGCTCCTGCGCATCGATGCCCCAGGGAATGTCAGGGTGCGCAATTTCAGCACCGTATAAAAATTCGCCGCCCAGCGCCGTCCAGGTGCTGGCATTGTGAGCAACACCTGAACATTTAGATAAAGTATCCAGCGTAGTGACTATTTTCACCTTCTGTGCCACCGCCTTTTTTAGCAACGATTCGGGAATAATATCGCACGGAACGTGGGCCCATTCATCGACCCCTGCGCTGATGGCAATTTGTGCACCTTTTGCTTCAGCGATATGCGCCGTCACTTTGCGGTCATGTTTATGTGCTTCGTCCACAATCGCTTTTACAATATTTCCTGGTAACAGCGGCCATGCTTTTCTCGAGTCATTGTGGGCAGGCTGGTGCTGGGCATTCGCATGTTCTGCATTCATTTGAGCATGATGGCCGTGACCATGACTGGATGACCAGGGTGCACCCGCTTCGCCGCCAGGTTCCAGCGCGACCTTAATCACGACTGCACCCTTATTAATAAGATCACGGACAAAGGCTCGCGCATCTTCTTCCGTGGAGACAGCCGTGGCGATGTTCGTAGTCCCCAGGCTTGGAATGGGATAACCACCAGGTGCCGTAATAATCGGCCCGGAAGTCAGTACCCGCAAGCTTCCGTCGCCGCCGTACGGCTTGTGCACAGGCCCGCCTAAATCCCTGATCGTGGTAATTCCATGCTTCAGAACGGTGCTGGCTGGAACATTCTGAAAGGTGAGATGTGCGTGCAATTCGATAAAACCAGGGAGTATGGTTGCATCACCCAGATCTATGACTTTCGCATTGCTGGATTTGAATGATTCACGCGTGTCGATTCGTGCTATTTGCCCGTTTATCACTAATACCGAAATATTTGTTCTGATGTCATTGCCGTCGAAAACTCGTGCGGCATGCAGAAGAATGGACCCTGGCTCTGTTTCTTGAGCGACGGCCAGCGGAGTAACAAAGACTGCCAGGGCTAAAAACAAGCAGAACTTGATTCGGCGAATCAAACTGGAGGGCATTTTCATTGTCATGTCTGAGTCAAAGTGGCATCAGTGTCATCACCGATGCCGCCGCATGGTCTTGTTGCGAATGTTCACCTAGAAACTTGCGGACAAGCCGATTTGCCCCCAACGGCCAGGCATCGGATAGCCGGGGCGATAGCCATAATCACTACCCAGCAGATTTTCTGCGGCAATGAATATTTCACCGGCTTTGCCCAGCGTTTTAATTGGGTGAGATATGCGGGCGTTTAACAGAGTAAAGCCATCAAGAATAGTGGTATTAGGGCTACCCGTAGCCGTATCCCGTGAACGATTCAGGGCCAAGAAGTCTGATTGATGTTGCGCGTCTACCACCAGACGAACTGGTCCTACTTTACCGTTCACGCCGGCAGTTACCGCTCTCTTGGGCGCGAAGGGCAGGTTGTTGATGCTAGGATCGAGCAATGTCAAACCGCCGAAAACACTCCAATTCTGACTAATGCTTTGCCTGACCGATATTTCGGCGCCGCGGACAGTATAGGTACCCAAATTGAGAAACGCCGTCGACGGCCCCCCCGATGCGAAGACATACCTATTTTTAACCGTATCGTGAAACAAGCTGACATCAACCTGAGTGAGTTTTGAAGGTGAGAGCTTGACACCAACTTCCACATGCTCCAGCTTTTCCGGCGAGAGACTTAGCCCGTTCTGAATAAATGGCATGATAGCTGTCAGGGCCGCAACTTCCTGACCCGGATAGTTGACGCCGCGCGATATGTTTCCATACACTGTGATTTTTTCGGAAACAAGTGAAAGGCCGGCGTGCGGCGATACCGCCGTCCCGAACTGACTGTGATTGTAATACCGCATGCCAACGGCCGGTTTCAACGCCCATCCCTGACCGAGTTCAATTGTTTGATTGATAGCGATATGGGGCATTGTGATACTAAAAGTCGGCAATTTGGCGTCTGTCATTCCAAATAGTGAATCATTAGATACAGAGCCAGAGATCCAGTCGTTGTCCACTCCACCAACAACCTGCGAACCCTTCCAAAGAGAGACTGTTTCTTTCCAGCGCACCCCGCTCGTCTGGAACCTGGAGATCGTATTTCGAGTGGGCCCATCACGGTCAAAAGGACTGGTCGCAAAGGAGCCCACGTCTTGATTCAACCATTTACCATGTCCTATGTTGGTATAAATACGCAGCTCACCCTGCCAGTCTCCATGTTTATGCGACAGATTGGCCCCAAACATCGCGGCCTCTGTATAGAATCGAGGCGCCACCGCAGGAGCAGAACGCCGATTATCGCCCGGATCTCCTGCAGTGCTGTTGACATAAAGAAAATTTGTGCCAACAGACCAGTTGTCATTCAAGCTTAACCCTATACGTCCCATGACATTTTTTAGCTCACCATCTGCATTTGGACGGTGCCCATTTGATCTTGCATAACCCTGAGCCAGCATGAAATCAACCCTCCCGAATTTGCCGGTAATGTCAGCCTGCTGGCTGAACGTTGAAAAATAGCCGCCAGCGACTCTGCCGTTGATTTTGATGCCATCTTCAGTGGCACGTTTTGTCTCTAAATTGACTGAGGCAAAGTTGTTGCCGTTTATCTGTGGCTGGGGGCTCTTGTAAACAGTAATTGATTGCATCCCATTGATGGGCAGCATATCAAGCACTGGATGACCCCAGACTCCCAGATACATCGGGACGCCGTCGACATAGGTCTTAATCTCGCTTCCCGGACGGCTTGCGCCCATTCCACGAATAAAGATTGCGCCTCCTTCGTTTCCGCCAAAAGAACCCACAGGATTAAAGCGCGAAATTTGAACACCAGGGGTGCGGCGCAATGCGGACGCAAGATCCAACGCATTCTGGTCCCGCAACTGAGCCTGTGTCACCACCGATGAAATGGTTGAGAAAGCATCAAGCCGGTTTCCTTCAATGACAGGGTTGGCTACCACAACAACCGGCGGTAGTGTGGTGATACTTGGTGCTGGTGATATCGGTTCCGCCCCAGTATATTTTCCTGTTTCTTGTGCTGGTGAAGCCGACACCGGCTTGGCAGTTTTACCTGCTTCCTGTGCCTGCACCAGTGCATACCCCGCCGGATTTTTCTCGAAAGTGTAGCCGCTGTTTCGTAGCAACATGCCGAGACCTTCTTCCACGGTGTAATTGCCACTCAAACTCTGGGTGGTAAGCTCTTTTATTTTGTCGGCATCTACCGCTATTGCGATACCGGATTGCTGGGCAAGGCGGTTGAGCGCCTTGCCCAGCGGGCCGGCTGGGATATCGTAGTGAATTCTGGCGGTAGGCGCAGCGGTTTGAATCGGGGTTTGAGCATGGATTTGAGTAGTAAAACCCAGCATGAGTATTGCTGCCATAGTGAGATGAACAGCAAAAACAAGCGGGTCAGGGCGGGTTAACGCTTTAGCGTATGCGAATGGGAAAGTCGCGAGGGTGGTATTTGCAGTGGATGCTTGTGCTTTTAGAAGCATGGTATGGATTCCTGTATTTTGTTGATCTCACTCTCCTTGACGGATGAGAAACAAAAACCGGAACCACAATGTGTACTTTTTTTAATGTTTCATGGCCTGCGACATAACCAGCGACTTGGCTGGTGTCTTCTGGCTAGTCGAATGGTTAGCAGTTACATCAGGCTCAGGCCGAACGGAATGTAATTTCAATTCGTGCCGGATCAATAGGTAAGTTGGTTGCTAGCGCGATGTGTCTGTTGCTTTCACCGCGTCTGTCGCATCCACTATCACCAGCCATGATGTGACGGTATGCACCCGGATCGGGAAGCTTCTGGCTAACAGTTGCAGGGCTTTATCGGGATCATCAAGCGGCAGCACGGCCGAGACTTTCATGTTTTCAATCTGGGCGCGGTCATACCGGATAAAACCAGGGCGGTAGCGGGTAAGTTCATCCAGCACTTCCGGCAGAGGACGATTTTCCACTACCAACTGGCGGAATTTCCAGGCATCCGAAACAGCGCGGGTGTCGATATCATCCACCGCGCCGATTCCTGTAGCAGTGATGCGTACCCCCTGACCAGCGCTGATGATAGTGCCGTTCATGTTTTTCGTTGCCTTATCCTTTGCTTCACCTTGCAATTTCTTTTCGGCCGCCATTTGTACGGTGGTGCTGGATTCGAGCATGGTGAGTGTGGTGGCATCGTCGTCAAGGCTGACGACGAAGCGTGTGCCGAGTGCGCGAATACTGCCGTGGACAGCTTCGACCAGGAAGGGGCGCGCGGGATCGGCCGCAACATCCACCAGGATTTCGCCGCGTACCAGCGTCAGCACGCGGCGCCTGGCATCAAAATCCAGATTGACGGCGCTGGCGCTGTTGAGCGTAATACGGCTATCGTCCGTCAGTGTCCGGGTTTCCCACTTGCCGGGGGCGGTGCGCATATCGGCCAGCAGATAGGCTGGCGGATAACTCTGTAATATAAGCCAGCCGGGTACGGCAAGCGCCAGGATCAATACGAGTGCCGCACCAACACTCTTGATATGCGAGCGTTTGCGGTTTTCTGTAAACCCCGCTTCGATGGCTGCGCGAGCCGGTGCTGTGTTGGGAGTCACATTACGCAGTTGCCGGGTTTGATCGATTAAACTTGCCATTTTTTCATCTGCTTCAGCATGACGCGGATCGGCCTGCTTCCATTTTTCATGCTCGGCAAGCAAGGCTGCGTAATCGGAAGATGTTGCACTATCTGCCGATAAGCGGACTAGCCATTCTGCTGCTTGCCGGGTGATGTTATCGAGTGCTGAGTGCTGGTTTGTTGCAGCGTGTAGACGCATGAAAAAGTTCGCCCCGTGCTTCAGTTCGAGTAACAGGTTTGATGGCAATGCACCAGCGCCTGAATAAGGTATTTCTGGATCATCCTGGTCGAAACTCCCAGTTGGCTGGCGACGGCAGCATGCGTTTGTCCATCAAGGTAGTGCAGCAAAAAGGCTTGCCGCGGTTTTTCCGCAAGTCCATCCAGTGCAGCGCTGATCTGCGTCAGCGCCTGAATGACGGCTAGGATTTCTACCGGCGAAGGAAAATTTCGCGTCGTTTTAGCGGCAAGTGCCAGCTCAGCTAGGTAGGACTGCTCGATCTGCCGCCGTCGCGCCTGGTCGATAATCAGCCGCTTGGCGGTAATGGTCAGATAGGCTCTGGGTTCGTGCAGGCAGGGTGCATGCGACAGAGACAATATTCGTATGAAAGTGTCGTGTGCAAGGTCAGCGGCATGGTGCGGACAACCCAGTTTTTTCCTGAGCCAGGCGAATAACCAGCTATGATGCTCGCGGTAAAGCGTGTCGATAAGTGGAGTGATTGAAGCAGGCTGATTCATAGTTGGCCGGTGCTCATAATTCAGATAAATATGAGTTGTTGAACGACGCGGTATTATTCCTGCAAAATGGGATGGCGGGAATGTGGCAAATTGCCGCGCGACAATTTGTCGCACTCCTGTCGTCCAGCATGGCTGTCGAGGGAAGGGATTCCTTCAGGAATGATGGTTTAATTCTTCGCGCATGAATGCGCTGCTGCTGAATGATGAGGCTGGGATGCGGATATGGGAATCCATTCTGGCGCGATGTTCAGTCGTTCCTCAGGGCGTCCAACGGAACAAATGCTGTGTGAATACCATGGCCGGGTGCTGCACCGGTCCAGGCCAGGATCAGCCCCGACCCGTCCGAGATCAGTTGCGGCACGCCGGCATCGCGTCCGCTGCTGATTTCCACCGTTCTCTGCACCGGACCGGTGGTGCCATCAACAAACAGTTTGCGCAACGCCAGGCCGGATTTTTTTGTAACTGCATCCGGTGCGGTGATCCAGGAAATGATGGCCGTGCGGTCATCGCTCCAGACGATGCCAACCCGCCCGGATGGCCCCGCTTCGTCCACCTCAACCGGCTGGCCAAAACTCTGCCCGCCATCGCTGGAGAATGCGGCGCGCACTCGTGGACGGTTGTCCTCGGCAGTGAACCAGGCCGCTACGACTTGCATCCCGCGTGCGGCCAGCATGGGCCCATTGACCGGACATCCGGCAATCTCCCAACCTTCCGCACCCAGCGGCATAGGCGCCGACCATTTGCCATCGCGCATACGCGCTATCCGATGGTCGCGCATTTCGCCATCGGTGCGGCTGCGCCAGGCTGCTACCGGACCAGCCGAGGTTATGGCAACTGTCGGCCAGCAGCAGGTGCAGGTATTGTCGTCAAGTACCTGCTCGGCATCGATATTTCCATCGCGGTGAATGCGCCGGTAGCGCAAAGCGAAATTACCCGATTCTGCGGGATGCGCGCTGTGATCCATTTGCTCAAGATGATCGCCCCCCTCCAGCCAGATAATGCCCGCATCACCATCAACCGGAAATATCGCGGCAAAGCCATGCTCGCCTGCAGATCGCTCCCGATGTGGCGGTCTGGGGGTACTCCAGGTCGCGCCGGCATCGGTTGAAACGGACATCGCAATATCATAATCGTAGGTCCGTCCGCCGGTTTGTTTGACCAGCCAATGCGCCACCCAAAACGATTTATCAATCGCCACCACGGAAGGAAAGTCACTCCAGTTGATGAACCAGTCAGAACCGCGGGCTACTTCGCCCTGGCGCACCCAGCGGCCGCCGCGAAACACGCTGAATTTGAGGGTATGCCCATTGGCCAGCGGCTCCACCCAGCTCATCAGTATCCCGCCACCGGGCAGTGATGCAAGACGGGG
>JAPLQS010000011.1 GCA_026399575.1 Nitrosospira sp. | reverse complement strand
ACAAGTCCGCAAGAACCCTTTAGAGAGACTTTCGATGCAAGCGATACGTTCATTGTTCATCCTGCTCCTGGCGGTTTATTCCCAAGGCGCACTCGCTACCCTGCCGATCCAGCTCTGGCAGACATCCTCCGGCACTTGGGTATATTTTGTTGAAAGCCGCGATTTGCCGATACTCGATATCAGCGTGGATTTCGACGCAGGCAGCAGCGCTGATGCGCCGGAAACTTCAGGCCGCGCCGGCCTGACTCTGCAACTGCTCAACCTTGGTGCAGGCGGACTGTCCGAAGACCAGATCGCCAAAGCGCTGGCCGATGTTGGCGCAGAACTGGGGGGTCGCTTTGATCAGGATCGCGCGGGTGTTTCGTTACGAACTCTGAGTAGTGAACGTGAACGCAAGCAAGCACTGGATATACTCGGCCGTGTAATCCAGTACCCCGAGTTTCCTGAAGATGTGCTGGAGCGGGAACGGGTGCGGGTGATCACCGGACTAAGAGAGAGCGACACCAAACCGGATCACATCGCCAGTCGTACCTTAAGGAAAATGCTCTACGGCAGCCACCCCTATGGATTACGCGGTTCGGGTGAGATCTCCAGCCTGGAGCTATTGCAACGCAAGGATCTGGTGGAACTCTATCAATCCCGCTATCGTGCCGCCAATGCGGTGGTGTCGATCATGGGCGATGTGAGTCGTACCGAAGCAGCGGCCATTGCTGAGGCTCTGACCAAGGATCTGCCACAAGGCAAATCGGATATCCTTTTGCCGCCAGTGCTGACGCCAACGGCAGAGACCAGGAGAATCGCCCATCCTGCGAGCCAGAGTCATATCCTGCTAGCCTACCCAGGGTTGCGGCGCGACGATCCTGATTTTTTCCCACTGGTTGTCGGCAACTACATACTTGGTGGTGGCGGGTTCGTTTCGCGCCTGATGCAGGAAATCCGCCAGAATCGCGGACTGGCCTACAGCGTTTACAGCGGCTTTTCTCCGCTCCGGCTTGAGGGTCCATTCGAGATCGGCCTGCAAACCAAGAAGGAGCAGTCAGAAGATGCGCTCAGGCTGACGCAACGGGTACTGGCTGATTTCGTTGCCGGCGGTCCAACGAAAAAAGAGTTGATCGCAGCCAAGCAAAATATTATCGGTGGCTTCCCGCTACGCCTGGACAGCAACAAGAAGATCATCGATCATCTCGCCATGATTGGTTTCTACAATCTGCCACTCACTTATCTGGATGACTACGTGAAAGCGATAGACAAAGTGACTGTAGCGCAGATCAAGGAGGCTTTTCAGCGTCGGGTCAAACCGGAAGGAATGGTGACGGTGGTAGTGGGGGCAGCAGAAGAAAAACAATAAAGTTATTCACTGCAAAGGACACGAAGAGTGCAGAGGAAAAACAAAAAATAGGATTTACAGGATTACATTCTGCTTTTTGTTTTGTCTGACTCTGAATTCCTCCGCGTCCTCTGCGGCTTAAGCTTTAGCATCGTGTGCCGGGGTTCTCTTGATTCAAAACAAAGTTCGCATCATCGGCGGCGAATGGCGCAGCCGCGTCATTACTTTCCCTGACAGCCCGGATTTGCGCCCCACGCCTGACCGGGTACGCGAAACATTGTTTAACTGGCTGGGACAGGATTTGAGCGGCGAGACCTGCCTTGATCTGTTTGCAGGTAGTGGGGTGCTGGGTTTTGAGGCTGCGTCCCGCTGGGCAGCACGGGTAGTGATGGTGGAAACCGACCCCAAGATATTGAAGGCACTGCAGGCCAGCTCGCAAAAGCTTGGGGCGGAGCGGATAGAACTGGTGGCGATGGATGCACTAAAATTCATTGCTTCCGACTGGCGCGCATTTGACCTAATTTTTCTCGATCCACCCTACCGACTGGAACTGTTGCCAAAGTTGCTGCCTCTGCTCCCGCCGCACCTTGCCAAAGATGGCCTGGTCTATATAGAAGGTGAGAATCTTTCTGAACCTGCTGCCGGATGGCAGGTCTGGCGCAGCGGACGGGCAGGCAAGGTAAGCTACCAACTGTTAAAATTGGAGTCAAATGGATAAAGCTATCTATCCCGGCACTTTCGATCCCATCACGCGCGGTCATGAGGATTTGATTCGACGCGCAGCGCGCCTGTTCAACCGGGTGGTGGTGGCGGTAGCGGCAAGCAGTGGCAAAAAACCATTTTTCACCTTGGCTGAGCGAGTGGAAATGGCGCAACAGGTGCTGGCAGACTGCCCCAATGTCGAAGTGGTAGCGTTTTCTGGTCTGTTGATGGAGTTCTTGCAGCAGCAGAATGCCCGGATAATCCTGCGCGGATTGCGCGCAGTTTCCGATTTTGAATATGAATTTCAGATGGCAGGAATGAACCGCAGCATGTATCCCGATGTTGAAACCATGTTCATGACCCCATCGGAACAGTACATGTTTGTTTCCGCCACGATCGTGCGGGAAATCGCTCTGCTGGGTGGCGACGCCGACAAGTTTGTTCATCCCCTGATTGCCGCACAGCTACGCAGCAAAGCCGGGAAATAATTCTTGGAAAGACTGATTTGGCCCTGATAATTACCGACGAGTGCATCAACTGCGACGTATGCGAGCCGGAGTGTCCCAACACTGCGATTGCACAAGGTGCAGAAATCTATCTCATCAACTCCGCTCTATGCACCGAGTGCGTGGGGCATTACGACACACCGCAATGCATCGAAGTGTGTCCGGTAGACTGCATCATCATCAACCCGGACAGCATCGAGACCAAAGAACAGCTGCAAGACAAATATCTTGCACTCACCGGGCAGCGCGGGCAGCAAGCTCCTCCGGTATAGGGTAGCGCCTTGGCCCGAAAATCGCCGTGCCCACGCGCACCATGGTCGCGCCTTCGGCAATGGCAATATCCATATCTTCTGACATACCCATGGAAAGAGTGTCGAGTTCATAACCATCCTGCTTGAGCTGATCATACAGTTCCCGCAGCAGGTGAAACTGGCTGCGCTGCAGGGCCGTAGCAGTAGTGAGCTCAGGAACGGCCATCAGTCCGCGCAATTTCAGGCGGGGCAGGCGAATGACATGAGCTGCCAGCGCTGCCAGCTCCCCAGGCTCTACCCCGCTTTTACTGTCTTCCCCGCTCACGTTCACTTGCAGGCAAATTTGCAGCGGTGGCAGTGATTCAGACCGGTCTTTCGACAAGCGGTCGGCAACCTTTGCTCTGTCCACACTGTGAACCCAGGCAAAATTCTCTGCAATGCGTTTGGTCTTATTGCTCTGGATCGGGCCGATGAAATGCCATTCGATAGGCAAGTCAGCAAGAGCGGGCATTTTTGCCAGTGCCTCCTGCAGATAATTCTCACCAAAAATGATTTGCCCGGCGAGCCAGGCCTCCCGTACTGCCTCGGCAGGGTTGGTCTTGCTCGCTGCCAACAGGATGATCTCGTCCGGTTGGCGACCGACGGCTTGTGCAACTCTGGCGATGCGGGCATTTACGGCTTGCAAGCTTGAGGCGATTGTTGTCATAATCTGCGCGGTTATCCCACGTTCCTGAATTGGCTCACGTCTGACGGAGCATCACGATGAATATAGTAGAGCTACTCGCTTTCGTGGTCAAGAATAAAGCCTCGGATCTGCATCTGTCTGCGGGCATGCCGCCGATGATCCGGGTGCACGGCGAGATCAGGCGCATCAATTTGCCGGTGATGGAGCACAAGGATGTGCACGACATGGTGTATGACATCATGAACGACAGCCAGCGCAAATTCTATGAGGAAAATCTGGAATGCGATTTTTCTTTTGCCGTACCCAATCTGGCGCGCTTCCGGGTGAATGCGTTCAATACCCAGCGCGGCGCGGCCTCGGTGATGCGCACCATTCCGTCGAAAGTATTGAGCCTGGAAGAACTGAAAGCACCGAAAATTTTTGCTGAAATTGCCAAACAGCCGCGCGGTGTGGTGCTGATAACTGGCCCCACCGGCTCCGGCAAGTCCACTACCTTGGCGGCAATGATCAATGACATCAACGAAAATCAGCACGGCCACATCCTGACACTGGAAGATCCGATCGAATTCGTCCACGAAAGCAAGAAGTGTCTCATCAATCAGCGTGAAATCGGTCGCGACAGCCGAAGCTTTGCCAATGCATTGCGTTCAGCGCTGCGTGAAGACCCGGATATCATTCTGGTGGGCGAGATGCGCGATCTGGAAACCATCCGTCTGGCGATGACGGCAGCGGAAACCGGTCATCTGGTGTTTGGCACACTGCATACCAGTTCCGCCGCCAAGACCATCGACCGGATCATAGATGTATTTCCGGCAGAAGAAAAAGAAATGGTGCGCGCCATGCTGTCAGAATCCCTGCGTGCGGTGATTTCGCAGGCGCTGCTCAAGACCAAGGATGGCACCGGCCGGGTAGCCGCACATGAGATCATGATCGGCACTCCGGCGATCCGCAATTTGATCCGTGAAGCGAAAGTGGCGCAAATGTACTCGACTATCCAGACCAGTCAGAGTGTCGGCATGCAAACGCTGGATCAGAATCTGACAGATCTGGTCAAGCGCAACATTATCTCCAATGCGGAAGCTCGTACCAAAGCCATGAACAAGGACAATTTCCCCGGCTGATGTTATCCGACTAGTTGAGAAATGCAGGAGTAACTCATGGAACAAGACCCAGCGACGGATCAGACAACAGATCGGGCAACGAAATTTATCTTCGATCTGCTGCGCCTGATGCTCAGCAAAAAAGCCTCGGACATGTTCATTACCGCCGGCTTCCCTCCTGCCTTCAAGGTGGACGGAGAAATGACTCCGGTATCCAGTCAACCATTGACACCGCAGCACACTGCCGAGCTGGCGCGCGCCATCATGAACGACAAGCAGGCCGCAGAATTCGAAGCGGGCAAAGAGTGCAACTTCGCCATCCATCCGCCCGGTATTGGACGCTTCCGCGTCAACGCTTTCGTCCAGCAACAACGCGTGGGTCTGGTGCTGCGCACCATCACCACCGCGATCCCGGAGTTTGATGCACTGGGATTGCCGCCGGTACTGAAAGATGTGGTGATGAGCAAGCGCGGCCTGGTGATTTTTGTCGGCGGTACCGGTTCTGGCAAATCCACTTCGCTCGCGGCGATGATCGGCTACCGCAACAAAAACAGCCACGGCCATATCATCACTATTGAAGACCCGGTGGAATTCGTGCACGAACACATTAACTGCGTGATAACCCAACGCGAAGTGGGGGTGGATACGGATTCGTGGGAAGCCGCACTGAAAAATACTCTGCGCCAAGCACCGGATGTGATCCTGATTGGCGAAATTCGTGAACGTGAAACCATGGAACACGCTATCGCCTTCGCCGAAACCGGCCATTTGTGCATGGGCACGCTACATGCCAACAGCGCCAACCAGGCACTCGACCGCATCATCAATTTCTTCCCGGAAGAACGCAGGGCGCAACTGCTGATGGACTTGTCGTTGAATTTGAGAGCGGTAGTGGCGCAGCGATTGCTGCCGTTAAAAGGAGGTGAAGGGAGAACGGCAGCAATTGAAATCATGCTCAATTCCCCGCTGATCTCCGACCTGATCTTCAAAGGCGAGGTTCACGAAATCAAGGAAATCATGAAAAAATCCCGCGAACTCGGGATGCAGACCTTTGACACGGCGCTGTTTGAGTTGTACGAAGCCGGTAAAATCAGTTACGAGGACGCCCTGAGAAATGCTGACTCCATGAACGAACTGCGTTTGCAAATCAAGCTTCAGGGAGCAGAAGCAAAGGACCGGGACCTGAGTTCTGGAATCGAGCACTTGAAGTTTAGCTGACAGGTGCGCATCCATCGTTGGCACCGTGAATTCGACACGCGTGCTGCCGAAAATATATCTTTCTGGCTTAAACTTGTATCATCCTGAAAGAGGCTCCCCATTGACTGACGAGCTCGGACAGATTAGAATCCGCGTTTTCAAAATACAGACAAACGTTGGGTTTTACTGCTTCGGCCTGATGCCGGAGAACAGAGGATAAGCGCTGGCTCGGGAAATGGAAGAACGCAATTCACCTGAAAGCACACTTTCAGCATCCTCAGTATCACACCAAGCAGTTCAGTTTTTCTGACAGACGCCAAATTATGCCTTGGATACGAAGCAAGCCGGTACGCACCATCATGCGCTGGCAATTGATCGTCACCGTGGTGATGGTACTGATCCTCGCCCCAATGTCGGGATTTCACGGTGCGGTCTCGGCGTTTCTGGGAGGGGCAGTGAGCATTGTCGCTGCTGCCGCTTATGCAACCATTGTCTCACGCTACCATGGCGCTACCATAAGTGGGGCGCTAAAAACCGCACTGCGGGCGGAAGCGGTAAAAATCATGGCCATGATAGCTTTGCTCTGGCTGGTACTGACGTTTTACAAGGATGTTGTTGCAGTAAGCTTCATCGGAACATTCGCCATCACTGTCCTGATCTTCGGCATGGCGTTGTTTGTCCCGGATGATACAAGAGTGGCCCCACAGATTAAATAGTTTGAGCAGGCACTAAATAACCATGGCTTCAGGCACAGAACTCACCCCCACATCGTACATGACTCACCACCTCACCAACATGACTAGCTCAGTTGGCGAAGGTGCGTTCTGGACGCTGCATGTTGACACGCTGGTGATGTCGTTGCTGCTGGGCATCCTCAGCTTCGGCTTCTTGTGGTCAGTGGTGCGTGGCGCAACTTCCGGGGTTCCCAGCAAGCGCCAGGCATTTGTCGAACTGGCTGTTGAGTTCATTGACGACCAGGTTAAAAGCACATTCCACGGCGACCGTCACGCGTTTGTTGCGCCGGCAGCACTCACAGTATTTGTGTGGGTGCTGATGATGAACGCAATGGATCTGCTGCCGATAGACATCATGGCGTTACTCTATGAGTTGCTGGGCCTGCACAACTGGCGTAGCGTACCCACCACCGATATCAATGCCACTTTTGCCTTGGCGCTGTCGGTATGGTTCCTGATGATTTTTTTCAACATCAAAGTCAAGGGATTGGGCGGCTGGATACACGAGTTGGTGTGCACCCCGTTCGGCAAGAACCCCCTGTTGTGGCCGGTTAACCTGCTGTTCAACCTGGTCGAATATGTCTCCAAGCCGCTGTCCCATTCCTTGCGTCTCTACGGCAACATTTACGCTGGTGAAATCATTTTTCTACTGATCGGTATGTGGGCTGCCACTGGTCTGGCTGGCACCGTGTTCGGCACAATGCTGGGCGCAGGATGGGCGATTTTCCATATTCTGATCATTACCTTACAGGCATTCATTTTCATGATGCTGACAGTGGTCTATCTTTCCATGGCTCATGAATCACACTGATTTTTTGTCTTAATATTTATCATTACTATCCACCACGACGAGAGGAAAACAAAATGGACAATTTGCAATATTTAGCAATGATTCAGGCCTACACGGGCATTGGTATCGGTCTGATGATCGGCCTCGGCGCAGCCGGTGCCTGTATTGGCATCGGTATCATGTGCAGCAGCTTCCTGGAGGGAGCCGCCCGGCAACCTGAAATGATTCCGACGCTACAGGGCAAGGTATTCCTGCTGCTCGGACTGATCGATGCGTCTTTCATCATCGGTGTTGGTCTGGCGATGCTGTTTGCATTCGGCAATCCGCTACTCGCCGTCATCAAATAATATGCCGGCTCTCGGTACCATTATTAGGGGCTAGCCATGAATATCAATTTCACCCTTTTTTCTCAGGCGGCGGCCTTTGCCATATTCATCTGGTTTACGGTCAAATTTGTCTGGCCGCCGTTGATGCGTGCGATTGAAGACCGCCAGAAAACCATAGCCGACGGTCTGGCAGCGGGTGAACGCGGCAAGCATGAACTGGAGCTGGCCAGCCACCGTTCCGCTGATGCGCTGAAAGAAGCCAAGCAGCGGGCTGCTGACATTATTGTCCAGGCAGAAAAACGCGCCTCCCAGATCATTGAGGAAGCGAAGGGAACCGCCAAGGATGAAAGCGATCGCATTCTCGTCGGCGCCAAGGCAGAAGTCGAGCAGGAAGTGTTCCGCGCCAAGGAAACATTGCGTCAGCAGGTGGCCGACCTGGCCATAGCGGGTGCCGCGAAAATCCTGCGGCGCGAAGTGGACGCCAAAACTCACGCTGATCTGCTCACCTCCATCAAGGCGGAGCTGTAAGCAATGGCCGAAGCCCGCACCATTGCACGGCCCTATGCTGAAGCGGTATTCAAGCTGGCCCGGGCGAATAATGCGTTGCCCGCCTGGTCTGACATGCTGCAGCTCACGGCTGCGATAACCGGTGACGAGCGTATTCGCGCCCTGATCGGCGACCCGAAAATTCCAGCCAAACGATTGAGCGAGCTGCTTCTCAGCATCTGTGGTAACAAGCTCAACAACGAAGGCCGCAATTTTGTTCTGCTGCTGGTGGAAAACGGACGGGTCGAAGTATTGCCGCAAGTAAGCGAACTGTTCGAACAACTGAAGGCGCAACATGAAGGCGTATTGGAAGCGCATGTTACTTCCGCATTTGCCATGAATGATGCGCAACTGAAGGACTTGGTGATAAACCTTGAGGCCAAGTTTAAACGCAAAATAGAAGCAAAGGTAAGTGTGAACCCGGAATTAATCGGTGGAGTGAAAGTTGAAATCGGTGACGAAGTGCTCGACGCATCCGTGCGCGGCAAATTGGAAGCCATGGCCGTTGCCCTTAAAAGCTAGGAGTTATTTGAAATGCAGTTAAATCCATCTGAAATCAGTGAACTGATCAAAAGCAGAATCGAGGGACTCGCCACTACTGCGGAAGTCCGTACTCAAGGCACCATCGTTTCGGTGACTGACGGTATCGTGCGTATTCACGGTCTGTCCGACGTGATGCAAGGCGAGATGCTGGAATTTCCCGGCAATACTTTCGGTCTTGCCCTCAACCTCGAGCGCGACTCCGTTGGTGCAGTGATTATGGGCGCCTACGAGCACATCACCGAGGGTGATACCGTCAAGTGTACTGGCCGCATTCTGGAAGTCCCGGTCGGCGAAGGATTGATGGGCCGTGTGGTCAACGCGCTGGGACAGCCGATAGATGGCAAGGGTCCGATAACCGCGCAAGGCTCGGAACCGATCGAAAAAATTGCACCCGGTGTGATCTGGCGTCAATCGGTGAATCAGCCGGTACAGACCGGACTGAAATCAATTGATGCCATGGTGCCGGTCGGGCGCGGCCAGCGCGAATTGATCATCGGCGACCGCCAGACTGGCAAGACTGCAGTGGCGATAGACGCGATCATCAACCAGAAAGGCGAGAACATGGTTTGCATCTACGTCGCGATCGGGCAGAAAGCCTCGTCCATCGCCAACGTGGTGCGCAAGCTGGAAGAGCACGGCGCAATGGAGTACACCATCGTGGTGGCCGCTACCGCATCCGAATCGGCAGCGATGCAGTTCATTGCTCCCTATTCCGGCTGCACCATGGGCGAATACTTCCGCGACAAGGGTGAAGACGCTCTCATTATTTATGACGACTTGACCAAACAGGCCTGGGCCTACCGACAGATTTCACTGCTGCTGCGTCGTCCGCCCGGTCGTGAAGCCTATCCTGGCGACGTATTTTATTTGCACTCGCGTTTGCTGGAACGTGCCGCTCGCGTCAGTGCAGCCTACGTGGAAAAAGCCACCAACGGAGCAGTCAAAGGCAAGACCGGCTCATTGACTGCATTACCGGTGATCGAGACTCAGGCTGGTGACGTAACCGCTTTCGTTCCCACCAATGTGATTTCAATTACCGATGGCCAGATTTTTCTGGAAACTGATCTGTTCAATGCCGGCATCCGCCCTGCGATCAATGCCGGTGTTTCAGTGTCGCGCGTGGGCGGTGCGGCGCAAACCAAAGTCATCAAGAAACTGGGTGGCGGTGTGCGTCTGGCGCTTGCGCAGTATCGTGAACTGGCCGCATTTGCACAGTTCGCTTCCGATCTCGACGAAGCCACCCGCAAGCAATTGGAACGCGGCAAGATGGTGACCGAACTGATGAAACAGGCGCAATACGCCACCCTGAGCGTGTCTGAAATGGCGCTCACGCTGTTTGCCGTCAACAAAGGCTATCTGGACGATGTGGAAGTAAAGCGCGCACTGGCATTTGAATCGGCACTGAAAGGCCATATGCGCAGCAAATACGGCGCCATTATGGACAAGATTGAAACCAGCAAAGACCTCGACGCTGCGACCGAGAAAGAGCTCGACGCCGCGATCCAGGACTTCAAGACAAACGGAACGTATTAACCGATGGCCGGCAGCAGAGAAGTCCGCAACAAGATCAAAAGCGTCAAGAATACGCAGAAGATCACGCGCGCCATGGAAATGGTAGCTGCTTCCAAAATGCGCAAGGCACAGGAGCGCATGAAGAAAGCGCGCCCCTACGGCGAAAAGATCCGCAATGTTGCCGCACACATGAGCCGTGCCAACACCGAGTATCGTCATCCTTTTCTGATAGAGCGGGATACGGTCAAACGCATCGGTATTGTCGTAGTTACTTCCGACAAGGGCTTGTGCGGCGGTCTCAACACCAACGTGTTGCGCATGGCACTAGGCAAAATGAAAGCGTGGGAAGGTGAAGGCGAGCAGATCGAGGCTTGCTGCATTGGCAACAAGGGTTTTGGTTTCATGAACCGGCTCGGCGCCAACGTGATTTCGCATGTTATCGGTCTGGGGGATGCACCCGATCTGGCAAAGCTGATTGGCGCGGTGAAAATTATTCTGGACGGATATACCCAGGATCGCTTCGACCGTGTCTACATTTTCTACACCCGCTTCATCAACACCATGAAACAGGAACCGGTGATGGAGCAACTACTGCCGCTCTCCGACGAGCGCCTCAGAGGAGGCGAAGGTCCCAAGGGGCAGAAAGGTGTATGGGATTACATTTACGAACCCGAAGCCAAACCCGTGATTGATGACATTATGGTGCGCTATGTCGAGGCGCTGATTTACCAGGCGCTGACCGAAAATATGGCGTCGGAACAATCGGCGCGGATGGTGGCGATGAAGGCGGCGTCTGATAATGCCGGTAGCGTAATAGATGAATTGACGCTGATTTACAACAAATCCCGTCAGGCTGCGATTACCAAGGAATTGTCCGAAATCGTCGGCGGCGCGGCAGCAGTTTAAACTTTTTGATTTAGTATTTAGGGAACAGCCATGAACCAAGGAAAAATTGTTCAGTGTATCGGCGCGGTGGTAGACGTTGAATTTCCGCGTGAAGCAATACCGAAAGTGTATGACGCGCTGGTGCTGGAAGGAACAGAACTCACGCTGGAAGTACAGCAACAATTGGGCGACGGGGTAGTGCGCACGATTGCACTCGGGTCTTCGGACGGATTGCGCCGCGGCATGATGGTAACCAATACCGGTGAACAGATTATGGTGCCGGTTGGCCTCAAGACCTTGGGCCGCATCATGGACGTGCTGGGCAGGCCAATAGACGAGATGGGCCCCATCGGTGCGGAAAAGACCATGTCGATCCACCGCAAGGCGCCCGCATTTGATGAACTGGCCGCCTCTACCGAATTGCTGGAAACCGGTATCAAGGTGATCGATCTGGTCTGTCCTTTCGCCAAAGGCGGCAAAGTCGGCCTGTTTGGCGGGGCAGGCGTGGGCAAGACCGTGAACATGATGGAACTGATCCGCAACATCGCCATTGAACACAGCGGCTTTTCGGTGTTTGCCGGCGTGGGTGAACGCACGCGCGAAGGCAACGACTTCTACCATGAAATGAAAGAATCCGGCGTGCTGGACAAGGTGGCATTGGTGTACGGACAAATGAATGAGCCGCCCGGAAACCGCTTGCGTGTGGCTCTGACCGGCCTGACCATGGCGGAATCTTTCCGCGACGAAGGCCGCGATGTGCTGCTGTTTGTTGACAATATCTATCGCTTCACGCTGGCGGGAACCGAGGTATCGGCATTGCTGGGCCGCATGCCATCCGCAGTGGGCTATCAGCCGACACTGGCTGAAGAAATGGGACGCCTGCAGGAACGCATCACTTCCACCAAGACCGGTTCCATCACGTCGATTCAGGCTGTGTATGTACCGGCGGACGATCTGACCGATCCCTCGCCCGCAACCACTTTCGGCCATCTAGATGCAACCGTGGTGCTGTCACGCGACATCGCTTCGCTGGGCATCTATCCGGCGGTGGACCCACTCGACTCCACTTCGCGCCAGCTTGACCCGCTGGTGGTTGGCGAAGAGCACTACAACACCGCACGTGATGTGCAGCAGACCCTGCAGCGCTACAAGGAATTGCGCGACATTATCGCAATTCTGGGGATGGATGAACTCTCCCCTGAAGACAAGCTGGCGGTGGCAAGAGCACGCAAGATTCAGCGTTTCCTGTCGCAACCGTTCAATGTGGCGGAAGTATTCACCGGCTCGCCCGGGAAATACGTATCGCTGAAAGAAACCATCAAGGGTTTCAAAGGCATCGTCAACGGGGATTACGATCACTTGCCGGAACAGGCGTTCTACATGGTGGGTGGGATAGACGAAGCGGTTGAAAAAGCCAAGACACTGCAGTAACAGAAGCTTTTTTATGAACTCGACTGACCCATCATATAACTGGAAACTTAAATGAGCACCGTATTTCACGTTGATATCGTCAGTGCCGAGGAATCGATCTACTCAGGTCCTGCCGAGTTTCTGGTGGCGCCAGCAGAAGCGGGCGAAGTGGGCATTTACCCGCACCACACGCCCATGCTGACCCGGATCAAGCCCGGCTCGGTGCGGATCAAGGCACCGCTGCAGGAAGAAGAGCTGATTTATGTCTCCGGCGGCATGCTGGAGATACAACCAGACGTGGTGACCATTCTTGCCGATACCGCCGTGCGTGGCGCCAACCTGGACGAAGCCAAGGCGCTAGAAGCCAAGAAGCGCGCAGAAGAAGCCATAAAAGATCGCTCCTCCAACATGGATTATGCCCGTGCCCAGGCAGAACTGGCCGAGTCGATCGCACAGTTGGCAGCGATTCAGAAGCTCAGAAAACGCGGACATTAAGTCACTTCATCTCTCTCCTGAAAAAGGCGGCCTTGGCCGCCTTTTTCTTTCTCTGGAACCAGAGTGCCGAACAAATTCTCCGTGGGTTGCCGTTATCCCGCTAAAGCTCTAGAATCCAGCCATGTCCATCCAAACACGCCCGACTCATCCATGCCAATTCTGCAGCGTGCCTCACGCCATGCCTGAAAGCGCTGTGGGAAGAAACAGGCTCTCACCTTCTGCTGTCACACTTTTCACGAATGCTTGATTACCCCCCACTGTCGTGCCCAAACTGAACATAGTCATTCTCGCCGCCGGACTCGGCAAGCGCATGCACTCGACACTGCCCAAAGTGCTGCACCCGCTGGCTGGCAGGCCGCTGCTTTCCCATGTGCTCGACACGGCGCGTGCGCTGGTGCCGGAAAAAATCTGCGTGGTATACGGTCACGGCGGCGAAACCGTGCCGCAGACGATAGCCGACAGGAAGCTCATCTGGGTAAAACAGGAGCCGCAACTGGGCACAGGCCACGCACTGATGCAAACGCTGCCGCATCTGGACAAGAAAGGCGTGACACTGGTGCTGTATGGCGATGTACCCCTGACCAAGGTTGAAACCCTGCAGGGTTTGATAGCAACAGCGGCAGCAAAATATCTTGCGCTGCTCACGCTGGAACTGGACGAGCCCTCCGGCTACGGCAGGATCGTGCGCAGTAGCGGTGACAAGATCACCGCCATTGTCGAAGAGAAGGACGCCAGCAAAGCCCAGCGGCAGATCCGCGAGATCAATACCGGCATCATGGCAATTCCCAATCAGTATCTGCACGACTGGCTGCCCAGACTGGAGAACAGGAATGCGCAGAAGGAATATTACCTCACCGATATCGTGGCGCTGGCGGTCAAGGATGGGGTCAGAGTAGAAGCCGCCCGACCGGGTCATGTCTGGGAAATACTGGGCATCAACAGCAAGGTACAACTGGCAGCACTTGAACGTATTTATCAAAACGAATCCGCCAGCAGGTTGCTGGAACAGGGCGTAACCCTGGCCGATCCGGCGCGTATCGACATTCGCGGCCAGCTTACCTGCGGCGGTGACGTGGCAATCGACATCAACTGCATTTTTGAAGGTGCAGTGCAACTAGGTGATAACGTGAGAGTGGGCGCTCACAGTATTTTAAAAAATGTAAAGGTTGCAGCAGGAACGCTGATCGCTCCCTTCAGCCATATCGAAGACGCCGAAATCGGGAAAAACTGCCGCATCGGACCTTATGCCCGCATTCGTCCCGGAACCCGGCTTGCGAGCGAAGTCCATATCGGCAATTTTGTCGAAGTCAAAAACAGCAGCATCGCCGCCGGTAGCAAAGCGAACCATTTGAGTTACATCGGCGATGCCGTCGTCGGCAAGAATGTCAACATCGGTGCCGGAACCATTACCTGCAACTACGATGGCGCCAACAAACATCAGACCATCATCGAAGACGACGTATTTATCGGCTCCGATACCCAGCTGATCGCGCCGCTGACAGTAGCGAAAGGCACGACCATAGGCGCGGGTTCGACCATCACCAAAAACACGCCGCCGCAGAGCCTGACTCTGTCACGCGCCAAGCAGATGAGCATCGCCGGTTGGAAACGACCGGTGAAAAAAACGAAAAGTGGAAAATGAAGGCATCCTCTCAACTCTGTCATCCCGAAGAAGGTAGTACCAGGAGGATTTGCCTATGTGCGGCATAGTCGGCGCGATTGCCAGACATGATGTTGTCCCCGCCCTGCTGGAAGGTCTGCGTCGCCTCGAATACCGCGGTTACGACTCTGCCGGAATCGCGCTGGTGGATGGCGGATTGCGCAGATTGCGCACCACCGGACGAGTAGCGGAACTCAGCAAGCTTGCGGATGAACAGCAGTTTCACGGCGAGGTCGGCATCGCCCACACCCGCTGGGCCACACACGGCGCGCCTTCCGAACGCAATGCTCACCCGCATTTTTCTACTGGGGTGACAAAGGTTGCAGTGGTGCATAACGGCATCATCGAAAACCATGAAGCGCTGCGCCAGCGCCTGCAGACTGTGGGTTTCGAGTTTCTGTCCGACACCGACACCGAAGTCATTGCCCACCTCATCACATTCAACCTCAAGCAGACCCCTGATCTGTTTGCAGCAGTGTGCTGCTCCCTTGCCGAATTGCAAGGCGCTTACGCCATCGCGGTGATGGAAGAGGCGCGACCCGAGCGCATTATTGTTGCCCGTAATGGCGCACCGTTGTTGCTGGGGCTGAGCGAGCACGGCAATTACGCCGCCTCCGATGCTTCTGCGCTGCTGCAGGTAACCAGGCACATGATCTACCTGGAAGAAGGTGATGTAGCCGAATTGCGTTACGACGGCTATCGCATCGTCAACTGTCTTGCTGATAGCTCAGGCAGGGAAGTGACGCGCGCTGTGCACGAAAGTGAACTGACTGATGCTGCAGTAGAACTGGGGCCCTATGCCCACTTCATGCAGAAGGAAATATTCGAGCAGCCAGGCGCAGTGGCGAATACGCTGGAAATGGTGCTCAATGCCCATTCCATTTCTCCGCAACTGTTTGGCAGCGAGGCGGAAAATATTTTCCAGCATACCGACAGCGTGCTGATACTCGCCTGCGGCACCAGCTACCACGCCGGACTGGTCGCCCGTTACTGGCTGGAATCCATGGCGGGATTGGCCTGCAACGTAGAGATCGCGAGCGAATACCGCTACCGTGACCCGGTAGCCAGCCCCAACACGCTGGTGGTGGCGATTTCCCAATCAGGGGAAACTGCCGACACACTGGCCGCACTCGGCTATGCCAAGTCGCTGGGACACCGTCACAGTCTGGCCATCTGCAATGTGCCGGAAAGCGCGCTGGTTCGGCAAACCGACCTGCGCTTCCTCACCCGCGCCGGGCCGGAAATCGGCGTGGCCTCGACCAAGGCATTCACCACCCAATTGGCGGCACTGATGTTGCTTGCCGTGACACTGGCGAAACTGCGTGGAAAATTATCGAGCGAGCGTGAACGCGAAGTGATCACTGCACTGCGCCGCCTGCCGGTCGCGCTGCAGCACGCGCTGCAGGTGGAACCCCAAGTCAAGGTCTGGGCTGAAAGATTTGCGCTGAAGCGCCACGCCTTGTTTCTCGGGCGCGGCATGCACTATCCCATCGCCATGGAAGGCGCGCTCAAGCTCAAGGAGATTTCCTACATTCATGCCGAGGCCTACGCTGCCGGCGAATTGAAGCACGGTCCGCTGGCACTGGTGGATGAAGACATGCCGGTGGTCGCGATCGCTCCCAACAACGCGCTGCTGGAAAAACTCAAATCCAATTTGCAGGAAGTGCGCGCGCGCGGCGGCGAGCTCTACGTTTTCGTTGACGCCGATTCGACCATTCAGCAAAGCGAGGGCATGCACGTCATCAGCCTGCCGGAGCATGCGGGATTGCTCAGCCCCATCCTCCACACCATCCCGCTGCAACTGCTGGCCTACCACGTCGCCCTGCAAAAAAATACCGACGTGGACAAACCGCGCAATCTGGCGAAATCAGTGACAGTCGAGTAGTTCCGGGAATTCCAGCTGCAGCAAAACTAGCGGGCGATCAAAGCCCCAGATCCCGCCAGATTTCATCCACGCGCGCTTTCACCGCTGCATCCATCGCAATCGGCGTGCCCCATGCGCGGGTGGTTTCTCCCGGCCATTTGTTGGTGGCGTCCAGGCCCATTTTCCCGCCCAGACCCGATACCGGGCTGGCGAAATCGAGATAATCTATCGGCGTGTTTTCCACGATCAGCGTATCGCGCGCGGGATCGACGCGCGTGGTGACGGCCCAGATCACTTCCTTCCAGTCGCGGATATTCACGTCGTCATCGGTGACGATGATGAATTTGGTGTACATGAACTGGCGCAGGAAACTCCACACGCCGAACATCACGCGCTTGGCATGCCCGGCATACTGCTTTTTCATGCTCACCACCGCCATGCGATAGGAGCAGCCTTCCGGCGGCAAGTAAAAATCGGCGATCTCGGGAAACTGTTTCTGCAGCAGCGGCACGAACACTTCGTTCAGCGCCACGCCGAGTATCGCCGGCTCGTCTGGCGGCTTGCCGGTGTAAGTGGAATGAAAAATCGGATTGCGCCGCATGGTGATGCGTTCAATGGTGAATACCGGAAAGGTCTCCTGCTCGTTGTAATAACCGGTGTGATCACCGAACGGGCCTTCGAGCGCTGTTTCGTCCGGATGAATATATCCTTCCAGCACAATTTCCGCGCTCGCCGGAACCTGCAGGTCATGGCTCAGGCACTTGATGATTTCGGTTTTGGCGCCGCGCAGCAGACCGGCAAACTGGTATTCGCTGAGGCTGTCCGGCACCGGGGTGACCGCGCCGAGTATGGTCGCCGGATCTGCTCCCAGCGCTATCGCCAGCGGATAAGGCTGTCCCGGATGGGCGAGACAGAAATCACGGAAATCCAGCGCCCCGCCACGGTGGGCCAGCCAGCGCATGATGATTTTGTTGGGCGCAATCACCTGCTGCCGGTATATGCCCAGATTCTGCCGGGTCTTGTGCGGCCCCCGGGTGACGGTCAATCCCCAGGTGATCAGCGGACCGGCGTCTCCCGGCCAGCAGGTCTGGATTGGCAACCTGCCGAGATCCACATCCTTGCCTTCCCACACGATTTCCTGGCACGGCGCACTCGAAACCACTTTGGGCGCCATGTTGAGCACCTGCTTCAGCACCGGGAATTTTTCCCATGCATCTTTCAAACCCTTGGGCGGCTCGGGCTCTTTCAGCGCAGCGAGCAGCTCGCCCACTCCCCGCAATGCTGCCACCGACTCCTGTCCCATGCCCATCGCCACCCGCCGCGGGGTACCGAACAAATTTCCGAGCACGGGTATGGTATGCCCCTTGGGATGCTCGAACAGAATGGCAGGACCGCCACCCTTCAACACCCGGTCGCAGATTTCGGTCATCTCCAGACGCGGGTCGATCTCGGTGGTAATGCGCTTCAGTTCGCCCTGGCTTTCCAGTTGCGCGACAAAATCCCGCAGGTCTTTATATTTCATGGTAGTGGCGCACTTATAAAGTTGTCCCTAGCAGGTAATCGAGCGCAATGCCGGCAAACACCACCGCGCCCACCCAGTTGTTGTGTAAAAAAGCCTTGAAACAGCACGCCGGATCGCGCTCATGTATCAACCGATACTGGTAAGCAATCAAACCCGCTGCCGCAATCAGACCGGCATAATACGCGATGCCAAGTTTCTGCATCAGCCCGATGCCGAGCATGATACCGAGAAAAAGCGCATGGCACAGCATGATCCCGGCCACATCGAAACGCCCGAACGTGATCGCGGAAGTCTTGATGCCTATCTTGAGATCGTCGGCTCTATCCACCATCGCATACTCGGTGTCGTAAGCGACCACCCACAGCAGGTTCGCTGCCATCAGCAGCCAGACCAGCGATGGCAGTTCGCCGGTCTGCGCGGCGAACGCCATCGGGATGCCGAAACTGAAGGCAACGCCAAGATAGGCTTGCGGCATGGCGAAGAAGCGCTTGGTAAACGGGTAGCTGGCGGCAAGAAACAGTGCAAACACCGCCAACACGAGCGTGAGCCGGTTCAGCGGCAGTATCAGCAGAAACGCGCACAGACTCAGGCCCGCTGCCAGCAGCAGCGCTTCTTTGCTGCTCACCACCCCGGTCGCCAGCGGACGGTTCTTGGTACGTGTGACATGCGGGTCGATTTTGCGGTCGGCATAGTCGTTGACCACACAACCGGCGGAGCGCATCAGCACCGTACCCAGCACGAATATCACCAGGATGTTGATGTTGGGCACACCCCCGGCGGCCAGCCACAGGCCCCACAATGTCGGCCACAGCAGCAGCAGGATGCCGATGGGCTTGTCCAGCCGCATCAGTTTGCGGTAATGATCAAGGCGTTGCGCAAGAATCACTAGGTTAAATCCAGAATGGCGGGAAGAAACACTTCGGTAACCAGGATGGACTGTCCGTGCAGAGTGAACAGGGAGCGGCGCGCCCACAGGCTGGACGGCACTACCGTCGTCGCCGGCAAGCCTCTGCAGGCGCGGCGGAAAAGCGGATGGCCCGCATTCAGTTTCTTGAATCGCAGCGGCGTGCGTTTGACCACCGGGTTGGTAAACAGCACCGTACCCAACGACCGGTTGCCGAGGCCGCTCAATCCACGCCATGCGCCGCGCAGATTTTTCCGGGCCACAACCGAATGCGCAAAAACCACCGGTGTGTTGCCGCAATACAGATACACCTCCCGCACCAGCGCCAACTCGCTGCGGCGTAAACCCATGACGACAAGCTCGTCCCCGCATACCGTCGCCAGCGACTGGGATACCGGCTTGACGCGAAAATTGCTGCAGCGCTGCTGAATCAGGCGGGTAAGGGAGCCACGGTTCTGCAGCCAATCACGGGCACGCGGTGTGATGGAAGACGGTGCAGGAGACCAGGCCAGCCGGGCAGCATTCATCGCGACGGAATGAAAAAGGAAGAATTATGCCGTATAACCCGGTGCGGCTGAATCTCTTTTCAGAGTAAACAGATGTTTCCCGTGCTTAAGCTATCGCGTTTGAAACGTATCTTGTCGCGCACCTGAGCCAGTAACTTCCTGCCTGGCGTTGATGTCGCATTTGTTTGCACGACCCGCCCCTTTGCTTTACCCTTTGACCAGTCTGGGCAATACGATAGTCTATTTCAATTGAGATTATGCGACACATGCAATGGATTATTGAACAATTGATGTCGTATATATTACGTTAGCCACCTAAAATAAGCATAGGATCACATATGGACACATCGAGGATTGATGCATTCAAAAATTACGTTGATACCCAAATAACTCCTTCAGTTATTGAAATTAAGGGGCTTAACGATAACAGTAGAAAGCATGTCCAAAAATTGGTTTATACAAATCTTGTGGATAGGTTTGATGTGATGGTTGATACCGCGATATTAGCTAATTGCAGGTCAGAGTTTGTGATTGAAGCGATATCGCCATCTCTAACAGAGACAGTGAGTGAGCATTATCTCTTAAAATTACTCATGGATACTGATAGCGTCCAAGACGCGATTGATGAGCGCTTGAAAGCAGCAATAAGAAATTCAATTCTAAGAAAGCGCCACTCTCAAAAGTTGCAGTTTTTGCTAAAGCTATTTGACAAGTTGGAATATTCCAAATTAAAACCCCAAGTCCAGCCCGGCAACGGCAATATAGTACAAAGCTCAAACATCACTAAAGTTAACATACCGCATTCTGTTTGTGGGTATGCAGACTGGCTTTATTCTAGAAGGAACGCGATAGTGCATGGTGTCAGTAAAACCCCTCATTATCTTGAAAACGATGTTAAAAAACTTAAAGAGCTATACAAATACGATTGTCCACAAAGTATTAATCTAAAATTCGGTGCAATAGAGCAAACCGTTAGGTTTTATACGTGCATTGTTGACATCCTGCTAGATGAGTGAAGCAAAATAGAAATAGGGTCAGACTCGATTTATATATTCTGGGTGGGAGAGTCCATTTCATTCGTTGGGCATCTCCTCATCACTCGGCACCAAACTCGCGGTACAATTCTTATTATTTTTACGGAGGCATTAGCCATGGGAAATCAACTAGAATTGCTCGAAGCCGAAGCCCTGAAACTAACTGCTGGTGAACGTGCCGCTTTCGCCCAGCTATTGCTCGCTAGTCTCGATGAAGATACCGAGATTGAGGAAGCGTGGGCCGCCGAAACCGAGCGCAGAATTGCTGACATCGAAAGTGGAACGGTACAAGTCATTCCGATTGCTGACGCTCTGGCCCAGGTTCGTGCCGCACTGAAGTGAAACTCGTTGTTACTCCACCGGCGCTCGCCGAACTGCACGACGCGGCAGCGTTTTATACGCTGAAGGCGAATGTCGAGCTTGGTCTCGCGTTTGTGGCTGAGTTTGAACGAACGGCCTATCTCGTACTGGACAACCCTCTGCTCGGCGCTATGTTTCGTAGCACTCGTCGGCGATATATTCTCCGCCGATTCCCATATAGCATCATTTATCAGGTCACCGCAGAAGAGCTTCGAATTCTCGCCGTGGCACATCACAGGCGGCGTCCTGGCTACTGGGCGCAACGGAAATAGTACGCCGTGTCTTTCGATTAGCGATAGCAGAAATAGGGTCAGACACGACTTATATCTACGACCTCGTTCGGCCTCGACCCCAGACATGAGCATTGATATATTCCGCGCAGCCAATAAGCCAGATGCCGAGGCAATAGCCAATCTCGTCAACAAGGCATATCGCCCGGAACCAGGTGCGTCCGGCTGGACGCATGAATCCGATTTGGTGTCTGGAAACAGAATAAACATCAATCAAGTTGCGGAAATAATGTCAAAACCGGATTCCATTATTCTTGTTGGCCTCAAAGACTCTGAGATTGCGGCTTGTGTTCACATCGAAAAAGCCGCCAGCAATAGCTATATTGGATTGTTCGCAGTTGATCCAATTCTTCAAGGGATGGGGATAGGAAAACAGTTGCTCGCCCATGCCGAGTGGTACGCAAGCGAAAATTTCGGCGCCGAGAAATTCATTCTCGTCGTTGTATCCTCAAGAAGTGAACTTATTTCCTTCTATCTGCGGCGTGGCTATCAGCGAACAGGCTCCGTAATGGATTATTCGCTGTTGGCAGGTGCTGGCACCCCAAAACATGATGATCTCAAAATCGAGGTCTTGGAAAAGCGGTCAGGATCAGAATTTCACCAGTCAGGATTACACCCTGTTCAATTACCGCTTTCTTGATAGCAGCAACAATAACAGCGGCACGCCCAGCAGCGCAGTCAATACTCCCACCGGCAGTTGCTGGGGCGCCCACAGGGTTCGCGCCAGCGTATCCGCCAGCGTGAGAAAACTGCCCCCCAACAGCATGGCCAAAGGCAGCAGCCAGCGATAGTCGTTGATTCCCAGCAAGCGGATGACATGGGGAATGATCAAGCCGACGAAGCCGATGACACCCGCCAGCATCAGCGCCGCTACGGTAGCCAATGCCGCGCCGAAGTAAATTCCCACTTGCAATGGCAGCACCGCCACCCCAAGGGTTTTAGCCTTCATCTGGCCGAGGCTGAGGACATTGAGGCTGCCGGAAAATGTCATGCTGATGGCGGCCACGATAACCAGTGTCATCCATGCAGATGACAGCCCCTCTCCGCCGGTCGCACGTGACATATCACCCATCAACCAGAACAACATGCCTTTCACGTCGCTGGCTGGCGCCAGGGTCAGGATCAAGGTAGTCAGCGCAGCGCAACCGGCGGACAACACCACCCCGGTCAGCAGCAGCCGGTAGAGATTCCAGTCGCCGCTGCGAAAGCTCAAACCGAACACGACGGCAATCGCAGCCAATGCACCCGCCAGCGATGTCAGATTGACCAGCACCAACCCCCATCCCAGCAGCATGGCGGTAAGCGCGCCCACTGCTGCGCCCCCCGACACCCCGAGAATATAGGGGTCGGCCAGCGGATTGCGCAGCAGTACCTGCAACAACGCACCTGCCAGCGCCAGCAAACCGCCGCAGGCAAACGCCGCCAGCACGCGCGGCAGGCGCAACTGCCAGACAACTTGGCTGGTGGTGTCATCGGTCGGTGACAACAGCGCCTGAGCAATGGCGGAAACGGGGAGATTCACGCTGCCGAACAGCAATCCGGCAAACAGGCTGCCTGCCGCGAGCAGCAGAAAGAGGAACAGGTACGGCAAGGGATATCTGGGAGAAGTCACGCGGTTATGCAAGGGATCAATGTGCCGGACTGCAAATTAGCAGAATCCGGCATCTTTGAACATCTTTACTGCATTTCTGAACTGCTCATCCCGGCACGTCCGCGTCAACGCGTATCCTCGCGTCCACGATGCGGCAGCCCTGGCCAGGCGGCAGAGCCAGAACCGGGTTTAGGTCGAGCTCCCTTATTGCGGGAATTTCTTCCACCAGACGCGAGATGCGCAACAACACCTGTTCAATTGCCGCCACATCCGCCGGCGGGTGACCGCGGTAACCGGCAAGCAACCGGTAACCTTTGATCTCGCGCACCATTTCGGCGGCATCGCAGTTGCTGAGAGGAGTGATGCGAAAGCACACGTCACCGAGGATTTCCACATGGATGCCGCCCAGGCCAAACGCAATCAGCGGACCGAACAGCGAATTGTGCGTGACCCCGATCATCAATTCGACGCCTTCCGGCATCATCGGCTGCACCAACACCCCTTCCATCGCAGCAAGGTTATGATCCTGCGCCAGCCGCGCGCGAATTGCCTCGAATGCTTCCCGCACGCTCGTCTCATCAGCCAGATGCAGATGGACTCCGCCGATTTCGGTTTTGTGCACGAGAATATGCGAAGCCAGTTTTACTGCGACCGGAAAGCCGATGGTTCGCGCCAGAGCGGCTGCGGCATCGGCGGTCGTGGCGATATCCCCCGGCAGCAGCGGCAACCGTGCTGCCGTCAGTATCGCACTGGTCTCTTGCGTGGTCAGCCAGCCGCTGCCACGCTGCGCGAGGGCTTTGTCACAAATTTCGCGCGCCAGCGGCAGATCCATGTCGGCAAAATCCGGGGTCGTGCCGCACGGCCGCGCTCTCCATTCGGCATAGCTGGCAGCCTTGCCCAGCACCCGCGCCGGAACTTCCGGCATGCGATAAACAGGGATTGTTTCGCCCGACAAGGTAAAGGAGCGATTCGGGTCCCCTTCCGCCATCCAGCAGATGAACACCGGTTTCTTCGGCATGTCTGCTTCCTGTGCGGCGGCGAGCCCTGCCAGAATGCCGTCCGCAATCGGGGACACGTCGGCAGCCATCAGCGAGACGTACAATATGATCAGCGCATCGACCTCATCTGCTTTCAGCACGGCTTCGATTGCCTGGGCGTACTGTTCCGGGGTGGCAGAGGCAATCAGATCCACCGGATTGCTGAGCGCAGCGGCGGACGGCAGGAATGCGGCGAGTGTGGCCCTGATCGAGGCTGACAGCTCTGGCACCGTCAAGCCGCTGGCCTCGCAGGCATCGGTACAGAGTATCGCCGGCCCGCCTGCGTTGGTGATGATCCCGACCCGTCGGCCTGCCGGCAGTGGCTGGGCCGACAAGCCCGCCGCCAGCGCGAACATCTCTTCCAATGTCTCGGCGCGTATCACTCCGGTCTGGTGGAACAATGCTTCCACTCCCACGTCGCTTGCCGCCAGCGCAGCAGTGTGGGAACCGGCGGCACGGCATCCAGACTGGCTCCGGCCTGCTTTCACCGCAATGATAGGCTTACGCTGGCTCACTCGTCTCGCAATTCTCGCAAAGCGGCGCGGGTTGCCGAATGATTCCAGATACAGCAGGATGACATGGGTTGCGGGGTCCTCTTCCCAGTATTGCAAAAGGTCGTTGCCGGACACATCGCCCTTGTTGCCGACGCTGACAAAAGACGAGATTCCCAACTGCAGTCGCTGCGCCGCAGTAAGAATGGCTATTCCCAGTGCGCCGCTCTGGGATGACATCGCGACTCGCCCCGGCGGCGGAAACGTAGAAGTAAAAGTTGCGTTGAGGCAGACTGCCGGATCGGTATTCAGCAAACCGAAACAATTCGGGCCGATCATGCGCATGCCTTGCTGGCGTACTTTCTCGACCAGACGATCCTGCAGTCGCTTGCCTTGCGCACCAGTCTCGGCAAACCCGGCAGTAATCACGACTATGGCCCGCACTCCCTTGGCCGCGCACTCGTCGACCACAGTCAGGACCAGATCGCGCGGCACAGCAATGATGGCCAGATCGACGCTGCCGGGTACGGCTGCGAGCGACGGATACGCCTGCAGGCCGGCAATCTCCGTCGCCCGTGGATTCACCGGATAAATGGCGCCATGGAAGCGGTTGCCGGTCAAAGCCTCGACCAATCGGTAACCGATACTGCGCGGATCGCGCGAGGCACCGATGACCGCTACTGCCCGCGGGTGAAAGAATGGATGCAGCGAAGCGGTAGTGGCAATGCGGTCTCGCAACTCAGAATGGGCCAGGGTGGTTTCTGTGGGGATCAGAGACAGCTCGACTTCGACCTCTCCGCCTTCGCAGCTTTCCTGCATGTCGAAGCCGGATTCCCGAAAGACTTCACGCATCGCCAGATTATCCGTGTGTGTGACCGCCCACAAGCGGACAAAGCCGTGCTGGATGGCCGACATCGCCAACCGCTCAAGCAGGAGCGTACCCAGCCCTTTCCCATGGAAGGCATCATCCACCGCCATGGCGACCTCGGCTGTGCGTTCATCTCGCGCCAAATACGAGCCTGCCGCGATAATCCGCAGCGCCCCATCCCAGACACGGGTTACCACTAGGGTCAGGCGGGTGCAGGGGTCTGTCGAATCGCACAGCGATACGACAATTTCGCCAGGCGGCAAAGTTGCGGAAAAAAAGCGATGCCTCCTGGATTCGGGTGCAAGCCGCTCCATGAAATTCTGCAAGGCGGTTTGGTCTGTTGGTACGGAGGGACGAATCGCCGCTGTTGTTCCGTCGCGCAGAATGATCTGGCCGGATTGCGTGTGACTACAAGAAAATGAAGGAAGGTAGCGAGGATTGGCATGTTGCATTAAGCGCTCCTTGCGATACGCTCACAGATACCCTCTCTCAATAGATGGGCTGTTGGGCTGTGGCGGGACGCTGAATCACTGTAAAACTAGTGAAAACGCAGAATGCGGCCCAAGAGTCTTTCAGCCAAAAACCCCGCCTGCCGGCATTCCCGGAAGTTTTTCATCTCTCGAACCCACAGAAAACTGGCGATCGAGTATGTCCTTGAGGAGTTTCAGGCCATTGTCCTTGAAGCTGATGAAATGCAGACCGATACGAAAGCAAGAATCACTACCTGAATATATTGTATAGACCAGATTCGATCTGATTTCGATTGTTTTCTGCTTATCCTCTCCATACTTCAATGGCGGGAATAGCAAAACCGTGACCGGTTTTGTGGAGGCTACGTTAAGGTCGGTGTTTACTGCCGTGCCGCTGAGCGACAGGTCATTGGTATAACTATGAATGATGGGCTTTTTCTCCGCCGCATCGAAAATGATGGAGATTTTCCAGTGCGCACGATAGCGTGGAGCCGCTCGTTTGTCTTCTATGGCCATATTTAGTCTCGAGCTAGGTTGATTTCATGATTTAACTGCCCCATTCCCATCCCCGGTTGCAGCTTTGACTTGGGAGCTTGAGATGTAAGCAATTGTGCTGGATAGTCGCGACATTTCGATGTAGGAATCCGCCGATTCTTCTGTAGGAATTTGGGAGGACAGAATGTGCAGCAGGAACCTGATTGGGCCTTAGGTACAATTTCTCATAACGTTGCTTGCCTTAAACCGAAGCACGAAGCAGGTGGCCGCTCACGCAGGTTTTACCCCTATCGAACTCAAGAGAATCTGGTTATCAAGCTTGTCCTTGAGAACTTGCAGACCATCATTCTTGAATTTGATGAAATTCAGACCGATGCGGAAGCAATAATTGCTGCCCGCATATACCGAATAAGCTAGTTGCGTTTTAATTTCGATTATTTTCTGCCGCTCCCCCTCATGCGCCAGCGGGGGGGACAGCAGTACCGTGACTGGCTTGTTGGAAACCACGTTATGTTCGGTGTATACGGAGGCGCCTCTGAGCGACACGTCATGCGTATGGCCGTGGATGGTCGGCTTGCTTTCCGACTCATCGAAAACGATGGCGATCCGCCAGCGCGCGTAATGACGCGAAAATCCCCGGTTTTCAATACTCATTTGATGATTGCACTATGTGCGACGAGGTGAGGGCAGGAGTTCTACGCGCAACATATATTGTTGCATGGTCTTATCATTAGCGCCCTCAACTACTAAGACCGGGGAAGTGTGCTGGATAGGCCGGCATTCCAATGTAGGAATTCGCCTATTTTTCTGTAGGAATAGAGGAAAGCATGAGTGGGTAAATCTGTCTGATACAAGTCCTAGGCGATCTCAGCAGAGGTGTCTTGGATGCGTGATCTTGGCGCATCTATTGATCGAAATCACGCGAGTCTGGTTATCGAGCATATCCTGGAGAATCCAGCTGGCTGTCGAGCATATCCTTGAGAATCTGTAGGCCATCGTTCTTGAATTTGATGAAATTCAAACCAATGCGGAAACAAAAATTACTGCCTGAATATACCGAGTAGACCAGTTTCGCTCTGATTTCGATCACTTTCTGCCGCTCCCCCTCGTACGCTACCGGAGGAGACAACAGGACCGTGACCAGCGTGTTCGTGGCCACGTTATGATCGGTGTGTACGGAAGCGCCGCTGAGCGACAGGTCATGCGTATGAGCATGGATGGATGGCCTCTTCTCCGCCTCATCGAAAACGATGGCGATTCGCCAATGCACGACACAACGTCGAGGTTCCCGGTTTTCTATAGCCATTTGATAAATGCGTTATCCGCAATGAAATGAGCCAATGATGGAATTCTACACACAAAACATGCTTGATGCCTTATTTCATCATTAACGTTCAACTACTTGCTGCTGCCCTGCAACCGGTCTGCCCGCCAGCACGCATTCGCGTATTTATACGAATGGCAACTGTGGAGCTGAAGCCTGATCACCTCCTGATACTCAACGGCCTTTCGGTCTAACACTCAAGCCGTTCAATAGAACGCCAGGATACAACCCCATCAGCTTCGGCGCCGCCAGCGGCGGATGATCAAATACCCACCCGCCATGCCGCCGAGATGAGCAAAATGCGCCACTCCCGCTTGGGTCCCGGTCACGCCAAGGGTCAGCTCGATACCTGCGTAAAGGGTCACAAACAGCCATGCCGGCAGTGGAATGGGCGGGAACAGGAGCATCAAGACCCGGTTCGGAAAGAATATCCCGTAGGCGAGCAGTATTCCGAATACGCCACCCGATGCACCCACCGTCGGATAAACATCCCCGGTCAGATGCGTGAACAGCAACTGCGTGACTCCGGCTGTCAGGATGCTGGCGAAATATAACTGGAGGAAAGCACGCCGCCCCAGCAAGGACTCCAGTTCCCGGCCGAATAGCCACAGGCCGTACATGTTGAAAGCGAGGTGCAGAACGCTGGCATGCAGGAATGCATAGGTCACAAGTTGCCAGGGCGTGAAACCGGCTTGCAGCGGCCACAGGGCGAAAGCGCTCACCATCGGGCCGGCGGCATCGGACTCCCACAGAAATACGACTATGGTGATGATGACTAGGGTCTGAACAACGGACGACTGGGTACGCACCGTAACCTCCCTCTGCCCTCAGGTGAATCACGTTTGGACGGCGCTGCGGCTGGCCGTTTTTTACCACCAGCGTTTTCTTTCTTATCCGGATACTAACGCAGGCTGATGATGGGCCAGCCGTTCTTCTCCGCATGACTCCGCAGCGTCGGATCGGGGTCCACCGCCACCGGGTGGGTAACTCTGATAAGCAGCGGCAGATCATTCAACGAGTCGCTATAGAACCAGCTTTCCAGAAACGATAGCCAGGTCAGGTTGTGTTCGTCCAGCCAGCTTTCCAACCGGGCGATTTTACCTTCTCTGAAACAAGGCGTCCCTGACACCCGGCCAGTAAACTCGCCATTTTGTTGTTCCGGTTCGGTGGCGATCAAGTGGCTGATGCCCAGCGCCTGCGCGATTGGTGCAGTCACGAAACTATTGGTAGCGGTGATGATGGCGCACAAATCGCCGTTGAGCATGTGCTGCTCGATCAGTTTGCGCGCACCGGGTGCAATCAATTGATTGATCTTTTTCGCCATGAATTCACTGTGCCAGGTATCAAGCTGGCTGCGCGGGTGACGCGACAATGGTTTCAGCTGGAAATCGAGAAATGCGTGAATATCGAGGGTGCCGGCTTTGTACTGCTCGTAGAATTCCAGATTGCGCGCTTCATACACTTCGCGGTCGAGCACGCGCTGCTCGATCAGGAATTGCGCCCACTCGAAATCGCTGTCACCAGCCAGCAGCGTATTGTCGAGATCGAACAGTGCCAGATTCATGGTGCCCTCCCACAAACGGCCGCTCCACGGCAACGAGTCATGGCGCCCCCCGCAATAATTCACGCAGCAATGGCACAGTAATCTGACGTTGGCTTGCAAGCGAATAGCGGTCCAGCGCATCGAGCATGGCGATCAATGACGGCATATCGCGTCGCCCATGCCGCAGCAGGTAGTCGCTCACTTCCTGCGGCAGATCGAAACCGCGGCTGGCAGCGTGACTTTGCATGGCCTGTACTTTTTCCTCATCGGTTAATTCATGTACCTGATAAACCAGCCCCCATCCCAGGCGCGTGACCAGATCCTCGCGCAGCCCCAGTTGTGCCGGCGCGACCAGCCCGCTTACCAGCAGCCGTGCATGACCTTCGTCGCGCATGCGGTTATACAGGTTGAACAGATCGATTTGCGCGTCGGCACTGAGATGCTCCACGTTATCCACTGCCGCGCAGTCGGCGGCACTGGCTGCAGCAAACGCGGCGCTCATGTCGTCGGCACTGTCGCACTTAACATATACCGCGTTCAGTTGGTTGCGCGTAGCCGCAACAACTACTGCCTGCAACAGATGGCTCCTGCCACAACCCGCTGCACCCCACAGATAAACAAACCGTTCTTTCCCCGCCAGCATATCGTCCAGAGCCTGTAGCAGTTCGCGGTTGCGTCCCGGCACGAAATTGGCCAGTGTGGGCGGCGACGGCGGGGCGATATCCAGCAGCAGTTGTTTCATTTATTTGTAAAGCTCGCTTTGCAGATACTGTGCGCGTGCATGACGCAGCCATACCAGCAATGCAGCGCTCAGCGGCAGCGCCAGCAGGAGGCCGAAAAAACCGAACAGCTGGCCGAATGCAAGCAACGCGAAAATTACCATCACCGGATGCAGACCGATGCGGTCACCGACCAGCCACGGCGTTACCACCATCCCTTCCAGCAGTTGGCCAACAGCGAATACTGCCCATACCAGCAGCAGGCCGTTCCACCCCTGGAACTGCATCAATGCCGCCAGGGTTGCAAGGATCAGGCCGACCGCTGCACCCAGATAAGGCACGAACACCAGCAAACCAGCCAGCAACCCGATCGGCAATGCAAACTCCAGGCCCACCAGCCACAGCCCGGTCACGTAACAAACGCTCATCAACAGCATCACCGCAAGCTGTCCGCGCAAAAATTCCGCCAGCACACGGTCGGTTTCACGTGCGAGCGTATGCGCCTGTTCATGCCAGCGCCGCGGAATCATTTCGTCGATCTGCCTGACCAGTCCGTCCCAGTCGCGCAGCAAATAGAACAGCACTACCGGCACCAGCAGCAGGTTCACGAAAAACTCCACCACCGCCATGCCACCGCTGGTGAGCGATGGCAGCAGCTTCGCCGCCGCTCCGCCCGCGCTTTGCCAATGCTGCGCCAGCAGCTGCTTGAGCGTGGCAATATCCAGTTGCAGGCTGATGCCCAGATGCGTTTCCAGCAATGGAATCAGGTTGCTTTTGATTGTTTCAAGATAAGCCGGTACCCGCTCGATCAAACGGGAGACTTCTTGTTCGAACAGCGGCAGCATGATCAGAAGCAATGCCACAAATACGCCCAGCAACAGCACCATCACCAGCAGGGCGCCGAAGGTGCGCGAAATTTTTCCCGCCGCCAGTCGCGTCATCAGTGGATTGCAGATATAAGCAATGACCCCCGCCAGCAGAAATGGCGTGAGTATCGGACTTAACAGATAAACCAGCACCCCGGCGACGGTGGCCAGCGCCAGCCACCATAGATAATGCAGATCGTCGGAGTGTTTGGAGTCCATTTACGGTAAAATCACATTTCTTGAAAGTGGCACTCTATCTGCAATGAGATGAGAACTCAACTTACGAACACCTGCAAAAATTTAAATTCCGTTGCAATACTGTGTCGTTCGCAAAAAACTAGCCTTATCTATAAGCATATGTTGCGTCTACATTTTTCATTCGCACTCTCAACCAGTAAATGTGTCTGCTTAGAACTTTGAATTTTTAGAGGCGCCCTTGACTGCATCCGATTCGGCAAACCCGCTCTCAACCCATCTGTCCTACCGCGATGCTGGTGTGGACATTGATGCCGGCGATCGCCTGGTGGAAAACATCAAACCCTATGCCAAGCGCACCATGCGCCCGGAAGTGCTTGCTGGCATCGGTGGTTTTGGCGCGCTGTTTGAAATCTCCAAAAAATACCGTAACCCGGTGCTGGTGTCAGGCACCGACGGTGTCGGCACCAAATTGAAACTCGCTTTCGAGCTCGGCAAACACGACAGTGTCGGCATAGACCTGGTGGCAATGAGCGTCAACGACATTCTGGTGCAAGGAGCAGAGCCGCTGTTCTTCCTGGATTATTTTGCCTGCGGCAGACTTGATGTCGATACTGCCACCCGCGTTGTCAAAGGCATTGCTGCCGGCTGCGAGCAGGCGGGCTGCGCCTTGATTGGCGGTGAGACTGCAGAGATGCCGGGCATGTACCCGGAAGGCGAATATGATCTCGCGGGTTTTGCCGTGGGCGTGGTGGAGAAAGACCATATCATCACCGGCCTCACAATCCAGGAAGGCGATGTTGTGCTGGGACTGGCCTCCAGCGGCGCACATTCCAACGGCTACTCGCTGATCCGCAAGATCATCGAGAAAAACCGCACGGACTTGTCCGCCGACTTCAACGGTGTCACGTTAAGCGATGTGATCATGGCGCCGACCCGGATATATGTGAAGCCGCTGCTGGAACTGATGCGGCATCTGCCGGTGAAAGGCATGGCGCACATTACTGGCGGCGGACTGGTGGAAAATATCCCACGCGTTTTACCTGAAGGCGTCACTGCTGTACTGCAGAAAAGCGCGTGGGAGATGCCGCCACTGTTCCGCTGGCTGCAACAGCAAGGTAATGTCACTGACAGTGAAATGCACCGCGTCTTCAATTGCGGCATCGGCATGACGCTGGTGATTGCGCCGGAGCATGCCGATGCCGCCCTGCAGATGCTGCAATCCGCAGGTGAAACCGTGTGGCGTATCGGCTCCATCCGCCAGCGCGGCGCAGGTGAAGCGCAAACGATAGTTGAGTAAACGGCGAAGCGAGCCCATCCTGCTAACAGCACCATGAAATCCCTTGTCATTCTCATCTCCGGTCGCGGCAGCAACATGCAGGCACTGATCGAAGCCAGCCTGCCCGGCAGGATTGCTGCGGTCATCAGCAACAGACCGGGGGCCGAGGGGCTGGAAATCGCAGAGATGCGCGGGATCGAAACACAGGTGGTGGATCAACGGGCTTATCCCGACCGCATAGCATTCGACGCTGCACTGGCGGAAAAAATTGATTCCTATCAGCCTGACCTGGTGGCGCTTGCCGGTTTCATGCGCATACTCGGAGACATCTTCGTCAATCGTTACCACGGCAGGCTGATGAACGTTCATCCATCGTTGTTGCCGGCTTTCCCCGGCCTCGACACGCACGCGCGCGCGTTACAGGAAGGTGTAAAAATCCACGGCTGCACCGTACATTTTGTTACATCACAGGTCGATCACGGCCCGATCATTGTTCAGGCCGCAGTCCCGGTGCTGCCGGACGACACCGCAGAAACCCTTGCAGCACGGGTGCTGCAGCAGGAACACCGCATTTATCCCGAAGCCATACGCTGGTTTCTGGAAGATCGGCTGCAACTTTCCCATAACTGTGTTGAGGTAATCGACGCCACAACTGATGGCGCGGTTTTATATTCGCCGGGATTACACAAATGAGACTTCTGGCTGTTGCCTTGATTTGGGGACTGAGTTTTTCTACCCTGGCCGACGATCTTCCTACCCGCGTCGACATCAGCTATTCGATCCGATCCGGCGCCATGGAAGGAGAAGCGAATGACACCCTCGAGATCAGGCAGGAAAACGGTACACGCAATTATGCAATCAGCAGCGCAGTCCGCGCTATCGGTCTGTTGGCGCTGGTACAGTCAGGCAATATCCTGCGTGATAGCGTGGGCAGCATCACCGAACAGGGATTACAACCTGGCCGCTTTTCCGATCAGCGCCGTGACAGGCTGCCCAGAATCGCCATTTTCGATTGGGAAAAGAGTTTGCTGACTATCAACAATCGGGGCAACGAGCAGCAAGCTCCCCTGCCCGCAGGTACCCAGGACCGATTGAGCCTGTTATACAGCTTCGCATTTTCCCCACCTCCCGACGGAATCATGGACATATATGAGACCGATGGCCGCAGCCTCAAGCTGGTACGCTACATCGTGGACAAGGAAACGCTGGACACACCACTAGGCAAACTCGACACCATTGTGCTGACAAAACAGCTGGCAGCGGATGACAAGCTCTACCGGAAAATTTGGCTTGCCCCCGCCTATCACATGCTGCCAGTGCGCATCGTCGCTACCGAAAGCGATCTGTTGCTGGACCAGATGGTCACAAAAATAAACTACGCTGACGCCAGCGCACTGCGTTTGGAACTGGAGTTGTTGCCATAGACCGGCTTACAGGCATGGGCGCCATGCATGTCCCGTATCGGCACTTACAATACCTGTCTTCCCAATAAGCAAGATATTCACTCTCTCCACTTCTTTGTAGGATCAACGATAGATGCGTCTCACCCCTGCTCACCTGGATATGGCTGTCGCAGCACTGCGCGCCGTGCTGCCACTGGAACACCCTGCTGACGCAATCCTGCGGCATTTTTTCCGTGACAGCCCCGAACTCGGCGTAAACGATCGGGCATTCATCACAGAAATAGTGTTCGGTATTCTGCGTCATCGATTTTTCCTTGAGTGCGCCACCGACACCACCGCACCGCGACCACTGTTGCTCGCCTACCTGGTTAAATTCCAGGGCATGAACCTGCGCGAACTGACGCCGCTCGTCAGCGAAGCTGAGGCCAAATGGCTTACCGGAATCAAGGCAGCAACACCGGAATCGCAACCGCTTGCCATCCAGGCCGAGTTTCCCGAATGGCTGGTGGAAAAACTGCGCACTTGCATGACGGAGGCCGATATTCTCAGCCTGGGGCGCTCACTGCAACAGACTGCCTCACTGGATCTGCGCGTCAATACCCTGCTTGCCAGCCGTGACGAAATACTGGCGGCGTTGAACAAGGATGGCATCGAAGGCAACGCCACCCCTTACTCGCCCAGCGGCATCCGTCTGGTCGGCAAACCCGCAATCAATCGCCATGCACTGTTCTTGACCGGCAAGGTGGAAGTGCAGGACGAAGGCAGTCAGTTGCTGGGCTATCTGCTTGCGCCGAAACGCAATGACATGGTGGTGGATTTCTGCGCGGGTGCCGGTGGCAAGACGCTGATGCTGGCCGCGCTGATGCATTCGCAAGGACGTGTTTACGCTTTCGATATTTCCGAGAAACGGCTGAACAATCTGAAACCGCGCCTCAAGCGCTCGGGCCTGTCCAACCTGCATCCGCAACGCATTGCCAATGAAAACGACATCAAGGTGAAGCGTCTGAGCGGAAAGATTGACCGGGTTCTGGTGGACGCACCATGCAGCGGTCTGGGCACGCTGCGCCGCAATCCGGATTTGAAATGGCGGCAGTCTCCGCACAGCATCGAAGGACTCAAGCGCAAGCAGGCCGCAATTCTGTCGTCTGCAGCCAACCTGCTCAAACCCGGCGGCAGGTTGGTCTATGCCACGTGCAGCTTTCTGCCGGAGGAAAACCAGGAAATAATCGAACATTTTCTCGCCGATCATCCCCGCTATACGCTGCTGAATTGCGCCGAACTGTTGGCACAGCAAAAGATCCCGCTCGACACTGGCAAATTCCTGCAACTGTCGCCCAGCCTGCACGGCACCGATGGGTTTTTTGCTGCCGCGCTGGAACTTGCAGGAAAGTAAACATGCGTACTGCTGTTATCGCAGTTTACCTGGCTGTCCTGTTTGCCGCTCCCGCCACGGCTTTCGAGCCGGCTTCCAGCCACAACGGCAAGCCCATCACTCTCCCCGCCACCGGTACGATACAAACTGCTTTCACACCCGGTGATGATGCCGGCAATCTGATCGCGAGCGCCATCAACGGCGCACACCGCCAGGTGCTAGTGCAGGCGTTCAGTTTCACCCATTACCAAATCGCCGAAGCACTGATCGCTGCCAAACGCCGTGGCGTGGATGTGAAAGTGATTGCCGACAAGGAACAGACCGAGAAAATTCCAACCAGCGTGATCGCCAGGATCGCAGCAGCTGGTGTGCCGGTTTTCCTCGATGCTGATCACACCAGCGCGCATAACAAGGTGATGGTAATCGACGCCGGCAGTCCGGAAACAGCGCTGGTGACCGGCAGCTTCAACTTCACCCATGCTGCGCAATACAAGAATGCAGAGAACGTGCTGGTGATACGCGGCAACGCGGCACTCACCGAGCTTTATCTGAAAAACTGGCAGCAGCACTACGAGCATTCGCAACCTTACCGCTAACCGCGCATTCTGCGATTTTGTTACAACAAACGTAGGATGCCCGCAGTTCACCTCGTCCCGCTCATGCTAGAATAAATTCCCGTTCCAGCACATTGCCATGCAACCCAATAACGAATTCCAGAGTCTACTAAGCAATCTGATTACTGACGTACAGGAAATCAGCGCCCTGTGGCAGTTCGCCGTGCTGCTCGCAAGTCTGGGGGCCGCCTGGCTGCTGCAAAGACAACTCGCCGGGCGCATCACCTCACAGGTTAGCGCCGAGCGCGCGCCCATTATCAGCGCAAACAACTGGAGCCGGCTCATGTTCCCCCTGTTTGCGCTGGTCCTGGTAGTTCTCGGCAGATGGGCGCTCCAGCACTGGCACTCGACGCATCTGCTCAATATCGCCATCCCGTTGTTGTTTGCGCTCGCGCTGATTCGCATCGCCATTTACATATTGCGCCGGGTTTTTCACGATCAGCAGTGGCTGCATCCATGGGAACGGACCATCGGCTGGACCATATGGATCGTGCTGGCGCTGCATATCATCGGCGTGCTGCCGGAAATACTAGGCATGCTCGATGCTGTTGCCTTTCACGTTGGCCAGCAGCGGCTCTCAGTATTGCTGATCCTGCAGGGAATTCTGGTATTCACGGTCAGCATGCTGCTGGCATTATGGCTCGCCAGTTCGCTGGAATCACGGGTCATGAGTATCGCAGCGATGGATATGAACCAGCGGGTGATGCTGTCGAAAGTTGCCCGCACCATGCTTATTCTGCTGAGTGTGCTGATCACGCTGCCGCTGATCGGGGTGGATGTCACTGTGCTATCGGTATTCGGCGGTGCGCTCGGCGTAGGCCTGGGACTCGGCCTGCAAAAAATCGCCAGCAACTATGTCAGCGGCTTCATTATCCTGTTGGATCACTCGCTGCGGCTGGGCGACGTGGTGACGGTAGACAACCGTACCGGCAAGGTCGTCGATCTCACCAATCGTTACGTGGTGCTGCATGGTCTTGACGGCGTCGAGTCCATCGTTCCCAACGACACCTTTATCACTTCCACCGTGGTCAAGCAGACGCATACCAACAATCAGGTGCGCTTGGCGCTGACCGTGCAGATAAGCTACGGCAGCCCGCTGGAAGCGGCCATGCGTATCATGCAGGAAGCAGCACGCAAGCAGTCGCGTGTGCTCACCGATCCGGAGCCAATGACATTTCTGAAGGAATTTGCCGACAACGGCATCAATCTCGAACTGGGTTTCTGGATTAGCGACCCGGAGGAAGGGCAGATTGGCTTGCGTTCCGCCATCAATATGGAAATCTGGCGGGAATTTCAGAACAACGGTATCGAAATCCCTTTCCCGCAACGGGAAGTGCGGTTGCTCGGCAAAACCATCTGAGACTTCAAAGCCGCCGCCCAAGTCTCTGAAATAAATCAGCTGGCAGCTTTTAGCAGATGTTTAAAGAACGACTCGCCCGCTGGCACGGGCTTGCCGACAAAATAACCCTGCGCATAGTCTACATGCAGATCTCCCAGTAAGGCGAGCGTCTCTGCGTTCTCCACAAACTCGGCCGTGGTTTTCTTGCCGAATCCTCGCGCCACATCGCATAAGGCCTTTACCAGAATCCGGTCATCGGGACTGGTGGCCAGGTTCTTAATAAATGACCCGTCGATCTTCACCACATCGATGGGAAGTTGCCTGATGTAACCAAAAGAAGAGAAACCGACACCAAAATCATCCAGTGCAAAACGGCACCCCAGCGCCCTGATTGTCTCTATGAGCTTGCGCGCTGCGGGCATGTCTTCCAATGCCGCCGTCTCGGTTATTTCAAACAGAAAATCTGTGGGGTTGGCTGCATTCTCCGCAAGCGCCTCATCCAGAGTCTGCAATAGCCTTGGGTCATTAAACGCATGCGCGGACAAGTTGATCGAGAAATTAATCCGCTGCCCACTATGGTTGAGGTTGACGCTAGCCGCCTGGGCGATGACTTTACGCAACACCATATGGTCAATCTCGTGAATAAGACCGGTACGCTCTGCTGCGGAGATGAAGGCAGCCGGTGCAAGCACCGTTCCGTCGTCATCAAGCATGCGCAGCAGCGCCTCGCAATGACTGAGGGTTCCGCTCTGGACATGCATAATAGGCTGAAAGTAGAGGATAAAGCGATCATTGAGGAGAGCAAGCTCAATCTTTTCTTTCCAGTGGACCAGGTTATGCATGCGTTCGCGACTCTTGTCTTCTTCGGAGTATAGGTGATAGCCGCCGCGCCCCGCGTCCTTGGCTTGGTACATGGCCAGATCTGCTGCAGCCAACAGCTCATGCACATCATTGCCATGCTCCGGAAAGAGTGCGATACCGATGCTGGCGGAGGCCCTGTGAGTCCGGTCGTCCACGGTCAGCCGCGCCTCGCCCAATAGCTCGAGAATGGATTTTGTCACCGTAATCGCCCCTGCCGCCGAGGTTTCAGGCAGCAGCACCGCAAATTCGTCCCCGCCCAGGCGTCCGATTATATCGACATTGCGCACGGCGCGTAACAGCATGTTTGCAACCGTCTTGAGCAGAGTATCGCCCGCCTGGTGTCCGCTGGTATCGTTAATGTACTTGAACTGATCCAGATCGAAGAAAAGCAGCGCGCCTGGCCGTTGATAACGCGTCGCCAGGTTGAGTAACCGCTCCAGTTCTTCCTGAAAGCGGCGGCGGTTGAACAAATGCGTCAGCGGATCATGGTCCGCCAGCCAGGCCAGGCGGCCTTCCGCTTGCTTGTGTTCGGTGATATCAAGGCCTACCGATAATACCGCCGGGTCATTTGGAGAATGCCGGTTAAGACGGGAATGCAACCAGACGATATGCCGTACCGTACCATCTTTACACATGGTAGTGGTCTCATGCCGCAACTGTTCCCTTTGTTCCAGGCATATTTCCTCAAGCCGGGGAGGCAGATCATGTAAATCGTCTTCCAGCACCAGCAGATCAATGAAAGGCCTGCCCTTCAAGTCCTTTTCCGCATATTGAATAATCTTTTCGCCATGAGCATTGAGCGAGATGATTTCGGCACTGGCATTTTGTGTAATCACAATCACCTGCGCCATATCGAGCAAGTGTGCAACAAAGTCTCTTTCCTTGCTCAGCTCGCTCATCTGCCTGGCCAATGCCTCTGTCCGGTCGGCAATCTGGCCCTCAAGTGTCTCAAGTTGATAAGACAGCGCTGCTGCCGTCTCATCCAGCAGGTCTATTTCATCTTTCAGCCACTGTTTCTGATCGGCGGAAAGAAGTGCGCTGCGGAAGTTCTTGAAATCGCTTTGGGCCAGGAGCGGCAAGCTGAAGACTATGTGTTTCAGCCGTGACAGCGGCTTGGTAAGAATGATAAACAACAGGAATTCCGAGAGCAGCAAGCCCAGCAGGCCTATCACCACATTCTGCTGGGTCGAATTGCGAATGGCGTCGACTGTAGTGGTGGTATCGGTGATAGCTACCAACCGTGCCCCGGAGGATGCAGTTATCCCTCGCAGCGGCAACTGCCTTAGTTGGTAGTGACGATCCTCCCAGGTGAGTTCAACACCTTTTCCCAGCTCATCAAGGCTTGAGTGTTTCGCTGCCGCTTGCTTGAGAAGGGGAAGATTTGCTGTGCTATTGGTAAGTGCCGCTATGCGCGCATTCCAGCCCGGAATTCGCATGCCGTTACCAATATCCGCCGGTGTGCCGCTTTGTTCCCTGACAAGCAGGCCGATATCAGCACCTGCGATATTCTCAAAGCCCAGCACCGCGTCAACCAGGGAAGCTCCGATAACTATGACGCCAACACTTCTACCCTCTACCAGCAGGGGCTCAACGGCGTATTGCACGCAGTTTTCGGCACAACTTAGCGGGCTGATGGGCTGCTCCCGACTATTGACCTCTTTAACCCATGCCAGTATCTCGTTTTCCTTGTGGGCATTGAATTCAATGGCCCCCCAGCTTGCCATGCGCTGGCTTGACTTGTCGTAAAAGCGCACCAGATGGACCCCGTTATGCAACTGCAATGATGCCCAATGCAGGTCGAATGCATTGGTGATGCTTATTCCGTCACTTGCAAGCAGCCCAGTGTCCATGCCCTTCAGGAAAGGAGTCAAGCCGGCAAGCTGATGCAGATTCTGCGAGGTCTGTCCAATCAAGCCTTCAACTTCCTTGATATAGCGCTGGTATTGCACCTCGCTTTGACTCTCGAAATTGGTTATTAGAATCCGGTAACTGATTACGGTAAATAAAGTTACGATGGCAAACAGAATCAAGCTGCTCAGCAGCAAGACCTTCCACTTCAAGCCTAGAAATTTGTGCAGCCCGAAGCGAGCGCCCTTGGATGGAACTGTGCCTTCCTGAGAGTCATGTTCTATCAGGATGGCCATTTAGAATCGAAAGGAACCCTGCACCGCGAACAGATGCCAGTGCTGGGCGTGATGACCTGCGGGGCTGCTGGCACCAGGGTTATCCAGCGGCGCGAGCCAGGCAGTGCCGTTGACATAGTGATGCTCCGCAGCCAGCATGAATGAGGGGGTAACATTCCAGCGGATACCTGTAGTTATATCCTTGGCAAAGCGGCTATTCGGATCACGTGTGGCGGGACTTGCGGCGGCATACGTATGTCCGTGACGATCGTCTCTGTTTGTATACAGCGCGTCGTAGCGTATCACGCCTTCCCACTTTGGAGTAAACCGGTAAATGCCCTGGAAATAGTAGCTCTCGCCGGTAGTTGCCGAATTAGGTAAGGCCACGCCGAAGTTGTTAGCTACAGTGTGGCGGATGGCGTATTCGGAAGTGAGGCTCCAGCGCTCGGCATTATATTGCGCGGAGAAAATAATCGGCGTGAATTGAATCTGACCAGAAAGCAACGCAGGGTCGGCTCCTCGATTGTAATTTACATTCGTCTGCGCTCCGCTGACTGCCAAACGGACACGCCCGCCATCATACTCATATATCCCGCGTCCGATATACGACACTTGCGAGGTCAGGTGACCTGCTCGATCACTGCCCAGCAAGGCTGCCTCGGTGGTTGTGCCACCGACATATGGCATGACTACGCCGAACTGATAGAAGAAGTCTCCCTTGCTGGTGCGGGTCTCGCCATAGACATGGCCGCCGTCTGCTGCCATCGCCAGGTTGCGTGAGCGATCAAAGTAAATCGATTGGGGCAACATGATGCTCGGCCGCGTATGCGCGACATCGCGCGTCTCGTTGTAGAAACCGAGCGGATTTTTTATCCTGCCCAAGCGTATGCCAAATTGGCTGTTTTCACCGGAATATGCCTTGTAATCGATCACTCCGTAATCGAGACGAATGTCCTGGCTGCCTTGACCGGCATGGCGGTGGAGTCCCTGCGCCGAGATCAGCAGGTTGGGCCTTAACTGCACCGAAGCGTTGAGTCCCACTTCCCTGAAACCAAAAGTGCCGCTATCCTGGTTACTGTTTCCAAAGACATTATTATTCCCCGTGGAGTTCATATAGCCCTGGGTGGCGAAGCCATGAACCTGCACGGTGTCGGGCAGTTTCAGTGCGCTCATCCGCGCTGCGGTCGCGCTTAAAAAGTCGGGAACTTTTAAAGTTTCAGGTAGCACTTGAGATTGCGCAGGCAAGCTCCACACCATGGCCAACATAGCGATCAGTTTGGCTACCTTGGTGCGCGGGTTATTCACGCGGCTATTTGATTTGGAGGACATTGATACGCTCACTGATTTTTGATTTTTCTAAATAACCGATCGCACCGGGTGTGCTGGCAACCTTGTCAAACATTTCCTCACTCGAAGACACTCTAGTAGGGGCTTGGCCGGTACCGGAAAAAACCATCCGGTCCCAAGCTTGACGTAACTGGTAGGGAAATGCGCTCAGTTTTTCTTTACAGAAGGAACTATGTAATGGCGCGTCATCGGCCAGGACGAAGACTTTTATTGCTGTGCCGTCCGGCCAGGTTTGCTGGCGCATGCCGAAAATGGCACGCAGTGAATTACTGGGGAGGCTGCGCGCAGTGACATTGGCGTTAACCACGACCTCATAATGCTCATGTGCCCGCGCCACCCCAATAGCAGACAGCATCCCGAGCAACAGGGTCAGCAGCAGGACAAATCGGCAACTGCGATTAATCATTTTTTTAGTCGCTAATATCACTATTTACCCATGCTCTCTTCTACCTGAATCTGGGGCCGCGACAGATTACCCAATACACTGCTTTTCCGGGGTTCGGGAATTATGCTGGCCTTACGCATTTGATCCGGTGTGCAAATTGTGGAAAGCGGCAGGACTTTGCCTTGATCGGTAACCAGCTCCCAGACCGGGAGATTGTTTGTGTGCAGTCTCTCCAGCACTTTGCTTATCTCGGCATAATAAGGTCGGCGCGGGCCATGATAATCGGTTAGCGGTCCGACAGGATCAAGCTGTAGTTGATAGAGTCCCAGCAATCTGTTCAGGGCAGGCTCCATTACTGAGAACCAATGGGTAATGCCGTGGCGGATACACGTGCGTATGATGCCGACAGAAATTGCCAGCATCGGGTGAGGGAAACGCCGCCGGTTGCCTGGGTCACGCTTTCCGCCAACTGCCACGCTCTCAGATCTGCGCCGCTCTTCTCTGCGCCTGGAATATTTGCCAACCAGGATAAAACGTGAAATCTCTGCGGTGTGCTGCCGCGACAGCTTGCTGTTGTCGATCAATGCGGGATCAATCTGGGCATACTGTTCAGCAGGAAACGGCCTTTCCATTTCTAGTGGGTCAGGGAGTATCAAGCGTGCGCCACCTATGAAGGTATCGGAAGGACGATGCTTTAACAAAAGATGGTGAGAGTGGCGGTCATGGTCATCTGTTTCCAGCCCATCGGAATAGCGTGCAGCTTCAAACCCCGGGAGTCGCTCTTCAATACACAGCACTGTGTAGCGCAAGCGGAATGCTTGTTCCAGCAATTCCGGAGTATCGGCAATGACGACTTCGAAATATTCGTCGAAAGCGTTCAGCATATCATTTGGCATATATTTTCTCCCGCTAACCTTGAATAACCTTTGAACCAGCCCGGAGTTCGCACCAGAGCGCATCATTCAGATCACACCGACTCAACATTCCAGTCAATCCATCTGCAGCAATTTCTCTACTTGACTGTTCCATCTCTGCCTCCACTTGCTTGGCAACAATTCGAGGAGTGATTGTGCTGGATGGGTCCATGTTCTGCTGTAGGAATTTGCTTATTCTTCTGTAGGAATATGAGAGGACAAAAATATGCGGACGGAATCTGTCTGACCGCGAACCCCGGAAAATTGCCGGTCAATTGAGCGCCCTCCGCAAGCCCGTCTTCCAAGTCGTGCAAATCCGGATTCACACCAGGATGGCCCATGTGCAATTAAACTTATGCATCCATGAATTCTGGTGAAGAAGCTGATCGAGACTCATTCTGCTGCTCCCCATTTTTTCGGACACCCTCACTAAAACTTTAAGGTTGTTTGCAGAAAACCTGCCCCAGTCGCGGGCTCTTGTGGATTCAGTTTAACCATCCGGGGAAATTTCCAAGTGAAGAACTGCGGGGTAAACCACCCCTTTTTCCAAATTGCATTTGCCAAAAACAGGGACGGAGATTCAAGTTTGAAAACTATTGTCATAATTTTTATGCGGGCAGGCTACCCCCTGCTCCTGGTCTACTGACAATATTCTTGCCTGAACCGCTTTCCGGGTTCGGCAGCTACGTTGACGTCACAGCGCTTGATCCGGCGCGCACACTGGGGGGGGCGGCAGGATTCTGCCTTGGTCGGTAACCAATTCCCAGATTGGGAGATTGTTTATGTGCGCCCTCTCCAGCACCTTGCCTATCTCGGCATAATAGGGCCGGCGCGGGCCGTGATAATCAATTAGTGGTCCGACGGGATCGAGCTGCAGCTCATGGTGGCCCAGCAATCTGTTCATGGCGGGCTCCATCGCCGAGAGCCAGTGGGTGATGCCTTGGCGGGCACACAGACGGATGATGCCAACAGCAATTGCCAGCACCGGATGGGGGAAATGTCGCCGATCTAGCGGCTCACGCTTTTCACTCGCTGCCGACTTTTCCGATCTGCGCCGCTGTTCCCTGCGCCTGGAGTATCTGCCGACCAGGATAAAACGTGAGATCTCTGCGATATGCTGCCTCGACAATTTGCTGATGTCGATCAGTGCGGGATCAATCTGGGTATGCTGCTCGACAGGAAAAAGCTTTTCCGGATCCGAGGGATCAGGGAAGATCAAGCGCGCCCCGCCGATGAAATCACCTGAGGGGCGATGCTTTAACAGAAGATGATGAGCGTGGCGGTCATAGTCGTCTGTCTCCATCCCGTTGGGATAGCGTGCAGCCTCGAACCCTGGCAGCCGCGCTTCAGTACACAGCACTGCATAGCGCAGGCGAAATGCTTGTTCCAGCAATTCCGGAGTATCGGCAGTGATGACTTCGAAGTATTCGTCGAAGGTGCTCAGCATATCATTTGGCATAAACCGCTTCCCGCAACCTTGCAAGTTCTGCCCTGACTACACGCCAGGCGCCGCCTTGGTGAAGTGACACAGCAAATTGCTCTCCGGCATGATGACATCTTCCTCTGGTCAATGAAAAGAGAATAGTGGCCCCTGTCGGGGCAGCACTCGAGCTATTCATCTCCGCTTGAAAAATGAAATGCAAGCTTATCGGAATAGGAAAAAAACGGGGAGCAAGAAAGCGGGGCGAGGGGAATGCGCAATCCTCGGTGCACTTATGCGGATTTCTTCTGGATGAACTCGATTTTGTAACCGTCCGGGTCTTCCACGAAGGCGATCACGGTGGTGCCATGTTTCATCGGCCCCGCTTCGCGCGTGATCTTGCCGCCGCGCTTTTTTACTTCCTCGCAGACCCGGTAGGCATCGTCCACTTCGATGGCGATATGGCCGTAACCTGCACCCAGATCATATCTTTCCACCTCCCAGTTGTGCGTCAACTCCAGCACCGCGCCATTTGCTTCATCCTGATAACCGACAAACGCCAAGGTAAATTTTCCTTCGGGATAATCCTTGCGGCGCAACACTTTCATCCCCAATACTTCAGTGTAAAAAGTAATGGATTTTTCCAGGTCACCCACTCGCAGCATGGTGTGCAGGATGCGCATTTAGATTTCTATCATCTCAAAATCTTCTTTGCGTGCACCGCATTCCGGGCAGGTCCAATTCATCGGCACGTCTTCCCAGCGTGTGCCGGGGAGTATGCCCTCTTCCGGTGATCCTTCAGCTTCATCGTAGATGAAGCCGCAAATCAGGCACATATAGCAGCGATAAGGAGTTCCAGTAGTGGGCATGGTAAGAATGATTTAGGTTAAAATAATATTTTACGATATTAGCCCATGTCTCAGCCACCCCCCATCGTACTTTCTTTTGCCGCCAGCGACCCTAGCGGCGGTGCCGGAATCCAGGCCGACATTCTGACTCTTGCCAGCATGGGCTGCCACCCGCTGTCGGTAATCACGGCCATCACCGTACAGGACACCGCTGGCGTGGATGAGGTCATGGCCTTGGATCCGGAGTGGGTGGCGGATCAGGCCCGTGCGGTACTGGAAGACATGCCGGTGCACGTTTTCAAAATCGGGATGCTGGGCAGCGTCGAAATCATCATGGCCATCGCCGAGGTGATCTCCGACTACCCAGACATCCCGCTGGTGCTGGACCCGATACTAGCCTCCGGCCGCGGTGACGAACTCGCCAACGAAGATATGGTGGCAACCATGCGTGAGCTATTGTTGCCCCAAGCCACCATTATCACTCCCAACAGCATGGAGGCACGGCGGCTGGCGCAGGATGAGGAAGATGATCAGGATGCGCCGGATTTGCGCCAGTGCGCAGAGCGGCTGTTGCATATGGGCTGTGAATACGTACTCATCACCGGCACTCATGAAAATACGCCGCAAGTGATAAATACCCTGTATGCAGCAGATGGGGTGGTGCGTGCAGATGCGTGGCAGCGACTGGCCGGCTCCTATCATGGATCAGGCTGTACGCTGGCCTCTGCCATTGCCGCCGCTATCGCTAATGGGCTACCCATTGCCGAAGGCGTGTATGAAGCGCAAGAATACACCTGGCGCGCGCTGAAAGCCGGCTTCCGTCCGGGAATGGGGCAACATATACCGGACCGGTTGTTCTGGGCTTACGATGCGACCGATGCCGAGAACAAGGATAAAACGTATGCTGCCGCCAAGAATTGAAGGTCTGTATGCCATCACGCCGGATGTGGCTGATACCACTGATCTGGTGACGATGACACAGCAGGTGCTGGCAGGCGGAGCACGCCTGGTGCAGTACCGCAACAAAATGGCGGATGCCGCACTGCGTCTGGAACAAGCGCAAGCACTGGTTAACCTTTGCCAGAGATACAACGCACTTCTCATTATCAACGATCATCCTGATCTCGCCGCTGAGGTCGGCGCGGCGGGGGTGCATGTGGGACAGGAAGACACTTCCGTAACCGCAGCACGGCGCAGACTGGGGCCTGGAAAAATCATCGGGGCCTCCTGTTACAACAGGCTGGAGTCCGCCGTTGAAGCCGAACGGCAAGGTGCTGATTATGTTGCTTTCGGCGCATTTTTTGTTTCCGCCACCAAGCCCGGTGCGGTGACTGCATCCATCGACTTGCTGCTCCAGGCAAAACAGAAACTGCATGTGCCAGTGGTTGCTATCGGCGGCATCACCCCGCATCATGCCGTGGGGTTGATACGCCAGGGTGCTGATGCGATCGCCGCCAGCAACGCCCTGTTCGGTGTCCCTGACATTCAGTCTGCAGCTGAAAATTTTTCCCGATTATTCAAGCAAACTCGATATTCCATCCACCACACTTATGAGCTATCCCATGACTTCACGTAATCAGCAATTGTTCGAGCTTTCGCAGAAATATATCCCTGGCGGTGTCAATTCCCCGGTGCGTGCCTTCAAGTCGGTGGGTGGAGTGCCGATATTTTTCCGCCGCGGGCAAGGAGCTTACGTCTGGGACGCAGATAACAAATCCTACCTGGACTATGTCGGCTCCTGGGGGCCGTTAATCTTGGGTCATGCTCACCCGGAGGTGATCAAAGCGGTGCAGGCAGCGGCGCAGGATGGCCTGACTTTCGGTGCACCCACCGAAGCGGAACTGGAAATAGCGCAACTGCTGTGCAAGCTGGTGCCCTCGATCGAACAGGTGCGACTGGTGAGTTCCGGAACTGAAGCCACCATGAGCGCCATTCGCCTGGCGCGGGGCTATACCGGCAGAAGCCGCATTATCAAATTTGAGGGCTGTTATCACGGCCATGATGATGCGCTGCTGGTAAAAGCAGGCTCTGGTGCACTTACTTTCGGCCATCCCAGTTCCGCCGGGGTTCCTGCAGAAACTGCCGCCCATACCATGGTGCTGGATTACAACGATCTGGTCGGCGTGGAACGAGCGTTCGCTCAGTCCGGCAAGGAAATTGCCGCAGTCATCGTCGAACCTGTAGCAGGCAACATGAATCTGGTGGCGCCAAACCCCGGTTTTCTGGCGGCTTTGCGCACGTTGTGCACACAATATGGCAGTGTGCTGATTTTTGATGAGGTGATGACTGGCTTCCGCGTTGGCGCAGGCTGCGCTCAAGGACTTTACGGCATCAAGCCCGACCTCACCACCCTCGGTAAGGTGATCGGTGGCGGCATGCCGATGGCAGCCTTTGGCGGCAGACGTGACATCATGCAGTGTCTGGCTCCGCTGGGGCCCGTGTATCAGGCCGGGACTCTTTCCGGCAATCCGGTGGCGGTAGCCGCAGGACTTGCTACCTTGCAACTGGTGCAAACAGCAGGATTCTATGAAAAACTTGCTGCCAGCACCCGGCAACTTGCCGAGGGTCTCACTGCCGCTGCAAAAAAATATGGCATCGTTTTTTGTGCGCAGGCAGTAGGCGGCATGTTCGGTCTCTATTTCAGAGCAAGCCCGCCGACCAGTTATGCCGAAGTGATGGAATGCGACAAGGAAGCTTTCAACCGCTTCTTCCATGCCATGCTAAGTGAAGGCATTTATTTCGCGCCGTCAGCATTCGAAGCCGGGTTTGTTTCTGCTGCACATGGCGCCGAAGACATCAGCAAGACACTGGCTGCGGCTGAACGCATATTTGGCGCCTGGAAATGACAAAGGCGGCCGAGGCCGCCTTTGTGCACTATCCCACTAAACCGATTTAGCGCAGGCCGGAAATAAACTCCGCTACTGCCTGCATTTCCTTCTCGCTCATATGGGTGGCAATCATATGCATCACTTGATTATTATCGTTGGTGCGTTCCTCTTTGCGGAACGCCCGTAACTGTGCCAGGGTGTATTCCGCATGCTGCCCCGCGAGGCGCGGATAAACCGGCGGAATGCCGGCACCATTGGGGGAATGACAACTGGCACATGCCGGTACGCTGGCCTCGATGTTGCCGCCACGATAAACTTTTTCACCCTGCTGTGCTAGCGCCTTATCCTTGGCCCCTCTGGGCTTGGGGACTTGCTGGGCATAATAGGCACCGAGATTCTTCATGTCATCCGGCGACAACGCCATGACCATTGCACCCATGACCGGACTGTTGCGCTCCGCGGGTTTAGCGTCCTGTGCCTTGAAATTCATCAGTTGCTTGGTGGTATACTCGGCATGCTGTCCGGCCAGACTTGGATTGGTCGGGATAACGCTGTTGCCATCGGCATTGTGACAGCCTGCGCAAACTTGGGTGGCAATCTGCTGGCCTTTGGCAGCATCACCTTTGGTGGCGGTTTCAGCAAATATTTGCGTGGATACTGCCAGCATAGCCAACATTGCCATGTTTGATGCTACTTTCATGCCTTGCATTCCTGGGACTCCCGAAAAAGTGATATTCATGCGGTTGATGCCGAATTCTAACAAGATAAGGTCTTGTTAACAACAACAAACCGTCAACAAATGAAAGCACTATTTTTTCTGTTGTTATTTGCCAACGTGGTTTTTGCAATCTATATTCAATCCGGATCTGGCTCCAGCAGTAGCTCATCATTACCCACGGAGCTACACCCGGAAAAGATCAGACTGCTACCTGCCACCACGCCCGCACTTGCAACCGCGGCCTGTCTCGAATGGGGAAATTTTATCGGAACTGACTTGCAGCGGGCCGAGACGGCCATTGCCAAACTACAATTGGGTGATAGTCTGAACCGGCATATGGTGGGCGAAGTCCCGGCCTATTGGGTACATATTCCACCGTTGAAGACCAGGTACGACGCTGCAAAGAAAATTGAGGAGCTGAAAAAACTGGGTGTGAGCAGTTATTTTCACGTTCAGGACAACAGTGAGTGGAATAACGCCATCTCACTGGATATTTTTCGTAGCGAAGAAACAGCCCGGAAGTTTTTAGCGGAAATGAGAAGCAAGGGCATCAGGTCGGCAGTCATGGGTGAACGCAGCTTGAAACAGATGGCATTCGTGCTACCCAGACCAACGGAAGATGTCATCGAGAAAATGATCCGCCTGCAACAGGAGTTCCCTGGGAGCGAACTGAAAGCGAGCGGGTGTGAAGTCGCTGCATCATCACTTTGATGGACTGCCTGCCAACCCTTTACACCTGCTGCCAGCCTTGCAAAGCACTGCTGCAACCCCCATTATGCGACTATTTGATTAACTGGAAACCTCTATGACGGTGCATCCCAAATCTCCACAGGAAATTGAGAAAATGCGGGTCGCGGGCAGACTCGCCTCGGAAGTGCTGGATTACATTACGCCTTTTGTCAGGCCCGGGATCACCACCGCCGAGCTTGATACACTATGCCATGATTACATGGTCAATGTGCAGAACACTATTCCCGCACCACTCAATTATGCGCCGCCGGGATATGCACCGTATCCGAAATCAATTTGCACTTCGGTCAACCATCAAGTGTGCCACGGCGTGCCGGGCGAGAAGAAGCTGAAGGCCGGCGATATCGTCAACATAGACGTGACCGTCATCAAGAATGACTATCACGGCGATACCAGCCGCATGTATTACGTGGGCGACCCGCCCATCCAGGCCAAGCGTCTGTGTGAAATCACTTACGAATCAATGTGGCGCGGCATCGATGAAATCAAACCCGGTAAATATCTGGGCGATATTGGTCACGCCATTCAAAGCTTCGCTGAAAATCGAGGATGCAGCATAGTCAGGGAATTCTGCGGTCATGGCATCGGTGCAAAATTCCATGAGGAGCCTCAGGTACTTCACTATGGCCGCGCCGGGACCGGACTGCAACTCAAAACCGGCATGATTTTTACGGTTGAACCGATGATCAATGCAGGCAAGGCGTCCATCCGCCAACTGGCCGATGGCTGGACCATCGTCACCAAAGACCACAGCCTGTCTGCGCAGTGGGAGCATACCGTGTTGGTCACCGAGACTGGGTACGAAGTACTGACGCTGTCTGCCGGTGCGCCACCGAAACCCGCATTCAGTTCCTGACCCCGCATGCATGACCTTGGCGTGGAACCTCTGCCAGAGCCGTTAAACGCTGCGGCAGGCAAGAGAGTGCTGCTGCAGGGTCGCAAACTATTACACCAGCGCTATCACGAAAACCATAACGGCACGGCCCTGTTGCGTAGCCATTGCCGGCTGGTGGATGGGCTGCTGCGTCAAGCATGGCGCGAAACGATGCTGCCCGCTTCCATCGCGCTGCTGGCAGTAGGTGGTTACGGCCGCGGCCAGCTTTTCCCGGGTTCCGATGTAGATCTGCTGGTACTGTTCCCTGCCGGAGTCAACAGTGTAAATGTGGCGGATGGAACGATCAAATCCCGGCTGGAACAATGGGTAGGACTGCTGTGGGATATGGGGCTGGAAGTGGGGCACAGCGTCCGTACGCTCGCTGAATGCACAGAAGAATCAACCAAGGATATCACGGTGCAGACCAGCCTGCTGGAAGCGCGGCACCTCGCCGGAAGCCGTCAGTTGGTCAGCGAATTCTCGCACGCCATGCGGGCTGCACTTGACCCTCGTGCATTCTTCAACGCCAAACAGCTGGAGCAGCAGCAGCGTCACGGCCGCTATCATGATACGGCTTACAATCTTGAGCCCAACCTGAAAGAAAGCCCCGGCGGCCTGCGGGATCTGCAAAATATTCTGTGGGTCAGCCGCGCTGCCGGGCTGGGAAAATCCTGGACCAGTCTCGCCAAAGACGGATTCATTACCCGCCAGGAAGCCCGCCTTGCGCAGCGCCACCAAGCCATCCTGCAGGACCTGCGCATCCGGCTGCATTATCTTGCGGGACGGCGTGAAGACCGACTGCTATTTGACTATCAGACCCAGCTCGCCGAAGAATACAACATCGCCGACAAGCTGCCGCGCCGTGCCGGTGAAATATTAATGCAGCGTTACTACCGTGCTGCCAGGGCGGTGACACAGATCAACACCATCCTGTTACTCACGCTGCGAACGGAAATCTTTCCTGATGCAGCCGCAACCCCGGTCATCATTAATGAACGTTTCCAGAAACGGGGCGAGTTATTGGAAGCTCGCAATGAAAATATTCTGCGGCAGAACCCAAGCACAATTCTGGAAAGTACGCTGCTGCTGCAACAGCATCCCGAATTGACAGCCCGTAGTGCAGCCACTCTGCGAGCGCTGTGGCGCGCTACGCCCCTTATCAATACAGCATTCCGGCGCGATCCGCACAATTGCGCGCTGTTCATGGAGATCCTGCGCCAGCCGCGCGGACTCACGCGTGAGCTGCGTCTGATGAACCGCTATGGCGTACTGGGCCGCTATATCCCGGCATTTGGACGTATCGTCGGCCAGATGCAACATGACCTGTTTCATGCCTACACCGTGGATGAGCATATCCTGATGGTGGTGAGAAACCTGCGCCGTTTCAAGGCACCCGAGTTCGCCCACGAATATCCGCTATGCAGCCGCCTCATCAGTGAGTTTGAGCGGCCGGAAGTGCTCTATCTCGCCGGACTGTTTCACGACATCGCCAAAGGGCGCAACGGCGATCACTCGCTGCTTGGTAAAGTCGACGCCAGGCAATTCTGCAAGCGGCATCAACTGCCGGCGAAAGATATGGAGCTGGTCGTATGGCTGGTGGAAAACCATCTGGTGATGTCGGCCACGGCACAAAAACGGGATTTGTCCGATGCGAGCGTAATCGCAGGCTTTACCAAGTGCGTTGGCAATGAGCGCCACCTGATTGCACTTTATCTGCTTACCGTTGCCGACATCCGTGGCACCAGCCCGAGAGTATGGAATGCATGGAAAGGCAAGCTGCTGGAAGACTTGTTCTGGGCGACGCAGCGACAACTGAGCGGTGTGCCGGCCAATGCCGGCGGCACACTGGAACATCGGCGAGAAGAGGTGCTGAGGCTGCTGCGACTCGACTCCATCCCTGCCGTCGCATATGAGCGGCTGTGGGCAGAGCTGGATACGGCTTATCTGTTGCAACATGACTCACAGGAAATCGCCTGGCATATGCACCATCTGCATGACCGGCTGGAATCACCCATGCCCGTGGTAAAAGCGCGTGTCGCTCCGGCTGAAACTGGGATTCAGGTGATGATCTACGTCCCTGACCAGAAAGATTTGTTTGCGCGCATTTGCAGCTTTTTTGAGCGTATCAACTATGGCATTGTCGAAGCAAAAATCCACACCACTCGCCATGGCTACGCACTCGACAGTTTTCTGGTGCTGGTTCCAGCGAATGCGATGGAGCAATGCAGCGGTGTGATCAGTTTGGTGGAACGGGAACTGACACAGCAACTAAAGAAACCGACTCCGCTGGAGTCTCCGCTGCCTAGACGCTTGAGCCGCCACCTCAAGCATTTTCCAATCACACCGGCGGTCGATATCGAGCCCGACGAAAAGGGCGTCTACCACGTTCTGTCAATTGTTGCCGGAGATCGCCCGGGGTTGCTGTCGCGCATCGCGCAAGCACTGGTGCATTTCGGCGTAAACGTTCACAGCGCCAGGATCAGCACCATGGGAGAACGTGCCGAAGATACCTTTCTGGTTACGGGGAAGATCTTGAGCGAAGAAAAAACTCTGCTCCACCTGGAAACAGAGTTGTTGAAAATTTTGCAGACTGCAGATGCAACTACCCAAGTACAGTCGGCGGACTGAAATCAGGCACTTGTAGCAAGCTCCGCCCCTTCCATACTCAGTGCAACGTCACCGGTTCCGCACGTTCACACTCGAGCTCCGCGCAGTAGTTCTCGTAGACCCCATCCAGGAATCCCCACAGCGCATCGCAAGCCTGAGCTGTCGCAGCCAGTACCTCGGCCTGCTTCTCCGGGGTGTCGGCAAAACGCTTGATCAATTCCCATTCCGCCTGTGAATGGTACACGTCAGCTTCCTGATGTACCGTGAAAAATTCGTAGCTGTCAGGATCTTTCATGCCATAAAACTTGGCCAGTCCGTCTATCTTTACCGCAGCAATCTCCGGTACTTGTGATTCGAACGCATGCAGTGCTGCCAGCCCTGCATAGAACGGCTGGTTCAGGCAGATATCCCGGAACGTCTCAACCAGCTTGGCCGTGCTCGGCAATGCGGCCGCTGCGGCCAGACTCTTGTCGCTGGAGCCCAACGCCAGCGCAAAAGTCCTCCACAACGCGGGGTGGTTCTTCTCGCCATGTTCTTCGCTGATCAGATTCTTCAACACTTCCTGCCGCACGCTGATGTCGCCGCTGTTGTTTTCAGTGTGCATGTGCGGCGTGTTGAAATGTACTGCGCTCAGATAAGTCGGCTCAGCCAGCACGTTATGAAAATATTGTTCCGCGTATTGGCGCAGTTGTTCCTTGGACAGTTTGCCCTGGGTCCAGGCTACATAGAAAGGATGCTTGAGCAGACTCCGCGTCGCAATAATGGAGTCGATCTTTTGCTTGAGCGTTGCATTGGTCGTCATGGTTTTTCCTCTTGAACAGAGATGGGTGATTGGTAGGCGTATCATCGCCAAATAATATCGCCAAGTCAAATTTTGGTGAGCGCCATCCTGACTCACAAAGAGCGGGCGCGCTCATAAAACCGACAATTCCCGTTCCATCGCCAGCCAATTAGCGGCTACACTGCAGTTTAATTCATTTCTGGACAATTTTATGGATGAGCAATCGAGCCTGCTGGTGCTGTTCACCAGCAGCTTCCTTGCCGCCACACTGCTTCCCGGTGGCTCGGAAGCAGTGCTGTTTGGCGTTTTAACCACTCACCCCCAGCTTTACTGGCCTGCTCTGGGAGTTGCCACGTTGGGCAATACCCTGGGCGGCATGAGTTCGTATGCTATCGGACGGCTGCTACCCGATGAAAAAGCACTGCTGAAGAAATCTGGCGGCAATATGCGGGGGCTGGAGTGGGTGCGTAAGCACGGCAGCCCGGTGCTATTGCTGGCGTGGGTGCCGCTGATCGGCGATCTGTTGTGTGTTGCAGCGGGATGGCTGCGGTTAAACTGGTTATGGGCCATGCTGTTCATGGCTGTGGGGAAATTTGCGCGCTACTGGATGATCGCGACGGCTATCAGCTGATAGCTCTCAGCCTGCCCAACGAACAAACTGGCAGATGCCCGCTTGTTCGTTGCAATCCAGCTCAATCAAATTCTTTATTTCTGCAGCAGCTTCTGCAACTCACCGCCCTGGAACATCTCCGTTACGATGTCTGAGCCACCAATGAATTCGCCATTGATATAGAGCTGGGGGATGGTCGGCCAGTTCGAATATTCCTTGATACCCTGCCGGATTTCCGGGTCAGCGAGCACGTCCACGGCGAAGAGATTGTCCACCCCACACACCTTGAGTATCTTTACCGCATTGGCGGAAAAACCGCATTGCGGAAACTCCGGCGTACCTTTCATATACAGCACCACGGGATGAGCGCTAACTTGCTGCTTGATGGTTTCTTGCGTATCCATATCCAGCTCCTCGTCAAATTTAATCAACCTGAAAATCTGCTTGCAGGGAAGTTACGTCGCTCTCAAGTGCTTCCCTGCATCTTGGCCAAAGCAGCCAAGCCATATATTTTAACAGCTTTGTGTTGGGGAATTTTGGCGTTTCCCGCCACTGACCCGCATTGTGCCGGCCAGATCAGGGTGGGAAAATACCTCGTCAAACCCAGCCTTGCTCAACAATTGGCGACACGCTGCTGCCTGATCGTAGCCGTGTTCCAGCAACAGCCAACCGCCCGTAATGAGATGAGCTGGTGCAGCAGTGACGATGTGGCGGATGCAATCCAGTCCATCGCTGCCTGCCGCCAGTGCCGTATGTGGCTCAAAGCGCAGGTCCCCTTGCTTGAGATGGGGATCACCGTCGGCAACATAAGGCGGATTGGAAACGATGAGATCGAATTCCTCTCCAGCTACTTCACTGAACCAGTCGCTTGCGAGCATGCGCACATTGGTTGCAACGAGATGTTCGGCATTCACTCTGGCGATCACCATGGCAGCGACCGAGGAATCCACTGCGGTAATGCTGGCTAACGGACGATGTTTGGCGATGGCTATTGCTACCGCACCACTACCGGTTCCCAAGTCCAGTACTTTGCAAGGGCACTCTGTGGAAACTCGCTCCAATGCCAGATCCACCAGCAATTCGGTTTCCGGACGAGGAATCAGCACGGCGGGTGTCACTTTGAAGTTCAGACTGTAAAACTCGCGTTCGCCAACAAGATAGGCAACCGGCTCGCCAGCGGCACGGCGCGCTACCAATGAATAAAATTGCTGCGCTTGCTCGGGTGCAAGCTCTTGGCCGGGGTGAGCGATGAGATGAGCGTGACTCACGTTGAGCACACTCTGCAGCAGCATGCGCGCATCGGTAGCATCAATATCCGGCCGCGTCTGCTGCAGCGCTTGTGCGATGGTGGTTTGCGGTAGCGAAGGACTCATGCTGAGGTTGCTGTGCCCAACTCTAATCCGCCATCGCCGCCAATTGTTCCGTCTGGTGTTCGGACATCAGCGCAGAACAAAGCTCGTTCAAGTCTCCGTCCATGATCTGGTCTATTTTATAAAGCGTCAGGTTGATGCGGTGATCAGTAATACGCCCCTGCGGAAAATTGTAGGTGCGAATTCGCTCCGAGCGATCGCCGCTGCCTATCAGCGACTTACGGGTGGCCGCTTGCTTGGCCTGCTGCTCGCGTGTTTGTTTGTCGCGGATTCGTGCCACCAGAACACTCATGGCCTGTGCTTTATTCTTGTGTTGTGAGCGTCCATCCTGGCATTCGACCACGATACCTGTCGGCAGGTGCGTGATGCGTACCGCCGAATCGGTTTTGTTGATATGCTGACCGCCCGCGCCGGAAGCACGAAATGTATCAATACGCAATTCAGCCGGATTCAACGTTACATCGTCGATTTCGTCCGCCTCCGGCATCACCGCTACGGTACAGGCAGAGGTATGAATGCGCCCCTGAGTCTCGGTGGCCGGCACACGCTGCACCCGGTGGCCGCCGGATTCAAACTTGAGTCTGGAGTAAGCGCCCTGGCCAATGATCTTGGCGATAATTTCCTTGTAACCGCCCGCTTCCGATGGACTTTGTGAAATCACTTCCACCTGCCAGCGCTGGCGCTCGGCGAAGCGTGCGTACATGCGGAACAGGTCGCCCGCAAACAATGCGGATTCGTCGCCACCTGTGCCGGCACGGATTTCCAGAAAAATATTGCGCTCATCGCTGGGATCCTTGGGCAATAACTGTTTCTGCAACTCTGCTTCGATTCGCACGAGCTTCTCTTTGCCTTCGCGTATCTCGGCATCGGCAAATTCGCGCATCTCCAGATCGGCGCTCATTTCCTGCGCAGTCTGGATGTCGCGCTCACCCTGCTGGTAAGCATGATAAAGCTCGACTACCGGGGTAATCTCGGCGCGTTCGCGTGTCAGCTTGCGGTAGTTGTCCAGATTGGCAGTGATGGTCTCGCTGCTCAGCAGACGGGTTAATTCCTCCAGGCGCACGCTGAGCTGCGTGAGCTTGGCAGCAATGCTATTGTTCATTCCGGGCGATGGAGTTGATACAAGCGGTTGACCAGCCCGACCAGATCATCACGCTCATCGGCGGTAGCATGATTGAGCGCTTCGGAGGGGATATGCAGAAATTTATTGGTGAGGCCGTTACTCAGCAATTCCAGGATTTTCTGCGGGTCTTCACCTTTGGCCAGAAGCTTCATGGCGCGTTCGAGTTCATGCCGCCGATAGCGCTCGGCCTGGTCGCGCAGCGCACGAATCGTAGGAACCAATTCTCGCGATTCCAGCCAGTGCATGAAGTTGATCACGTTGGAATCGATGATGGCTTCGGCTTGCGCCACCGCACCCTGGCGCAGATCCAGCCCTTCTTTGACAATATCGGCCAGATCATCCACGGAATAAAGAAATACATCGTCCAGCTCCGCCACCTCCGGCTCAACATCTCGCGGCACCGCCAGATCCACCATGAAAATCGGCCGATGCTTGCGCACCTTGATGGCGCGCTCCACCATGCCCTTGCCGAGTATGGGCAAGGGACTGGCGGTGCAGCTCACCACAATATCGTGCAGCGCCAATTGCTCGGGAAGCTCGTTCAAAGTAATGGCCTGTGCATTGAAACGCTGCGCCAGCAACTGTGCGCGCTCGATTGTGCGATTAGCAACAGTGATATGTTTCGGATGGCGTGCGGCGAAATGACTGGCGCATAACTCGATCATTTCACCTGCGCCGATAAACAGTACGCGCTGCTCACTGATGTCGCCGAAAATCCGTTCTGCCAGCCGGGTAGCAGCCGCAGCCATGGAAACGGAGTTGGTGCCGATTTCAGTGGAAGTGCGAACTTCCTTGGCGACGAAAAAAGTGCGTTGGAATAATTTGTGCAGCAGCATACCCAATGTGCCGGCGTGTTCGGCGGATTTCACTGCATCCTTCAGCTGGCCAAGTATCTGCGGCTCGCCCAGCACCATCGAATCCAGTCCGCTGGCGACACGAAAAGCGTGCTTCACTGCCTGTTCGCGCGGCAGCTTGTACAGATAGGGTTCCAGTTCCTTCGCCTGCAGGTGATGGTAATCCGCCAGCCAGTGCGTGGCTTCCTCGGGTTTGTCGGTGCTGCAATAAACTTCGGTGCGATTGCAGGTGGAGACAATCGCCGCCTCCCCCACTGGATGATGCTGCACCAGATCATGCAGCGCACCCTCCATTGCATCTTCCGGGAATGCAACCTGCTCACGCACGTCCAGTGGCGCGGTTTGATGGTTGATGCCGAAGGCAAATAACTGCATGGAAGATGGTGTAAGCAACTGGTGAATAATCCGAAATCCGTTGATTATAGTATTACAACAGCTTGAATACTATCAATGAGAGGCGTTGCAAGTCTTCCGAAAGATTGCGGGAACTTCTCCGCTGGTGTAGAAAATCCGTAAATCGAGAAATCTCGGAAATCCACATGGATATTGGTGGCCAAGGGCGGAATCGAACCACCGACACAAGGATTTTCAGTCCTCTGCTCTACCGACTGAGCTACTTGGCCTTTTGTGAAGCTGTCGCATCCTTGCATACACAACAGGGCTGCCTATACGCCAGCCAATTGGGAGCGCGCAATTCTAACACAGCACCAAATTCATTGGAACATGTGGAAGGATGCTCCAATTGCCTCAAAGAGAATTAAGCAAATGACCTTGCTGTGATACTACAATGGTAGAATTTCGCCCACTGAAGCTTGATTAAGCTGCTGGTTAGAATAGATATGATTTATCGCTCACGTTAGGAAACCCATGCAAACACTGCTTCCTGTCGTTCTCTCCGGCGGTTCCGGTACCCGTTTGTGGCCACTCTCGCGCGAGAAATATCCCAAACAGTTATTGCCGCTGATTGGTGAAGATTCCCTGTTGCAGGCCACCATCCGCCGTATCGAGGGGCTTGCGGGCATACGGCTCGAAGCGCCGATGGTGGTTTGCAATGAGGAATACCGTTTCGTGATCGCAGAACAACTGCGATTGATGAACATAGCGGGCACGATCCTGCTCGAACCGGTCGGGCGCAATACGGCGCCAGCGCTCACTCTGGCTGCGCTGGCGGCGATGCGCGAGGGAGGCGACCCGGTCCTGCTGGTGATGCCGGCGGATCATGTAATCCTGGATACCGCGGCTTTTCAAACAGTGGTGCGCAAGGGTATGGCGCTGGCGGCAGAAGGTGCCGTCGTTACTTTCGGCATCACGCCGGATTCACCGGAAACGGGCTTTGGCTATATCCAGTCCGGTGCGGCGTTCGGCGAAGGCGGGGCTTGCCATATCGCACGTTTTGTGGAAAAACCGGATTTCGCCACGGCACAAGCTTACCTGGATGACGGCAGTTATCTATGGAACAGCGGCCTGTTCATGCTGCGCGCTTCGGTATGGCTGGCGGCCATTGCCACCTGCCGTCAGGATATCCTGGCAGCTTGCCGTGCAGCCTGGGATCAAGGTTCGACCGATGGCGAGTTTTTGCGCGTAGGCAAAGAGGCGTTTGCGCAATGCCCAAGCGATTCGATCGACTACGCAGTGATGGAGCGCATTGCCGCCGGTGACAACGCATTGCCGTCAGGAGTAGTGATTCCGCTCGCGGCTGGCTGGTCTGATGTCGGCGCATGGGATTCCCTGTGGCAGGTATTGCCTAAAGACGCTGAAGGCAATGTGTCGCAGGGCGATGTATTGTTGCACGACTGCCGCAACACGCTGGTCATGTCGGGAGGCCGCCTGGTGGCTTGCGTGGGAGTGGAGGATGTAGTGGTAGTCGAAACGCCAGATGCCATCCTGGTCGTCCACAAGAACAAGACGCAGGACGTAAAAAAAATTGTCGACAGCCTCAAACGCGAAGGCAGACCGGAAGGACAGTTGCATCGCAAGGTATTCCGCCCGTGGGGCTGGTACGACGGCGTGGATGCCGGGGACCGCTTCCAGGTGAAGCGCATTGTCGTCAAGCCGGGGGCCGCATTATCCCTGCAAATGCATCATCATCGGGCTGAACACTGGATCGTGGTGCGTGGCACGGCGCAAGTGACGCGTGGCGACACGAGCTATCTGGTATCCGAAAACGAATCCACCTTCATCCCGCTCGGCACCCGTCACCGCTTGGAAAACCCTGGTTGTGTACCGCTCGAAATGATAGAGGTGCAATCGGGCTCGTATCTGGGCGAAGATGATATTGTGCGTTTTGAGGATGTGTATGGACGCTGAAAGAATAAACCTCTGATCAGACGCTGCATCCATCCGCATCACAAGCAGTATTTGCGCCATTTTCCTGCGTCGCTGCTGCATCTTCTGCCACACCATCAATCTCTTCAGAAAGCAGTGCGCCTATCGAGAACCCAAGCATAAGGTCATTCACGTGGCCAAACTTATGCAAGCGCACACGCCCGGCTTTGTCGATCAGAATCAGCGTCGGGGTTCCCTGCATCTGGTACGCGCCCATGGTCAACGGCAGACCCTGGCGCTGCTCGCCTTCGTACTTGTCGATGCCGATCGGAAAGCGCAATCGGTATTCGTAAGCGAATACCTCCAGCGCATCGGGTCCCATCACTTCATGATGCTCAAATACGGTATGCAGACCGATTACCGCGATCCGCTTAGGGTCAAATTCATCGTAAATCCGCTGCGCCTGCGGAATGCCGACTTGCACACAGCCCGGACAGAGCATTTGAAAAGCATGCAGCACCACCACTTTGCCGCGAAGCGCGGCAAGCGTAAGCGGCTGCGGCGTATTCAGCCAATCCGATATTTGCAGCTCCGGGGCCAAACTTGCGTAATCATGTGTCATTGTTTTTGTCATCCCGGATCCGATATGAATGCAACGACAAGCAAGGGGCGCACTCTATGGTGCCGCTACCCCGGCTTGCCGCTGCCGATTGATTTATTTTTTAGGACTGACTGCGCGCAATGGCGCCCAATACTGGGTGAAGACCATATCCTGCGCAGCATTGGCTTTGTGGCAAGCCACGCAACTTTCATCAGCTGCCGCATTTTGCGCTTTATCGTCGCCAAAAACAAAATAACCCCAATTGTTTGACTTGGCAAAACGCTTGCTGTCCTTGACTGAAACCGCCACCGGGCCGACATAATCACCGGCAAAATATCCGCTGCCGCTGGCTGCCGACTTGGAGCCCACGCTGACCAGTTCTTTGGCAATCATGGCACCTTCGCGAAACTCGCCCGTTTTTTTCCAATGAGACCAGCTTGCGTGATCAATATAGACATAATGAAACTCGGGAAATGCCGGCTTGCCGTTGTTCATATCTTTCGGGGTCACCGATGCGCCGATGGAAATCCATTCCTTGATGTTTGCTGGTCGAGCCAACTCTCCCGCCTGGTTGAATTTGGCATGGGCTTTGTGATGCCCATGTTCCGACGCGCCGACTGGCGCAACCTGAGTAATCAACATGCCGGACAGCAGTAGCGGGGCAATGCCGCCAAGCAGTGTTTTCCGGAAAAATCGATGCTGTAGCATAATCAACTCCTTTAAATAATTGAGGAAACATGCGGGAAACTAGTCAGTCTCCATTATGAATGGTAGACACGCTCATCTTGTTCGTCAAGGGTGCTTTCCCGTTGCGGCGACTGGGTGAATCTACCTGAGACTGTTACATATAATGCCGGGTTTCCATTCAGGAATGGCAGTGGCGACTCCTCTACCCTTCCCGTCTTTTAGCGGGTAGACTCTGCCCGTGCCTACCATTCCAGCAAAAAAATTTTCCAGCCTTCTACGCCGGAGATGATCACGAAACCAGCCGATCTCCCGCCTGATTTTTCTTCCGCTTCGCTGCTCGCCGAAGCCAACCGCTGCGTTGCCTGCGGCCTGTGTCTGCCGCATTGCCCAACCTACCGCATAACCCTGTCGGAAGCCGATTCGCCGCGTGGACGCATCGCTCTGATCAGCGGTGTTGCCAGCGAACGCATTCCGATGAATGCACGCTTTGCCCTGCACATGGATCGCTGCCTAACCTGCCGCGCCTGTGAAGCTGTCTGCCCCAACCATGTAGCTTACGGGCAGCTGATTGACAGTGCTCGCGCGGCCATGACGCAGTCATCATCTGCCCGGCCCGGACAAGGTACAGGAATGCAAAAGTCTGCATTGCGAACCCTGGCGGAGAAGGAATTCATCACCAAACCTGCACGCCTCGATGCGCTGCGCCCGCTCCTGCGCCTTTACCAGACCAGCGGTCTGCAGGCTTGGGTGCGCAAATCGAGGATGCTGGGGAAAACAAAACTTGCCGTGCTGGAGGCACAGTTGCCGCTTATCGACACACCCTGTTCAGCCTCCAACAAGACAGCCGCATCATGGCAAACGATTTATCCCGCAAGCGGCAATGCGCGCGGCGAAGTCGGTCTGTTCCTCGGCTGTGTTGCACGACTGGCGGATGTGACAACGTTGAATGCAGCCATATTTGTACTCAATCGCCTGGGTTACACGGTGCATGTACCGCCTGCGCAAACCTGCTGCGGCGCACTGCACCGACATGGCGGCGATCTGCACACGGCAGCGCAACTAGCGCGAGAAAACGCGGCGGCTTTCGCAGGGTTGAACCTGCACGCAATCATCAGTACCGCATCGGGCTGTGGTGTGCAGCTTGCGGAAGCCCCCCCTGATTTCTCCGCCAAGATCGTCGACATCAGCGCCTTTCTGCAGCAGGCCGAAGGATGGAATGACGTGAAAATCTCACCGTTGCCACACAAAATTGCAGTGCATGAGCCCTGCAGCCTGCGTAATGTGCTGCGCGGCGCAGCTCATCCCTATGCGTTGCTGGCGCGCATTCCCGGCGCGTGCATTGTTCCGCTCGCCGGCAATGATCAGTGCTGCGGCGCAGCCGGGACATATTTTCTCGATCAGCCGGAGATGGCAAAGGCGCTGCTGGATGATAAAATGATTGCAGTGAACGAAAGCGGGGGGCATTATCTTGCCACTGCCAACATCGGCTGTGCACTGCATCTGGCCAGTGCATTGCGGCAGGCGGGATCGGAAATTGAGGTGCTGCATCCGGTAACACTGCTGGCGCGGCAGATGGGCATGCCATCTTAATTACATCATTCAGGAAAATTCATGGCGAATATTGACAAGTTCATCATCGGTTTTGACAACGCGTTGCGTACGTTGCTGACGCCAGCGCAGACTCTACGCCCGGTTCCCGGAACCGGATTGCCGGAAGTCGAGTTGACCGACGCGGAAAAAAATGAAACCACCGCGCTGATGCGCGTCAACCATGTCGGTGAGATCTGTGCACAGGCGCTCTACCAGGGACAAGCGCTCACTGCGCGGGATGCCGAGGTACAGCAAGCCTTGACACATGCAGCGCGTGAAGAAACGGAGCATCTTGCCTGGACCGAACGGCGTATTGCAGAACTGGGCGGGCGCAAGAGTTTGCTGAATCCGCTATGGTACGGCGGATCCTTCGCCATCGGTGCATTCGCGGGCATGCTCGGCGACAAATGGAACCTGGGGTTTCTTGCAGAGACCGAGCGCCAGGTGGAGACTCATCTGGCTGGACATTTGCAGCGCTTACCGCAGCATGATGGGAAAAGTCGGGCCATCGTCGCACAGATGCAAGTCGACGAAGCAGGCCATGCCACTACGGCCATGTCTTATGGTGGTGCAGAGTTGCCGGCACCGGTAAAGCTGGCAATGCAACTGGGATCGAAAGTGATGACGCGGACAGCTTATTGGGTTTGACACACGGCTTCGAACGGAAGCTCTACTCCTCCACGAGTTCAAAATCGTGTGTCATCTCTGCCGTTTTCCCCAGCATGATCGAAGCCGAACAGTATTTTTCTGCGGATAGACTGATCGCCCGCTCAATTTGCTGCGGCTGCAGGTTTTTCCCGGTCAGGATGAAATGAAAGTGGATGTGGGTGAACACCTTGGGATCTTGTGCTGCCCGTTGCGCTTCAATTTCCACCACGCAATCGCTGACTGCCTGACGGCCCTTTTTCAGGATCAGCATCACGTCGAAGGCGGCGCAGCCGCCGGTTCCCAGCAACAGCATTTCCATCGGGCGCGGCCCCAGGTTCTTGCCGCCCGCCTCCGGCGGGCCGTCCATCAGCACTGCATGGCCACTGCCGGATTCGCCCAGAAAACTCATTCCATCCTTCCACTTGATACGCGCTTTCATATCTATCCTTTTTAAATATTTTCGGGTGCCATTCTAACGACTTCAAGTTTGGTCAGAGGCCGGAAACAGCCGATACCACAGCATCCCTATCATTTCATGCATGAATAATCCGCTCTGCTGTAGCGCGCCGGCCGTGGGGATAAACGCCAGCGCGTCCGTCCGGTAACGGGTAGTAAACGCTGTGGCGGCAGGGCTAACCTTGAACCCCGCCTGCTCGAACTCCTGCATTGACCTTGGCATATGCCAGGCATGAGTAACCAGCATGATGTGCGTGATCCCGCTTTTCTTCAGCATGGCAAAACTCTTGTAAGCGTTTTCACGCGTGTTGTTCGAGGCTTCCTCGACCCACCTGACCGGAACCTGGAAATCCTTTTCCAGCGCCACTTTCATCTGCGCCGCTTCGGAAGAAGCATTGCCGAGCGGGGCACCGCCGGTCGCCAGTATCGGCTTGCCTGTAAGCCGATGCAAGCGGGCGGCATAACGAATGCGTTCCAGGCTGTAACGGCTTACCGTATCGCCGCCATATTCGACCGCGTTGAAATAAGTCCCACCACCCAGCACCACGATGGCCTGCGCCCCACTGTCGGCGAAACCGGGAACAAACGGTGTTTCCAGCTTCTGCAGCATAGTCCCGGCAACAAAAGGAGTGGACAGCAGATAAAGCAGAATCAATGTGCTGGCAACCAGAAGCTTGCCCAGTCGCGGGTGACGCCTGAGCAATAGCACACCCAGCGCACCCGGCAGGATAAGATTTAGCGGCGGCAGCAGAAAAGCACTTAGCAGATTGGTCGCGAACCAGCCCATGATCTTAACTCAGTCTCCCGTAATCCAGATTCGAAGGCGCCTGGCGCAAAATAAAAAGCCGACGCATAACTGCGTCGGCTTTTTCTGTACGATAAACCCAGGTTACTTGAGCGACAAAATCCACTGCGCCAAGGTCTTGGCATTCGCCTCGCTGACGCCCGCATTCGGTGGCATCGGGATTGGTCCCCACACCCCGTTGCTGCCTTTGACTATCTTCTCGGTCAACTTGGCTGCGGCGCCGGCATCACCCTTGTACTTGGCGGCGATATCCTTGAGACCGGGTCCGACCATTTTCTTGTCGAGCATGTGGCAGTTCATGCAGCCGCTGCCTTGGGCCAGTTCCTGACTCGCTTGCGCGGTGCCTACCATCAACAGGGCTGATGCTGCAATCATTCCCATCCAGACAGTTTTCATTTTTACTCCTTTTATCCGTTAAAGTTATCGAGGAAACTTTATTCTACCTTGAACTTCACAGACGCGCAGCAATTCCTGCAAGTCAGAAATTTCCGGTAAGCACCTAACGCCTTGACAGACCCAAGCGTTGACAACCTTATCTGGCGGCGCATGTTTACTCAGACTCACCGGCAAGCCGACAAGTTCCGCTGGCAAGGCAAGCACCATGGCATAAGGTGCAATGGGTAGCAATGCATCTCGCCATTCTGCAAGAGCCGGCACCTGTCCACGGAGGATAACGGTTTGGGGCGGAGTAAGCGTTTCCTCCAACACCGTCAGCAGGCTGCAACCGGAGCTGGCATGACGGGATAATACGGGATAAAACAAACTCAGGGTGCGTTCCGCTGCTTGTAAGTAGCGCAACTCGCCGAGCAGGTGGCCAAGGCGTTGCAGACTGTAGGCCGCCACTCCATTACCTGAAGGTGTAGCATTGTCATGACCTGGCTTGGGGCGGTGGATTAGTTTTTCATGCTCGTGGCTGGTGAAGAAAAAACCTCCCGCCTGTTTGTCCTCAAACTGTTCCAACAATACCTCGGCCAGCGCCACAGCAAAATCCAGATCGGCCTGGCGGAACTCCGCCTGCATCAGTTCCAACAGACCATCCAACAAGAAAGCGTAATCATCGAGATAGGCGTTGAGATGCGCCTTGCCATCCTTGCAGGTCGCCAGCAGGCGCCCGTCTTTCCACAACACGGAACGAATAAAATCCACTGCCAGGGCGGCTGAATGCACCCACTCGCCACGCCCGAAAACACTGCCTGCGCGCGCCATGCCTTTGATCATCAAGCCATTCCAGCTGGTGAGAATTTTTTCATCGCGCCCCGGATGCACACGCAGCTTGCGCTCGCTGAACAGTTTTATGCGTGCGACTGTCAGTCTTTGTTGTGCTTCCTCCCGGCTGATGCCAATGGCTTGGGCCACTTCCGCCAGCGATTGCGCGATTTCCAGATTCCAGTGCTGATGTTCGAAGTTGGGGGGGCGCATGAAACCGTAATAAGGTGCGGCCACCGCATATTCTTCCGGCGACAACACTTGCTCCACCTGCTCGCGCCCCCAGACATAGAACTTGCCTTCTTCATGTTCCGAATCGGCGTCAATGGTTGAGTAATAGCCCCCCGTCGGTGACTGCATTTCGCGCATTACCCACGCGGCAGTCTCGTCCACAATCTGCTCGAACAGAGAATCGCCCGTTGCCAGCCAGGCATCGGCGTAAAGCCGCAGCAGTGGCCCATTGTCATACAGCATCTTTTCAAAATGCGGAATGCTCCAGTGCTGATCGGTGCTGTAACGGCAGAAACCACCCCCCAGGTGGTCGTAAATACCGCCTTTTGCCATCTTTTCCAGGGAGTAAGAAGCAATTCGCAGAATTTCTTGGTCCTTGGTTGTCGCGTAATGTCGCAGACAGAACTCAAGCTCGGTAGGATGCAGAAATTTTGGCGCCCCACCAAAACCACCATGCACAGCATCAAATCTGTCTTTTAATTCCACCAGCGCATTGGCCAGCAGTTGCTCCGAGAATGCCGGTACCTCTGGATTTCTTGACGGCAGCGTACTCGCCAGCGATTCCAGCAATGCGCTGTTCTGCTGTTCGATTTCCGCGCCACGTACGTAATAAGTCTCGGCGACGCGCGGCAATAAATCGAGGAAACCTGGCATGCCATGACGCGGCAACTTGGGGAAATAAGTGCCGCCAAAGAACGGCTTCTGCTCGGGGGTCAGGAACATGGTCAACGGCCAGCCGCCGTTGCGCTGAGTCAGTATGTAGAGGGCGGTCTGATAAATCTGGTCAAGATCGGGGCGCTCTTCGCGATCCACCTTGATGTTGATGAAGTGCCGGTTCATCGCCGCAGCGACTTCCTCGTCCTCAAACGATTCGTGCGCCATGACATGGCACCAGTGACAGGCGGAATAACCGATGGAAAGCAGTATGGGTTTATTCTGCATGCGCGCCAGCGCCAGCGCCTTCTCACCCCAGGGATGCCAATCCACTGGGTTATCTGCGTGCTGCAGAAGATACGGGCTGGTTTCGCCCGCGAGATGATTAGGCATGCTCGACAACCTTCCCGGTTATGACCCGTCGGTTATTGCGCCGCGGCTGGCACTGGAAACCAGTTTCGCATATTTCGCCAGAACTCCACGCGTATAGCGCGGCGCGGGCGGCTGCCATGCGGCACGGCGCCGGGCAAGCTCTTCCTCCGCGACATTGAGTTGCAGCAACCGCTGTTCCGCGTCTATGGTGATGGAGTCGCCTTCATGCACCAGCGCGATGGTTCCACCGACAAATGCTTCCGGCGCAACATGACCAACCACCATGCCGTAGGTGCCGCCGGAAAAACGGCCATCGGTGATGAGCCCCACCGAATCTCCCAGACCCTCGCCAATGAGGGCGGAAGTGGGCGAGAGCATTTCGCGCATGCCGGGACCTCCCTTGGGACCTTCATAGCGTATCACCACCACATCGCCAGGCTGGATTCCGCGTGCGAGTATCGCCGCCATGCAGGTTTCTTCCGATTCGAATACCCGCGCCGGGCCGGTGATCTTTGGATTTTTCACTCCACTGATTTTAGCCACGCAGCCTTCGGTGGAGAGGTTGCCCTTGAGGATGGCAAGATGGCCCTGCGCGTACATCGGGTTTTCCCATTGCCGGATCACATCCTGATCTTTGCGCGGTGTCACGGGAATATCCCGCAGTATTTCCGCGACCGTCTGACCGCTGATGGTCAGACAATCGCCGTGCAACAAGCCATGCTCGAGCAGCATTTTCATCACTTGCGGAACACCTCCTGCCTGATGCAGATCAGTGGCAACGTAACGTCCGGATGGTTTCAGATTGCACAATACCGGCACCTTGCCGCGCATGCGCTCAAAATCGTCGATGCTGAGTTCCACTTCAGCCGCATGGGCAATCGCAAGGAAGTGCAATACTGCATTGGTTGAGCCGCCCACCGCCATGATCACGGCGATCGCGTTCTCGATGGATTTCCGGGTGATGATGTCGCGCGGGCGGATCTGCTGCTTGATTGCGTCAACCAGCACTTCGGCCGAACGAGCCGCGCTCACGCGCTTCTCGTCATCCTCCGCCGCCATCGTCGAAGAGTAGGGCAGGCTCATACCCATCGCTTCAAATGCCGACGACATGGTGTTGGCAGTGAACATGCCGCCGCAGGAACCCGCGCCGGGACAGGCATGGCGCTCCACTGCCAGCAGTTCCTGCTCGTCTATCTTGTGCGCGGCATATTGCCCGACCGCTTCGAACGAGCTGACGATGGTCAGGTCCTGCCCTTTGTAGTGGCCGGGCTTGATGGTGCCGCCGTAAACAAAAATAGCCGGAACATTCATCCGCGCCATCGCGATCATCGCACCCGGCATGTTCTTGTCGCAGCCGCCTATCGCGATCACCCCATCCATGCTTTCTGCCTGTACCGCAGTTTCAATCGAATCCGCGATCACTTCGCGCGACACCAGCGAGTACTTCATGCCTTCAGTACCCATGGAAATGCCATCGGACACAGTGATGGTGCCAAACATCTGCGGCATCGCCCCGGCTTGCTTCAATGCGCTCTCGGCGTTTATGGCCAGCTCATTCAGTCCCATATTGCAGGGCGTGATGGTGGAAAAACCATTGGCGACGCCGACGATGGGCTTGTCGAAATCCATGTCACCGAAACCCACCGCTCGCAGCATGGCACGGCTGGGAGAGCGCTGCGCGCCTTGGGTAATAGCCTGGCTGCATTTGTTGTATGACATGATCACTCCTGGGAAACGTTAGAAATCCGTAGCTGCAGAGGCATTCTCGATGCTCATAACATTGTAGTGAATGCGCTTGCCGTATAATCCGATTTTACCGCAAAAGAAGTTGATACCGATGTTCGTTCATCCGCAGTTCGACCCTGTCGCCATCTATCTTGGACCCCTCGCCATTCGCTGGTACGGTCTCATGTATCTGCTGGGGTTTGCATTGTTCATTCTGTTAGGGCGCTATTGCATCCGGCGTCGCCCACAAGCAGCGTTCACCAACACCATGCTGGATGACATGCTGTTTTATGGTGTGCTGGGGGTAATAGTGGGTGGCCGTCTGGGCTATGTGCTGTTTTATAATCTTGGCTATTATTTGCAGCAACCGCTGGAAGTCTTTGCGGTATGGCAGGGCGGCATGGCGTTTCACGGCGGCTTTCTCGGCGTGATAACAGCGATGGCGTTGCTGGCACGCAAATATAAATTGCGCTGGCTGGTCGTGACGGATTTTATTGCACCGCTGGTGCCGCTGGGACTGGGTGCCGGTCGCATAGGCAACTTCATCAATGCCGAACTGTGGGGACGTCCCACCGACGTGGCCTGGGGCATGATCTTCCCGCACGTGGACGCATTGCCGCGTCACCCTTCCCAGCTCTATGAATTTGCGCTGGAAGGCCTGGCATTTTTTGCATTGTTGTGGATTTACTCATCCAAGCCAAGACCAGTAGGGGCGGTCTCGGGCATGTTCCTGATCGGCTACGGCGTATTCCGCTCGCTGGCTGAGTTCTTTCGCGAACCGGGAGATGGCTTCATCGGCGTGCTGACACTGGGCATCAGCATGGGCCAATGGCTGTCGTTGCCGATGATTGCAGTGGGTATCTGGATGCTGGTCTGGGCCAATCGTAAGTCGGACAAACCGGTCAAAGCTGGCAAACAGGATCGCAAATAGGGGCATCCTCATGTCCTTGCGCCACACATACACCCTGATCGCTCCGCTCTATGACGCTTTCGTCGCGGCAGCATCCAAAATTGTACGTGCCACCAGTCTGCGGCAATTGCCGCAGCAAGGCAGTCTCAATATCCTCATCAATGGCATCGGTACCGGGCTGGATCTGCCCCACCTCCCGCCATGTCACCGTTATACCGGCCTGGATCTTACCGCTGCCATGCTCAAGCAGACAAAGCCTCGCAGCGCAGGACTACACCTCGATCTCGTGCAAGGCAACAGTATGGCGCTACCATTTGCCAGCGAGTGCTTCGACCATGTGGTACTGCACTTGATTCTTGCGGTGGTTCCCAACCCGCTCGCCTGTTTGCGGGAAACTGTGCGTGTGCTGAAACCGGGTGGGAGCGTATTGATACTCGACAAATTTCTCAAGCCAGGCGAGGCTGCGTGGATCAGGCGAATATTGAATCTGCTGACGCAGCATACGGTCACGCGACTGGATGTGGTGTTTGAAAAGGTGCTGGCAGACATTCCCGGATTGAAGCTGGAAACAGATGTGCCGGTGCTGGCAGGAGGCTGGTTTCGCAGTATCCGCTTGGTTAAGGACTGAATCAGAAAGAAGATTTGGATAATAGAAATGGGTCTTAGGAAGTTAAAGCGGGTTTAATCTCAATAATCGAAGTAACTCAAGATACAGATTATCACGGCGATGGTTAAAGCGGAATTCAGTTTCTTTCAAATGCAGGTAGAAGGTGATGACGGATATTCCATTGAACTTCT
>JAPLQS010000041.1 GCA_026399575.1 Nitrosospira sp. | reverse complement strand
CTCCTATTCCGTTAATCGAAAAACTACTGCCCCTTCCACTTCTACTCTACCCCGGCGCAATACTCTCGCCGTACTTATAGTTATATTTATAGTTATGGATATGCTACGAATATACTCATACCCATTACAGCGGTAAGCCTAGCCGATAAAAGCGCTGCTCGTCAAGCATTTTGTCAGGCAATTCCTACACCGATATCTATGCTGTCTTTACCAACACCCATTACATCCGCAAGAGGATGTCTTCAAAATGTCCTTCGATATCAAGCTGAAGCCATTATCTGCTGGATCAAAAAAGGTGATTTCCGGAAATCGTTATCTTTGAAAGGCCTGACTTGGATTTATATGGCTTGTGGCACAAAAACCCGCTTGCTCGGCTTAAAGCTTGATCATGATCCTAAAACTTAGCTAATATTCCATCCAGTTGCTCCAGACTGGCATAGTGGATCACCACATTGCCCGCACCCTTTTTCCCGGGCTTGATGATTACTTGTGCGCCAAGCTTCGCTGAAACGCTTTCCTGCAGGCGCAGCAAGTCGCGGTCGCGTTTAGGTGGCTGTTTTAACTCGGAATTCTCGATCCGATACACCAGCTTTTCAGTCTCGCGGACTGAAAGTTGCTTGTGTGCCACCTGATGAGCGATTTCAATTTGCTTGGCTGCAGATAATGTGAGCAAAGCGCGGCCATGCCCCATGTCGATCTTGCCCTGCATCATCAACTCCTGCACTGGCGCGGACAAATTGAGCAGCCGCAACAGATTGGAAACGGCGCTACGAGAACTACCCAGCGCTTGGCTGGCCGCCTGGTGGGTCATGCCGAATTCATTGATAAGCCGCTGAATGCCCTGCGCCTCTTCCAGCGGGTTTAGGTTCTCGCGCTGAATGTTTTCAATCAGCGACATGGCCAGCGCCGCCTCATCCGGCACATCGCGGATCAGCGCCGGAATCTCCTCAAGTCCCGCCATCTGCGCAGCTCGCCAGCGTCGCTCTCCAGCTATGATTTCATAACGCCCAGCGGAAACCAGTCGCACCAGCACTGGCTGCATCACCCCTCGCACTTTGATGGAATCGGCAAGCTCAGCTAGGGATTCCTTATCCATGTGGGTACGTGGCTGATATTTGCCTGGCTGTAATAACGCGGTTTTAAGATTCTGCAACGACTCCCCTGATGCATTACTGTCGCTATTGCCTGACAGCAGTGCGTCTAGCCCTCTTCCCAATCCCTTTAATTTCGCCATTTTTCCTCTATCTCCGTAGCCTGTCAGCTCTGTGCCGCGCTGACAGGGTATTTTTCAAGTATTTCTCCCGCCAACGCTAAATAGGCCTGCGTTCCCTTCGATAATTTGTCGTGATACAACACTGGCATACCGAAGCTGGGAGCTTCGGCCAGTCGCACGTTCCGCGGGATAACGGTACGATAGACTTTATCGCCAAAATGTTGCTGCAATTGTTGCGATACTTGTTGCGCCAGTATGCTGCGCGGGTCAAACATGGTGCGTAATAAGCCCTCGATTTCCAGTATTGGGTTAAAGTTGGCGCGTACCTTCTTGATAGTATTAACTAAATCGCTCAACCCCTCCAGCGCGTAATATTCACACTGCATCGGGATCATCACCGCATGTGCCGCGCAGAGGCCGTTGAGCGTAAGCAGGTTGAGTGCCGGCGGGCAATCAATGAGGATAAAATCGTACTCGCTTTCCACTTCTTGCAATGCCGCTTTCAGGCGCGCTTCGCGTTGCGGCAAATCCACCATTTCCACTTCGGCACCAGCCAGATCGCGATTGGCGGGAATCAGGTCATACTTGCCACTGGGGGAGATCGCACGTATGTCCATAATGCGTTGATTACCAAGCAATATATGGTAAATCGTGTGTTGCAGAGCATGCTTGTCCACGCCGCTACCCATGGTCGCATTGCCCTGCGGGTCCAGATCAACCAACAGCACACGCCTCTTGGCAGCCATCAGACTTGCGGCCAGATTAACGCTGGTTGTGGTTTTTCCCACCCCCCCTTTTTGATTGGTTATTGCCAGAATTTTCGCCACTACGTTTGCCCCCGAACCGGCACAGCCGGATACCAAACAATCAAAACACAAAAGGGCGTCGCATCAACTACGCCCGTCTAAGCATGACCAGATGCCGCTCCGCTTCAAGACCGGGAACCGCAACAGACAATGTTTTTTCGACCACAAATTGTGGCGGTATTTGCGCCAACTCCTCGTGGGGATAAATCCCTTTCATCGCTACCAGCCTGCTGCTGTCTTCCGCTGCGCATAGATGTCCTGCCAGTTGAATAAAGTCCGTCAGGTCAGAAAAAGCACGTGAAATCACCGTATTAAACTTAGCCTCTGGATGGAAGTTTTCTGCTCGTTCAGCCGCTACCTCGACGTTTTCCAGTTGCAATTCGATACGCGCCTGCTGCAAGAACACAGCCTTCTTGTGATTGCTCTCAAGCAACACCACCTGCCAGTCCGGTCGCACCAAAGCCAGAGGAATTCCCGGTAAACCCGCGCCACTGCCCACGTCAACGATGCGCGGCCCGGTAATATGCGGCAGAATAGCCAGGCTATCAAGCAGATGCCGGGTCAGCATTGTTTCCGGTTCACGCACCGCCGTCAGATTATGCACTTGGTTCCATTTTCTGATTAGCGCCAGATATTGCAGCAAGCGAGCCTGGGTTGCCTGCGGAAACGTAAATCCCAGGGCCGCAGTCCCGGCAGCCAGTGATTCCGCCAGATTCATGCGCTTTTCTTTTTGTCCAAGCCGGAAAAACCGCGTTTGATATGCACCAGCAACAACGAAACCGCGGCCGGTGTCATGCCGGAAATGCGTGCCGCCTGTCCCACTGTTTCAGGTTTATGCTGATTCAGTTTTTGCTGCACCTCGCTGGAAAGGCCGTGCACAAACCGGTAATCCAGATCTTGCGGCAAACAGTCCTCTTCGTGGTGCAGGTGGCGCGCCACTTCAATCTTCTGGCGCTCGATATAACCTTGATATTTCGCTTGAATTTCAACTTGTTCCGCAACCAGGACATCAACAACAGCTTCGCCTCCTTGCGGCAGCGTCATCAGGCCTGCATAAGTCACATCTGGACGACGCAGCAACTCATATAAAGAATATTCACGTTCGAGCGGCTTACCCAGCACCCGCAGGATATCCGCTTCGGATAAAGCATTCGCATTCATTTTTGGGTTGAGCCAGACAGTTTTCAGTCTTTCCTGCTCGCTGGCAATGGCCGTGCGCTTGGCGTCGAACATGGCCCAGCGCGTATCATCCACCACCCCTAGTCTGCGTCCGACTTCTGTTAAACGCAGATCGGCGTTATCTTCACGCAACTGCAGGCGATATTCGGCACGACTGGTGAACATACGATAGGGCTCAGTAACACCGCGGGTAATGAGATCATCCACCAGCACACCCAGATAGGCTTCATCACGCCGCGGACACCATGCATCGAGACCCTGCGTTTTGAGTCCCGCATTGATGCCGGCCAATAGTCCTTGTGCGGCAGCCTCTTCATAGCCGGTAGTACCGTTGATCTGTCCGGCAAAGAACAATCCTTCTATCGCCTTGGTTTCAAGAGAACTTTTGAGTCCGCGTGGGTCAAAGTAATCGTATTCGATGGCGTAGCCAGGGCGTGTGATATGCGCATTTTCCAGCCCTTTGATCGAGCGCACCAGATCAACCTGCATGTCGAACGGCAGACTGGTTGAGATTCCGTTCGGGTATACCTCATGCGTATCAAGCCCTTCCGGTTCAAGAAAAATCTGATGCGATTCCTTGGCGGAAAACCGTACCACCTTGTCCTCAATGGAGGGACAGTAACGCGGCCCTGTGCCTTCGATTGTGCCGGAAAATAAAGGCGAGCGATCCAAACCGGCGCGAATGATGTCGTGGGTTCTGGTATTGGTGTGCGTAATCCAGCAGGATAATTGACGCGGATGCTGGCCGACACTACCCAGGAACGAAAACACTGGCGCGGGGTTGTCGCCAGGCTGTTCCAGCATTACCGAATAGTCTATGCTGCGCCCATCTATGCGCGGTGGCGTGCCGGTTTTCAACCGTCCTACCGGCAGCTTCATCTCCCGCAGACGAAGCGCAAGACTGATAGATGGCGGGTCACCAGCCCTCCCCGCTTGAAAACTGCTTGCTCCTATATGAGCCAAACCGCCAAGGAACGTACCGGCCGTCAGCACCACCGCACGCGCAGAAAACTTTACACCCAACTGGGTGACGACTCCCGTGACCCGGTCACCTTCAAGCGTAAGGTCGTCCACCGCTTGCTGGAACAGGCAAAGATTGGGCTGGTTTTCCAAGCGATGCCGGATCGCTTGGCGATAGAGCGCCCGGTCGGCTTGGGCGCGCGTCGCGCGCACCGCTGGCCCCTTGCTGGAATTGAGTATCCGAAACTGAATGCCGGCCTCATCGGCGGCAGCGGCCATGGCACCGCCCAACGCATCCACTTCCTTGACCAAGTGCCCCTTGCCGATGCCGCCAATGGAAGGGTTGCACGACATTTGTCCCAGTGTTTCGATATTGTGCGAAAGCAACAGCGTTTTTCGCCCCATGCGTGCGGCGGCAAGCGCCGCTTCGGTACCGGCATGACCGCCGCCCACCACAATCACATCGAAATTTTCAGGGAAAACCATCGGCATTAACAATTATTGAAAGTCTTGAAGGAAAACATTCTACGACAAAATAAAGAATAGCGTAAGCACGCTACCACCATTAAGGGAAAGCCCACATACTTTCCTCGGGATTGGGCAAGTGTTTCACGTGAAACATCCCTTGTCGAACCCTGCCCAATAACTCGGTGGGGCTAATGTAGGAAGCCAGCGCAGCGAGCCCGAAATTACTTGCCGATGCAAAAACGGGAAAATATCTCGCCCAGCAAGGCATCGGCACTGAATTCACCAGTAATGGCTGACAGCGCTAACTGGGCAAGCCTCAACTCTTCCGCCAGCAACTCCCATTGACCCTCGTCGCTGGTTGCCTCGTCCGCTTTCTCCAGGCATCCCTTGGCTTCTGCCAGTGCCTGCAGATGGCGGTGGCGGGCCATGAACAGGCCCTCGCCCACTGGCTGCGGCTGCGGCTGCCAGCCAATGATTTCCTGCAACTTCTGTCGAAGCAATTCTATCCCCACGCCAGTTTTGGCGGAAAGATGAATCGCTGACCCACCTTCCGCAGCTCTGATTTGCGGAGCTTCGTTCAGCAGATCTATTTTGTTAAATACCTGGATTACCGGCAAGCCCGCAGGAAAACTACTAAGTATCGCCCAATCTTCGGGTGCGGCACCGACGCAACTGTCTATCAACAACAGCGCCAGGTCGGCTTTCTCGATGGCGGCACGGGTGCGCGCAATGCCGATTTTTTCCACGGTGTCGCTCGTTTCCCGTAAACCGGCGGTATCTATCAGATACAGCGGCACCCCCTCTAGATTGATCGCTTGACGGACCGCATCTCGGGTGGTGCCAGGGATCTCGGTGACGATGGCCACCTCCTCCCCTGCCAGCCGATTCATCAGGCTGGATTTACCTACGTTAGGCTGTCCCACCAACACTACGCACAACCCCTCTCGAAGCAGGCTGCCCTGTCGTGCCGATGTAAGCACACACTCCAGTTGTGCTCGAATGGTATTAAGCTTGCTATGCACGTCACCGTGTCGCAGGAAATTCGTTTCTTCTTCGGGAAAGTCCAAGGTTGCTTCGACCAACATGCGCAAGTCGGTAACTGCCTGCACCAGAGCATGAACAGCGGCAGAAAATTCCCCCTGTAATGAGCGCATGGCGCAGCGAGCAGCTTCGCTGGTACTGGCATCGATGACATCAGCCACACTTTCCGCTTGGGCCAGATCCAGCTTGTTATTAAGAAACGCGCGCAGGGTAAATTCCCCCGGTTGCGCCAGCCTCGCGCCGGCAGTAAGACAGCGGGAGAGCAGCAGGTTCATTATGGCCTGACCACCATGTCCCTGCAGCTCCAGCACATCTTCGCCGGTATACGAATGTGGCGCAGGAAAATAAAGGGCTATGCCCTGATCTATGATCAACCCATTTTCAGCATGAAACTTACTTAAGCGGGCGTAACGTTGTTCAGGAATATAACCCAGAATCGCTTGGGCTAAAGATTGCAGGTTTGGGCCGGAAATACGCACCACACCGATGCCGCCCCGTCCTGGTGGGGTAGCAATGGCGGCAATGATGTCGGTGTTTGACATTAGGATTAAATTGAAGCTGAAACCAGCGGCTCAGTCACGGATTAATGCGCGTGACTCGAAAACCGGGTTTAGCGGAGCGCACAGATCGTGTTCCCGCTTACTTCTTCTTATTTGTGGTGACAGCAGCGGTAGCGGCAGCACGTTCAATCATGCGTGTAATTTGCCATTGCTGTGCAATCGAAAGTATATTATTCGTCAGGGAGTACAGCACCAAGCCTGCGGGGAAAAAGAAAAAGAAGATACTGAAAGCAAAGGGCATTATTTGCATCACCTTAGCCTGGATCGGGTCTGTGGGAGCCGGGCTGAGTTTGGACTGGATGTACATGGAAACCCCCATGATGATCGGCATCACGTAGTACGGGTCCGGTGATGACATATCCTCTATCCACAAGACAAACGGCGCGTATCGCAACTCCACGCTGGCAAGCAATACCCAAAAAAGCGAAATAAACACCGGGATCTGGACTAAGATGGGCAAGCAACCACCCAAGGGGTTGATTTTTTCCGCTTTGTAAAATTCCATCATCGCCTGGTGCATGCGCTGCCGGTCATTTCCGTGCTGTTCGCGCAACTTCTGCAGTTTGGGCGTGACAACCCGCATTTTTGCCATGGAACGATAGCCCGCCGCGGACAATGGGAAGAATACCAGCTTGACTGACAACGTCAGAAGGATAATTGCCACCCCCCAATTTCCGGTCAAAGAATGATATACGGAGAGCAACCAGAACAATGGTGCACCAATTACAGTCAGCCAGCCATAATCCACCGTAAGATCAAGTCCAGGAGCCAGCGCCGCGAGTTTGCTCTGTTCCTGTGGGCCAACATAGAGCGGGACGTCAACAATAGCGGTCTGACCCGGCTCGATCAGGCCCGCCGGTACAATCACGCCAGCGGAATACCTGTTCTCACTTTGACGCTTTGCATAATATTCACGCGGGGTCTTGTCTTTCGGCAGCCAGGCGGTGACGAAATAATGCTCCAGCATCGCAATCCAGCCATTGTCAGCATTCTTTGGGTAGCTTGCATTGTTTTTATCCAGAGCCGAAAACTCGATTTTCTTAAACTTTTCCTGCTCGGTATACATCGCCGCACCCGTATAGGTAGGCACCATAAAGAGTGAACTGTCCGGCGGCGGGCTGTCATGTAAAATCTGGAAATAGGAGAATGGCTGGATTGCTGCAGCACCTTGATTGACAACCTCAAAACCGATGTCAATGATGTAACTGTCGCGATGGAAAGTATAAATCTTGGTTACCTGCACCCCATTGGACTCTGGCGCAAGAAGCCGCACTTTAATCTGGTCCTGATCGGCAGCCAATTCATAAGTGTTTGAAGCTGTCGTATAGCGGGTTTTGTGACTTGGCAGCCCCTCGCCGATCATCCCAGATTGCGCCACATTAATACGTTCTGGCTGATTTTGTAACAATGCGTACGGTTTATTCTTATCTTCTCTTTCCGGGTGAAACAGCAATTCTACGCGACGCAGATCTCCACCCGCCGTATCAATTACTGCTGTGATCATGTTGGTCCTGACCAGGATCTTCTCTCCTGATTCAAGCTTGCCGCCCGTCTCCGCTTCGGGGGCGGCACCATTTGCCAAACTGGCGCCCTTGCCGGGCTGCGCTGAAACAAGCCCCTCTCCCGGAACCGGCGTCTCGTCTTGTGCGCGGGCAGATGGCCCGTTTGTGGACGATTTGGTCGCAGGTGTGCCTGCAGAAGGAGGAAGCTGCTCTCTTTGCCACGCATCCCACAGGAATAGCAGCGACGTAGAGAAGATCATGAAAAGTATAAGTTTTTTTGTGTCCATCTTGCTTCGCAATTTTGGTTTTAACGATTACGACTACAAACCGCACCGTAAATATTTCACGCCCGGGTGATCCCTAGGGAACAGGGTCGTGCCCGCCTTGACACCAAGGATTACACCGCAGTATCCGCCACATACTCAGCATCGTTCCCCGCATCAAGCCATGCTTGGTCAGCGCCTCACAAGCATAGTGCGAGCAAGTGGGGCTGAACCGACACGAGGGCCCAAGAAGTGGACTCAGACAATATTGATAAAGCTTGATAAAGCCGATGATTATTCGCGACATCGCTGCAATTGAATCATAAGCATTTCCGCCTCTACCCTTGCCAGGGAAGAGTCCTCGCGAGGAAAGTGGCGACGCAAACGCACCACCAAGTCCAGACCGGCCAACTGTTGCTGTTGGGTACGAAACAGTTCGCGCAACAAGCGCTTAACCCGGTTGCGATTGACCGCAAGACGCTCGACTTTTCCTGCGACTATCAACCCCAATCGTGGATATGCAAGATTGTTGGGTTTGGCAAAAACCTGGAAAAATTCGCCGCTGGTGGAACATCTGAACCGGAGCACAGAAGAAAACTCTTCCGCGTTATGCAGCCGGCAACTTTTCGACAAAAAACGAATAATACAGATCCACAAGAATATTAAAATCGGGAGCGATTAAGCCTAAACTCCCAAGCGAGTGCGGCCCTTGGCGCGGCGGGCCCGAATAACAGCAGCGCCTCCGCGGGTTTTCATCCGAACCAAAAAGCCGTGGGTGCGCTTCCTCCGAGTAACGGATGGTTGATAAGTGCGCTTCATTTTTCCTCTAAGGGCTGGTAAATAAACGTCGCATTACAACGCCGGACACGGACGATGTCAACTTTTATTTTTGGGGCCTGTGGATAAGAATGTTGAAAGGGTCTAGAATGTGTACCGCTTAGCGCTGCCGAATCTCTCGTTTTTTCTGACATGCATTTAATAAAATAACCATGCCGGCCACAGATACATTTTGGCGCTCCTGCCTTGAGCTCTTTGCAAAAGAACTGAGCATCCAACAATTCAACACCTGGATCAAGCCGTTGCGGCTGGACTTTTCAGATAGCGCCCCCGACAAACTAATACTTGTTGCTCCCAATCGTTTTGTTCTGCAGTGGGTCAAAGAAAACTTTCTCTCCCGGATCGAACAAATGGCGGAAAGCCACTTTTCCAGAATTATACAATTCCAATTAACCCTTGCCGACCCGACTGGCGCAAAGACGACCGACCTAACAGCAAAAAGCAATACAGCCCATTTTGCGAGTTCCAGCGCAAAACCCCCGTTGGCCCAACCCGCCCCCAAGGAAAAAAACCTGAGCCGGCTGAATGTAAGCCGACTAAACCCTTCATTCACTTTTGATAACTTTGTCACCGGCAAAGCCAACCAACTGGCGCGCGCAGCTGCAATCCAGGTCGCAGAGTGTCCCGGGGTCGCTTATAATCCGCTATTCATATACGGCGGGGTTGGTTTGGGCAAGACCCATCTGATTCAAGCCATCGGCAATCTGGTACTAAAGCACAACAATCAAGCCAAGATTCGGTACATTCATGCAGAGCAGTATGTTTCTGACGTAGTGCGCGCTTACCAACACAAAGCTTTTGATGAATTCAAGCGCTACTATCATTCGCTTGATCTGCTCCTGGTTGACGATATCCAGTTTTTTGGCGGCAAGAATCGCACGCAGGAAGAGTTTTTTTATGCCTTTAACGCGCTAATCGAGGCACACAAACAGGTCATTATTACTTGTGACTCATATCCCAAGGAAATTTCCGGCATGGAAGAGCGGTTAATTTCCCGGTTTGGATGGGGCTTGACCGTTGCAGTTGAACCACCCGAACTGGAAATGCGTGTCGCCATTCTACTGAAAAAGGCGCTGTTGGAAAAAATAATGCTGGATGAAAATATCGCCTTTTTTATCGCCAAACATATTCGTTCTAATGTCCGCGAATTGGAGGGTGCATTGAAACGGGTGCTGGCTTATTCCCGTTTTACAGGGCATTCGCTGTCGCTGGATCTAGCAAGAGAGGCGCTCAAAGACTTGTTGGCGGTACAGAACCGGCAGATTTCAGTAGAAAATATTCAAAAAACCGTGGCAGATTACTATAAGATCAAGGTTGCTGAAATGTATTCCAAAAATCGTGCGCGCATCGTCGCGAGACCAAGACAAATGGCCATGGCCATAGCCAAGGAATTAACGCCCCTTAGTTTGCCCAATATTGGCGAAGCTTTTGGTGGAAGGGATCATACAACCGTACTGCACGGTTACCGGAAAATTGCCGAATTACGTGCTTCTGACCCAACAACGAACCGAGACTTTAATGCTTTGTTACATATTTTGCGGGGTTGATAACAATTGAATGGTTTTGGGATAACTCGTTATTTGGCCAGAATCAGAGTTTCATCCACATATTGTCCCCGGAAAATACGGCATCCATACAGATAAGAAAACATCAACAACCGATTGATTGTAAATAATCATATAAATTCATACCGGACTATGCCTTCATCTATTAACGATTATCAAGGTTTAAATAAATGAAACTAATACAAACCGATAAGGATACTTTACTCAAACCGCTGCAAGCAGTGACAGGGATAGTCGAACGTCGTCACACCCTGCCGATACTTTCAAATGTATTGATAGAGAGGAAAAATGAGTCGTTATCTTTCATGGCAACAGATCTGGAAATTCAAATAACATCGCTCACGCAAGACAGCGAGGTTATCAAGCAAGGATTTTCAGTTACGGTCGCAGCCAAAAAGTTGCAAGACATTCTACGTGCGCTTCCCGATAAAGCGCAGGTTACACTGGAAGCAGAAGAAAACCGCTTACAGGTGAAAGCCGGAAAAAGCCGGTTTAATCTACAGACGCTGCCAGTAGAAGATTTTCCCAAGCTGCCGGAAAACACTGAACCCCAAGCAAAAATAATCCTGCAACAAAAGGAACTGAAAAATCTTCTGTTCCTGGTGCAATATGCCATGGCACAACAAGACATCCGTTATTATCTGAATGGACTTCTATTGCTGCTGGAAGAAAACTGTCTGAAGGTAGTTGCTACTGATGGTCATCGCCTGGGTTTTGCGTTGATTGCATTGCAAGCGCCGCAGGAGAAAAGGGAAGTCATTCTTCCACGCAAAGCTGTACTGGAACTGGCCAAGCAATTAAACGACAGTGAAGAACCGGTAACAGTAGAAATTCTACAGAACCAAATCCGCTTTACATTTTCAAATATTGTGCTGGTTTCCAAAGTTGTGGACGGGAAATTTCCCGATTACAACCGCGTTATCCCGATCGGGTACCAAAAACATTTTGAAGTGAACCGCCAGTTGTTTCTGCAGACACTACAGCGCGCTGCGATCCTGTCAAACGAAAAATTCCGCGGGGTGCGCCTGATTTTAACAACGGGCAATCTGCGCATAGTCTGCAACAACAGCGAGCAGGAAGAGGCGCAGGAAGAGCTGGAGGTTCAATATGACGGCGAAGCACTAGATATTGGTTTCAATATCACCTACCTGCTGGATGTCTTGACCAATCTGACCTGTGAAACAGTGCAGTGTTCGTTCGGTGGCGCCAGCAGCAGTGCGCTGATCACCGCTCCGGGCAACGAAAATTTCAAATATGTTGTAATGCCGATGCGCATATAAGCTTCAGCGATAAAAACACCGGACTCTCCCGACAAATAAGCGAAACTAAAGCAACCAGGTAATGAGCGAAAAACTTCCCCCCAAAGCAACAGATAATCCAGAAGCATACGGCTCAGACAGCATCAAGATCCTTAAAGGATTGGACGCGGTCCGTAAACGTCCCGGGATGTACATCGGTGACACCAGCGATGGAACCGGGTTGCACCACATGGTGTTCGAGGTTGTGGATAATGCGATCGATGAAGCGTTGGCCGGTCATTGTGACGAGATTACCGTCATCATCCACCCGGATAATTCCGTATCTGTTCAGGATAATGGTCGTGGAATTCCCGCCGGCATCAAACACGATGACGAATTGAAACGCTCTGCTGCCGAAATTGTCATGACGGAATTGCATGCGGGCGGCAAGTTCGACGACAACTCTTATAAGGTGTCGGGTGGCCTGCACGGTGTGGGTGTATCGGTCGTCAATGCTTTGTCCGAGTGGTTGCGCCTTACCATCCGCCGCGATGGGCAAACCCATCAAATGGAATTTCGCAAAGGAGTTCCGGTCGTGCCGCTGGCAATTACCGGCAAGACCGAGCGGCGCGGGACCGAAGTACACTTTCTTGCCAGCAAGGAAATATTTGGCGACATTGAGTATCACTATGACATATTCGCAAAGCGCTTGCGCGAGCTGTCATTTCTCAATAACGGTGTAAAGATTCACTTGGTGGATCAACGTAACGGCAAAGAAGAAACATTTGCTTTCGTTGGCGGGGTAAAAAGTTTTGTCGAATACATCAACCGCACCAAGTCAGTTCTGCACCCTGATATTTTTTACGCTGCCGGAGAAAAAGATAACATCGCGGTAGAGGTATCGATGCAATGGAACGACAGTTATGTTGAGCAGGTTCTCTGTTTTACCAACAACATTCCACAAAAAGATGGGGGAACGCACCTCACAGGCTTGCGCGCCGCGATGACGCGCACACTGAATAGCTATATCGAAAAAAACGAGCTGGCAAAAAAAGCCAAAATCGAAACTGCCGGCGATGATATGCGTGAAGGGCTATCCTGTGTTTTGTCGGTAAAGCTGTTCGAGCCGAAATTTTCTTCGCAGACCAAGGAAAAGCTCGTGTCTTCCGAAGTGCGTCCGGCGGTGGAGGAGGTTGTAGCGCAAAAACTGTCAGAGTTTTTACTGGAGCACCCGCTTGATGCCAAAACCATATGTGGCAAAATCATCGATGCGGCCAGAGCGCGCGAAGCCGCGCGCAAAGCACGCGAACTGACGCGGCGCAAGGGCGTGCTGGACGGCATGGGATTACCCGGAAAACTTGCCGATTGCCAGGAAAAGGACCCCGCACAATGTGAGCTTTATCTAGTCGAGGGTGATTCTGCGGGCGGTTCTGCCAAACAGGGCCGCGACCGCAAGTTCCAGGCAATCATGCCGCTGAAGGGCAAAATCCTTAATGTTGAAAAAGCCCGTTTCGACAAGCTGATTTCCTCCCAGGAAATCATCTCCCTTATCACCGCGCTTGGTACCGGTATCGGTAAAGACGAATACAACCCCGACAAATTGCGCTATCACCGCATCATCATCATGACCGATGCGGACGTGGATGGCTCGCACATCCGCACCTTGCTGCTCACCTTCTTCTACCGGCAAATGCCGGAACTGATAGAACGGGGCCACATCTACATTGCCCAGCCACCGCTCTACAAGGTCAAACACGGCAAGCAAGAGCGCTATGTCAAGGACGATCACGAACTGAAGCAGTATCTGCTGGGACTGGCGCTGACCGATGCTGAGTTGCATGCGCATGCGGGCAAGCTGCCGCTCACCGGTGAAACTTTGGCGAAAATCGCCAACGAATATTTGCTGGCCGAAGCGGTGATAGAGCGCATGAGCCGCTTGATTGACAGCGAGGCGATGCACGCCCTGTTCCGCCATCCCAACATAAGCTTGAATAGCGAAATCGAAGCCGCCAAAAGCGCAGCCAAGCTGGCGGCGCATGTTGCCGGGGTTGAAATCACACCGGAATATGATGCCGCCACTGAAGAATTCAGGCTGAAAATAACCCGCATGCACCATGGCAACATCCGCACCAGCTACCTGGATCAGGATTTTCTGCGTAGCGGCGATTATGTCCAGATCAAACAAACCGCCCAAGTGCTTGATGGATTGCTGGGGCCGGGCGCATATGTCAAACGTGGCGAACAAAAGCAGTCTGTCGGCGAATTCAAACAGGCACTCGATTGGTTGCTGCAGGAAGTGAAAAAAAGCATCGGCCTGCAGCGCTACAAGGGGCTGGGAGAAATGAATCCAACCCAGCTATGGGAAACCACCATGGACCCGAAAAGCCGACGCTTGCTGCGTGCTCAGATCGAAGACAGTATCGCCGCTGACGAAATCTTCACCACCTTGATGGGCGATGCGGTCGAGCCGCGCCGGGCGTTCATCGAGAACAATGCGCTGGGAGTACGTAATCTGGATGTATAGGTCAATTGCGCCAATTGGATCGTTCTGCACACCCCTGCCGATGGTGGTAAAATTTCTCCACCCATTTCTAACACTCCCGAAGGATTGATACTGCCATGTTGTCCGCAAAGCAAACCATAGAAAGCACTGATCCGGACTTGTGGCAGGCGATCAAGGGGGAAATGCAGCGCCAGGAAGATCACATCGAACTGATTGCTTCGGAAAATTACGCCAGTCCCGCAGTAATGCAGGCGCAAGGATCGGTGCTAACCAACAAGTACGCGGAAGGCTATCCCGGCAAGCGCTATTACGGCGGTTGTGAGTATGTGGATATCGTGGAGCAACTGGCAATAGACCGGGTAAGGGCGCTGTTTAATGCCGAGTATGTCAATGTTCAACCACATTCCGGTTCGCAGGCCAATGCTGCGGTATACCTGTCCGCGCTGAAGCCCGGCGATACGCTGCTGGGCATGTCGCTTGCGCACGGCGGACATTTGACGCATGGCGCTTCAGTCAACTTCAGCGGCAAAATTTTCAACTCAGTCTCTTATGGCCTTAATTCGGAAGAAGAGCTGGATTACGATGCAGTGGAGCGACTGGCGCACGAACACAAACCGAAAATGATCGTTGCCGGGGCGTCGGCCTATGCGCTGGTGATAGACTGGAAACGGTTTCGCAAGATTGCTGACAGCGTGGGCGCTTATCTGTTCGTGGACATGGCGCATTATGCGGGACTGGTGGCGGCAGGGTTTTATCCTAATCCTGTCGGTATCGCCGATTTTGTCACCAGCACCACGCACAAAACGCTGCGTGGACCGCGCGGCGGCATCATCATGGCCAAGCCAGAACATGAGAAAGCACTCAACTCAGCTATTTTCCCGCAAACTCAGGGCGGACCACTGATGCACGTAATTGCTGCCAAGGCGGTGGCTTTCAAGGAGGCTGCCACCAAGGAATTCAAGGATTACCAGGAGCAGGTGATCGACAATGCACGCGTGATGGCAAAGGTGTTGCAGGAACGTGGTTTGCGCATTGTTTCCGGGCGCACCGACTGTCACATGTTTCTACTGGATCTTCGCGCCAAGAACCTTACCGGCAAGCAGGCCGAGGAGTCACTGGGACTGGCACACATCACGGTCAACAAGAATGCGATACCCAACGATCCACAGAAACCATTTGTCACCAGCGGTATTCGCATCGGTTCGCCAGCGATAACAACGCGGGGTTTCAGAGAAATTGAAGCAGAACAACTGGCAAATCTGATCGCCGACGTATTGGATGCACCCACCGATGCTAACGTATTGTCACGCGTAGCGCAGGAAGCAAAAGCGCTGTGCGCGAGATTCCCGGTTTACGGCAGCTAATCGCATTGCCGGACCAAATGGGCTCTGCCGGGCACAAGCATGCGCGATGACAGAGGCATCTCGCTTCATCCCTTGAGCGCTGAATCATGAAATGTCCCTTCTGCAATGCCGATGATACCAACGTAGTCGATTCTCGCGTCAGCGAGGAAGGCAGCAGAGTGCGCCGCCGCCGTCGCTGTCTCACTTGCGAGAAGCGCTTTACTACCTATGAAACCGTGGAATTGCGTTTGCCGCAGGTGGTGAAGCAGGACGGCAATCGCTCCGAGTTCAATCGCAATAAGTTGCTTACCGGTTTCATGCGCGCGCTGCATAAACGCCCGGTGCCAACTGAATACGTGGATGCGGCGATCGACCGCATCGTGCAAAAAATTCTGAGCATGGGTGAACGCGAGATTCCGTCGCGCAAAATTGGCGAAATGGTGATGCGGGAGCTCTATAAGCTCGACAAGGTGGCGTACATCCGGTTTTCTTCGGTGTACAAAAGCTTCCAGGACGCGGATGATTTTCAGGACGCAATCATGGAAGTGCAGGGACCGCAGCGCAAGAAGCCGGAAAAAAAGCCTGAGCAACAGAAGTAAACCCCTTTTCGATCTTCCCGTCTCTGGAAGGATCATGTTTCCTTAGAAGCAGCCATATGTTTTCTTCATCTGATCACGCCCACATGTCGCAAGCACTGCAGCTTGCAGAGAAGGGGTTGTATGGCACCAGCCCCAACCCGCGCGTGGGCTGTGTAATTGTGCGTGACGGCAATGTGGTCGGCAGCGGCTGGCATGAACGCGCAGGCCAGGCGCATGCCGAGATCAATGCCCTCAATGTGGCCGGAGCAGCGGCACGCGGCGCGACCGTTTATCTGACATTGGAACCCTGCAGCCACCATGGACGCACCCCGCCGTGTGCCGAAGCGTTGGTCAAAGCCGGTGTCGCCAAGGTGGTAATGGCCATGCAGGACTCCAACCCCCTGGTGGCGGGTGGCGGTTGTGCCTTGTTGCAACAGGCCGGAATCGAAGTGCAAACCGGGCTGCTGGAAGCGGAAGCGTGCGCACTCAACATCGGCTTTATCACGCGCATGACGCACAAGCGCCCATGGGTGCGGATGAAAATAGCCGCGAGCCTCGATGGCAAGACCGCGCTTAACAATACGGCCAGCCACTGGATTACCGCTGAGCCGGCACGGCGTGACGGGCACCGGTGGCGAGCGCGCTCCTGCGCGGTGCTAACCGGTATTGGTACGGTGCTGGCAGATGACCCGCAGCTCACCGTGCGCCAAGTGGAGACATCCAGGCAGCCGTTGCGAGTGATCGTGGATAGTCACCTGGAGATCCCGCTGGATGCCAGGATACTGCGCGGAGAAGGTGAACTGATTTTCACCGCGACCGCCAGCGAAGGGAAAATCATGGCGCTACGCGATGCCGGTGCGCATGCCATGGTGTTACCGGATGAAAATGGCAAGGTAGATCTGGTCAGAATGATGCGGGCGCTTGCCGATTATGAAATCAACGAGGTGCTGGTCGAAGCAGGTGCCAGACTGAACGGTGCGCTCATCCAGGCGGGGTTGGTGGATGAACTGGTGGTTTATCTTGCGCCGTGTTTGATTGGTAATGTAGCGCAAGGCATGATGAGCTTACCGGAATTGACCGATCTTACGGGGAAGCGCGCGCTCAAGATTGAGGATTTGCGCATGCTGGGAGCAGATATCCGCATCGTCGCCCGGTTTGGGTAGCGGAGCGCGCTCCGGGGAGGCCTTATGCGGGGCTTCCTTAGCGTGGGTTTTTGGTGAGTTTGCGTTGCAGCGTGCGGCGGTGCATGTTAAGGATGCGCGCGGTTACGGAAATATTTCCCTTGTTCTCATTTAACACCCGCTGGATATATTCCCATTCAAGACGGCCTACCGACAGCGGGTGGGTGCTGATCGGCACCTCGGCATCGCCGACAGTGCGCTCGAATGCGGCCATGATCTCATCGGCATCGACGGGTTTTGCCAGATAATGCGTTGCACCCAGTTTGATTGCTTCCACTGCGGTGGTAATGCTGGCGTAACCGGTCAGCATGACAATGCGCGTGCCGGAGTCGAGCGCCTTCAGTTTCTCGACCAGAATTAGCCCGGAAGCGCCCGGAAGTCGCAGATCAATGGTTGCATACTCGGGCATGCAGGTCTCGGCCAGCGCCAGCGCCTGTTCGACCGTATGCGCACAATGTACGTCAAACCCACGCTTGGCCATGGCTTTTGCGAGCACTTCGCAAAAAGTCACATCATCGTCAACAATCAGTAGACTTGGCCGATCATCATCTGCTTCTATCATTGGTAGCATGGTCATCTCGATGGTCTTATCAAAGGTAATCTAACCTGGGTGCGAGCACCGCCCCCTTCGCGATTGGTCAGGCTGACACTTCCGCCAAATCGTTCTATGTTTGCATTGGCAAGAAACAGACCGATGCCGAACCCCTGTCCCGGTTTGCTGGTAAAGAAAGCTTGCCCCGCCCGTTGCACCGCTTCTTCGCTGAGTCCTTTGCCGTAATCGAGGATTTCGAGCAGCAATTCCTGCTGATCCCAACGACTTTCGATCTCGATACGGTCAAGCGACGCATCAGCCGCATTGTTCAGCAGATTTAACAAAGACTGGCTCAGCAAGTGGGCACCAAGAATTTGCGGGGCAGGTTGGACCCCGTTGCTACGATAAGAAAATTTGACCATGGGCCGCATCAGTTGCCATTTATCCAACACCTGCTGTAAAAAATGATCGACAGCCTGACCGCTGCCATCTTCGGCTCGCGCCTGCCCGACATCGGCCAGCAACTGTGTCAGGGTGCGCTTGCAGTGCGCGATCTGATCGCGCAGGATTTTGACATCATGCTGGAATTCACTGTTATCGGGATATTCTTTTTGTAATTCCCCAGTTACGACAGCCATGGTTGCCAGCGGTGTGCCAAGTTCATGCGCTGCGCCTGCCGCCAAGGTTCCAAGCGCAATAATTTGTTCGTTACGCAAAGCCTGCTCACGTGCCTGCGCCAGATCTTTATCGCGTTCGCGGATCGATATGCCCATCTTGACAACGAACCAGGCAATCAACACCGTGCTTAACACGAATGCCAGCCACATTCCCGATACATGCAAGTTAAACTCGCTGGTATGTTCGCTATGGTCATGCGGCAACGGCACATAATAAAACAGCAGCAGCGTATAACAGCTTATCGTGATCGCTGCCATTGCCCAAGTATAAATCCACGGCAAGGCTGCCGCAGCAATCGTCAGCGGTAGCAGGTAGAGCGAGATAAAGGGATTGGTCGATCCGCCGCTGAAATACAGCAGCGCACTCAAGGCAAAGACATCAATCAATAACTGCGCAAAAAATTCGATGCTGGACACGGGCCAGTTACGGCGCAGGCGCACCCATGTTGCCAGATTAAGCGCGGCGAGCAAAGTCGCTACCGCAACCATTTCCGTCCAGGGTAACTGCATCTCGAGTACCCAATGTACCAAGGCAAACGTCAGACATTGGGCGACCAGCGCGATATTCCTGAGCAGGAACAGGCGCTGCAAATTCTTGCTTAGCGGTGACTGACTGAGATCGCTGAACATTTCAATTGCTCATCCACAATACGGTTTCCATTCCTGCATTTAACCCGAACATTAACCTATATTGCAATTTACAACCATGCGGCAATTTGCCGCACACACTCTGGCTGGAATTATCATTGTCGGTACCGAATTCTGCCCAGGATGCAAAACTCCCCATGGGGGCTCCGTGAAGTCGTTACAATGGCGGCAAATGCTGTTGTCCTTCGAATTCGGGTTGATTTGCAATTTTACGGCGGGAAAAACCGCAATTTACAGTTCTGATCAGACATTGCGGCAATGGGGTTTCCCCGCAACCCATCGGCGAATACAATAAGCGCTCGCGTATGCTGGAAACAGGAAGAGCTTGATGTTTACTGGAATCATTGAAGCAGTCGGCGAGATAAAACAGGTTACGTCGCTGGGCGCCTCCTCGAGCGGGGTTGCGGCAGATGGCATACGCCTGGACATTGCCCCTGGCGGGCTGGATTTGTCTGACGTCAAAACTGGCGACAGCATCGCGGTGAATGGCGTATGCCTTACGGTAACCACACTGCGGGATGGCCGCTTTATCGTAGAGGTATCGCGTGAAACGCTGGGTTGCACCCAAAGTTTGGATCGGCAGGGCGGGCGGGTCAATCTGGAAAAAGCTCTGCGCTTGTCTGACAGACTCGGCGGGCATCTGGTAAGCGGCCATGTGGACGCTATCGGGGAAGTGGTAAAGCTTGAGCCTGCGGGGGAAAGTTATCTGCTGGTGATCAGGGCGCCAGGCGCATTATTGAAGTACATAGCAAAAAAGGGTTCGATCACGGTGAATGGCGTGAGTTTGACCGTGAATTGGGTGACAGCGGATGAATTCGGGGTCAACCTCATTCCCCATACACTGGCAATGACGACATTGCGCGATCTGGAGTGCGGCGCGAAAGTGAATCTGGAAGTCGATATGCTGGCGCGGTATGTAGAGCAGGCGCTGAGTAGCGCTGCCAATTATGATAAAGGTTTGACATGATTATCAGCCCCATCCTGGAAATTGTTGCAGACATCAAAGCCGGTAAAATGGTAATCCTCGTCGACGAGGAAAATCGCGAGAACGAGGGTGATCTGGTCATGGCGGCGGAGTTCATCACGCCGGAAGCAATCAATTTCATGGCCACACACGGTCGCGGGCTGATCTGCCTGACGCTGACCGAAGAGCGCTGCCGTCAGCTCAATCTGCCGCTGATGGTGTCTGCCAACCGCTCGCCGCACGGCACCAATTTCACGCTTTCGATAGAGGCCGCCAGCGGGGTCACGACCGGCATTTCTGCCGGGGACCGCGCCCGCACCGTGCAGGCGGCAACGAAAGCGGATGCCAAGCCAGAGGACATCATCCAGCCTGGTCATATTTTTCCGCTGATGGCGCAAAACGGCGGCGTTCTGGTACGTGCCGGACATACCGAGGCGGGGTGCGATTTGGCGCATCTGGCGGGACTTGCTGCCGCATCCGTGATTTGCGAAATTCTGAAGGAAGACGGCAGCATGGCGCGGTTGCCCGATTTGATCGAATTCGCCACGAAGCACCAACTTAAAATTGGTGCCATCGCTGATCTGATTCACTACCGCAGCCGCACTGAAAGCCTGGTACAGCGCATGGCTGAACGCCCCATTCAAACAGCCCATGGCGAGTTTCGTCTGGTCGCTTACCTCGACAAGACCATCAACGCGACTCATCTTGCCCTAGTGAAAGGCAAAATCGACTTCAGTGCAGAAACTCTGGTGCGGGTGCATGAGCCGCTGTCCGTGATCGATCTGCTGGACGTAAATGACGATACGCATTCCTGGAGTGTAAACGACGCGCTGCGGGTGATTGCCGCTGCAGGGTGTGGCGTGATGGTACTGCTGCATCGTCGAGAAAATCCCGCAGAGTTGCTGGAGCGTGTCACGCGAGCAGAGTCCGCATCACCTGTTCTGGTCAGAACAGACTTGCGTGACTATGGAATCGGCGCACAGATACTGAAAGATCTCAATGTGGGTAAAATGCGGTTGCTGGCCATCCCACGCAAAATGCCAAGCATGACGGGTTTCGGCCTGGAAGTGGCGGGGTATCTGGAGCCTGAGAACAAAAAGCAGGCATAGCGGCCCGTTTCTTTTCCGGGCCGACGCCACAGTTTTCACGGTTAATTTTATTAGGAGTACATATGGCGCGTTACGACAACATTCTTGAACTTGAAGCCGAACTCAACGGGACCGGGTTACGCGTTGGTATCGTCATGAGCCGATTTAACATTGACGTGAGCGAGGGGCTGCTGGGTGCCTGCACTGCGGAGCTGACCAAGTGCGGGGTACAGGAGTCGGCCATGTTGCTGGTAACAGTTCCAGGCGCACTGGAAATCCCCCTGGTGCTGCAAAAAATGGCTTTGACCGATCAGTTTGACGCGCTGATAGCGCTGGGTGCGGTCATACGCGGCGACACCTATCACTTTGAAGTGGTAGCGAATGAATCGGCCAACGGCGTGGCCGCAGTACAGCTTGATACCGGTATTCCTGTTGCCAACGGCATACTCACCACTCAAACTGACGACGAAGCGCTGGCGCGCATGGGTCGCAAAGGTGCCGAAGCTGCACAAGTAGCGATAGAAATGGCCAATCTCCTGAGGCAGCTCGACGAAGTAAGTCAATGACACAGCCCAACCCGGCAACCAAGCCGCTCACCAAACCTACCCGCTCAACACGCCGCTGTTCGCGCAAGCTGGCCATGCAGGGACTTTACCAATGGCGGGTGGCAGGCGGAACTGTTGAGGCCATCGAAGCGCAATTGCGCGACGGCAAGGAATTTGCCAAGACTGACCAGGACTTTTTTTCAGATCTGTTGCGCGGAGCACTGGCTAAAGCTACAGAACTGGAACAGCAGATCCAGCCTTGTCTCGACCGTCCTCTCAAAGAACTCAGCCCGGTGGAGTTCGCCATTCTGCTGCTGGGCACCTACGAACTTGCCGATCACCCGGAAATACCTTATCGGGCGGTAATCAACGAAGCGGTGGAACTGGCCAAAACCTATGGCGGCACCGACGGACACAAGTACGTGAACGGCGTGCTGGACAAATTGGCAGCGAAGCTGCGGACGTCCGAGGTAAATACGGGCGCCTGACAGCAGGGCTGCAAAGAATGCTCTCCGAATTCGACATCATTCAGCGCTACTTTACCCGCTCCACTCCCGGCGCGGTGCTGGGTGTGGGAGACGATGCAGCGCTGATCAAGCCCACGGCCGGGACGGAGCTGGCGATTTCCACCGATATGCTGGTAGTCGGCCGTCATTTTCTGGCCGATGCTGATCCGCGCATGCTGGGTCATAAATCTCTGGCAGTGAACCTTTCCGACATGGCGGCGATGGGGGCAACCCCACGCTGGGCTACCCTCGCGCTGGCATTGCCGGAATCGCTGGTGCAAGCTGATGAGAAATGGCTGGCGGCGTTTGCTGACGGTTTTTTCGGGCTCGCGCGCATGTATCAGGTGGAACTCATCGGCGGCGACACCACCTGCGGGCCCCTCAATGTCTGCGTGACAATAATGGGTGAAGTGGCAACAGGAAAAGCCCTGCGCCGTAGCGCCGCCAGACCGGGTGATGATATCTGGGTATCCGGCCAGTTGGGTGATGCGGCCTTGGCGCTTGCCCACACCCAGCACCGCATCGCGCTCGAGTCCGATGAAGTCCTGGCGTGTCTGCCTGCGCTGCATCTGCCTGTGGCACGGGTCGAGCTGGGGCAACGCTTGATCGGTCTTGCCCATAGCGCCATCGATATTTCCGATGGACTGCTGGCAGATCTGGGGCATATTCTGGAATGTTCCAAAGTTGCGGCTGTCATCGAAATGAACGCGATCAAGCGCTCGACGGTGATGGAAAAATATCTTCCCCAGACAGTAGCGATCAACTGCCTGCTGGCGGGCGGGGATGATTACGAGCTCTGTTTTACCGCGCCCAGGGCAAAATGCGGAAAAATCGAAGATCTTTCCCGCGAACTGGGGGTTCCGCTGACCTGTATCGGCAGAATCAATCAAGGGGAGGGCCTGGCGGTGCTGGATGCGGCAGGCAAACCGATAGCACTACAGGCAAGGGGCTATGACCATTTCCGCACCTGATGACCAATTGACCCCCGAACCGGGACTGGCGTCGCACCCCGTGTCCGACCACGTGCGCCCCGATTGGGAGTTTGTGATGCGGCATCCCGCGCATTTCATTGCCTTCGGTGGCGGCGCGGGTTTGAGTCCGGTGGCACCCGGCACCATGGGGACACTGGCTGCATTTCTTTTATTTGGGCTGGCCAATCTATACCTGGGCCCGGCTAACTTCCTGTTATTCATCGGTGCGCTGTTCATTATCGGCGTCTGGGCGTGCAGCGTCACCGGCAAGGCACTCGGCAATCACGATCATGGCGGCATGGTGTGGGATGAGATCGTTGCTTTTCTGCTGGTGCTGGTGTTCACGCCGAATACCCTGATGTGGCAGGCATTCGCGTTTTTGCTGT
>JAPLQS010000038.1 GCA_026399575.1 Nitrosospira sp. | reverse complement strand
TGCGTGCTCCCAGATGCCGCCTGCGCGTTTGACTGACTGCACCATCTCGTCCGCCACCCGGCCGCGGTAAAACCCATCTGCGCCATGCTGTGCCATTGCCATCAGCGTCGCGGCCAGTTGCGGCTGGCGCAGGACGGAACCCGCAACGGGGATCGAGCCGTCTCGCAGAAAAATACCTGCAGCTTGTGGATCGGCACGTAATTTACCCTGATAATTTGTCACCATCCCGGCAAAACGCCGGTCCAGCCTGAAACCGTCACGCGCCAGCGCGATGGCCGGTGCCAGACTGTGTGCCAGCGGCAGTTGGCCGTAATTCTGCGCAAGATGGGCCAGCGCGGCGGGCATTCCCGGAATCGCCGCAGCCAAAGGGCCTTTGAGCGATGCGGCAGCGATTGGCGTGCCGTTCGCGTCCAGATACATGCTGGCAGAAGCCTTGCCGGGAGCGGTTTCACGCCCGTCTATCAGTATCTCCCGTCCATCCCTGGCGCGATGCAGCAGCCACAAACCGCCGCCGCCCAGGCCGGAAGAATACGGCTCAACCACTGCCAGTACCGCACTGATGGCCACCGCCGCATCAAACGCATTGCCACCTTGCTTGAGGATTTTTTTGCCGGCTGCAGTGGCAAGCGGGTGGGCGGAGGCAATTGCCGTCGTGCGCTCGGGCCCGGAGTATCCCCATGCCGGCGCAAGCAGCGCCAACAGGAGCAGGCAGAATCCTGTTCGCATGGAAATTTGGGAAGATTTATTGAAATAATATTTCATGAACATAGACATGGTTTGCTGCAGCGGGATAGCAGCCTGCTCACCTGCAGCCCGACCCGCTGATAGCAATACTCCAGCGCGGTTATTGGCAGAGAGGCTGAGCTTCCATTCTACTGTGGTTTGCGAATTCGGCGCATCCCAAAGGTTTTTCGGAATTCATTGTAAAACCCATATAAAATAGCGGCCTTTTTGCCGCACCCCTTTTCAGGAAACAAGTTTTGATCACCACCGCCAATGTCACCATGCAGTTTGGGGCCAAGCCCCTGTTCGAAAATGTCTCCGTCAGATTCGGCGACGGCAATCGCTATGGCCTGATCGGCGCCAACGGCTGCGGCAAATCCACGTTCATGAAAATCCTTGGCGGCGATCTGGATTCCACTTCCGGCAATGTCAGCATTGACGCCAATGAACGCGTGGGCAAGCTGCGCCAGGACCAATTCGCTTTCGAGAATTGCCTGGTGATCGATACGGTGATGATGGGGCATGATGAGCTGTGGCGGGTGAAGGAAGAGCGCGATGCGATTTATGCCAATGCTGATGCCAGCGAAGCCGATTACATGCACGCTGCCGAACTCGAAGCGCATTTCGCCGAGCTGGATGGCTATTCCGCCGAAGCCCGTGCCGGAGAACTGCTGCTGGGCGTGGGTATTCCGCTGTCGCAACACCGCGGACCGATGAGCGAGATCGCCCCCGGGTTCAAGCTGCGCGTACTGCTGGCACAGGCGCTGTTTGCCAACCCGGAAATCCTGCTGCTGGACGAACCGACCAACAATCTGGATATCAACACCATCCGCTGGCTGGAAGATGTCATCAACGCGAGCAAGAGCACCATCATTATCATTTCGCACGACCGCCATTTCCTGAACAGCGTCTGCACCCACATGGCCGATCTGGATTATGGCGAAATCCGCATCTATCCCGGCAATTACGACGAATACATGACTGCATCCACCCAGGTGCGGGAGCGCATGTTGTCTGATAATGCCAAGAAAAAAACCCAGATCGCGGAATTGCAGTCCTTTGTCAGCCGTTTTTCCGCCAATGCCTCCAAGGCACGGCAGGCAACCAGTCGCGCCCGTCAGATCGAAAAGATCAAACTGGAAGACGTAAAGCCCTCCAGCCGCCAGTACCCCTTTATCCGCTTCGACGTGGACGAGCGCGACAAGCTGCATCGTCTGGCGGTATCGGTGCAAAGCATCAACAAAAGCTTCCCCGGCATGGAAAAAGCGCTGCTGCACAAATTCAGCCTTAACGTCGAAGCCGGCGAGAAAGTGGCCATCCTCGGTCCGAATGGTATCGGCAAGACCACGTTGCTGCGCTGCCTGGTGGGCGACCTGATGCCCGATGCAGGGGAAGTGAAATGGGCGGAGAAAGCGCGCCCCGGTTATTTTGCACAGGATCATGCCACTGATTTTGAAACGGATATGTCGCTTACCGACTGGATGACACAATGGCGGCGCGAAGGCGATGACGATCAGACTATCCGCAGCATACTCGGCAGACTGCTGTTCTCGGGCGACGAGGTAAAGAAATCGGTAAAAGTAATTTCTGGCGGAGAGCAGGGACGCATGCTGTTTGGCAAGATCATTCTGCAGAAACCCAATGTGCTGCTGATGGACGAACCCACCAACCATCTCGACATGGAGTCCATCGAATCGCTCAACAGCGCGCTGGAGAAATATACCGGCACGCTGATTTTCGTCTCCCATGACCGGGAATTTGTGTCCTCACTGGCCACCCGCATCATTGAAATGAAACCGGATGGAATCACCGACTTCAAGGGTCAGTACGAAGAATATCTGCGCAGCCAGGGTGTAACATGAGGGATATAACAAGATTCTAAAGACATTAAAATCAATATGTTCTGTTGCTTTAATGATTTTTTGCTTTAAGATTATTCGGCGTGTTTCCCCGCAGCCGACAATGCCGAGCGATAACGCTCCCAGTCAAAATACGGCCCAGGATCGGTCTTGCGTCCTGCGGCAATATCGCAATGCCCGACAATGTCCGCAATGGGATAGGCTTGTTGCAGTGCCCGGCTCAGCACGGTCAGCACCGTATATTGGGTATCAGTGAAAGGCGTGGTATCGCTGCCTTCAAGCTCTACCCCGATGGAGAAATCATTGCACTGGGACTTGCCTTGCCAACTGGAGGCTCCAGCATGCCAGGCACGCTTGCTGCAGGCAACGAACTGGATGATCTCGCCGTCCCGGCGAATGAAGAAATGCGCAGAAACCTTGAGATCACGCAGAGTCTGGTAATAGGGATGCGCTGCCGGATCAAGCCGGTTGGCAAATAATTCGATCACCCCATCGCCGCTGAATTCCTCCGGCGGCAGACTGATGTTGTGGATTACCAGCAAGTTGATGGCACACCCGGCCGGACGCTCATCGCAATTGGGCGAGGGGATAAAGCGTACGCCGTCCAGACAGCCGTTTACGTCAATCCGCATTCGTCCAGCCTGCATTTCCATATGGCAACCGGGACTCCTTAATCATCACCATCATTCAATCCCAGCCGTTCCATGCGATAGCGCATGGACCTGACCGTGATCCCCAGCAATCTCGCAGCGGCGGTGCGGTTATATTTGGTCTTTTTCAAGACTTCAATGATGGACTCCTTTTCCAGGAGGTCGAGATAATCCTGCAACGGCAACCCGTCACTGGATGCGGCAGGTGGTGATGCCGGAGCATCCGGTGACACTTCTTTCACCGACGTCGCCAGTTGCAGCCCATCCCGCTCGATTTCAGCATCCGGGCACAGCGCCAGCGTGCGCTCCAGAATATTCTCCAGTTCGCGTACATTGCCAGGAAAAGCATAGTGCGTCAGCGCCTCCAGCGCAGCGGAACTGAGGTTGCATCTACTCCTGCCGCTTGCCTGGCATAATCTGGCAAGAATAAAATTTGCAATCAATGGGATATCTTCACTTATTTCACGCAATGCCGGCATTTTCAATTCGATTACGTTAAGCCGGTAATACAGATCCTGACGAAATTTCCCGTTTTCGACACATTCGCTCAGTTTCTGATGAGTGGCGCTGATGATGCGCACATCGACATTTTCTTCCTGAGCAGAGCCAATTTTCCGCACCCGCTTTTCCTGGATTACCCGCAGCAGTTTGACCTGCATGATCAGCGGCAAATCGGCTACTTCGTCGAGAAATAAGGTACCGCCGTCAGCTGCCTGAAAAAAACCGTCGCGCTCGGCATCCGCGCCGGTAAAAGCGCCTTTGCGGTAACCAAAAAATTCACTCTCCATGAGGTTTTCAGGAATTGCGCCACAGTTGACCGGGACAAACGGTTTGTCGCGGCGGGTGCTGTTTTCATGGATCGATCTTGCCGCAAGCTCCTTGCCGCTGCCTGATTCGCCGCTGATATAAATCGGTGCCTGGCTGCGCGCAAGTTTCTCAATCATCGCACGCAGCTGCTGCATCGGTGGAGACTCGCCGAGCAGAGTTCGCTTGCCGTTTTCGGAACCGGTGGCAGTTTTCGCCTGCAGCGGCAACAGATTCAATGCGGATTTCACCAGAGACCGCAATTGTTCCAGCGACACCGGTTTGGCCAGGTAATCAAACGCGCCCGCCTTGAGCGCGGCAACTGCATTCTCGGTGGTGCCATAAGCGGTAATTACCGCCACCGGCAAGCCGGTGCAATGGTCGACGATATGCCGCACCAGTTCCAATCCCTCGCCGTCGGGCAGACGCATGTCGGTCAGGCACAAATCAAAATGGCGTGAATCGAGCAAATGCCGCGCGTCGCTTATGGTCATGGCGCGCTCCACATCCAGCCCCATGCGCACCAGCGTCAGTTCGAGCAGTTCCAGGATATCCGACTCATCGTCGACGACAAGCACGACCGGGATGGTCGATTTGCCGCCATCAGTGGATCGTGTAGTTCGCTCTTTGTGCTTAGACATGGCTTACACTTTTCCTGCAAACAATTCTGAAATGGCCGCCGGTAGCATTCTCCAGGCAGTCGAGTGCCGCACCGTTAGCCTTGCACATCTCCCGGGCAATATACAGACCGAGACCGGTACCGCCTGCCGCAGTGGTAAAGAAAGGCTCGAACGATTGGCTCAGCAGCGCCGGGGGAATGCCGGGACCATCGTCGATCACGTCCAGATTGACGTGATTTCCAGTCACTTCTTCAGTCACTTTCAGCCGAATACTGCCCGGCTGCTTGCGGCAATAGCGTAAGGCATTGTGGCACAAATTCCACAATACCTGATTCAAATGTCCCCGATCAAAGTTCACCACATATCGATCGGAAATATCCAGCACGAATATGTCACTGGAAACTTTCTCGGCATGACAGAAATCGGCGACAAACGTATGCATGAAACCCGCCAGATGCAGCGCTTCCGGCGTGGCGCGATCCCGGCGATTCAGCTCCAGGACATTCTGCACTATCTTGTCAAGGCGTTGGGTATTGTCCCGAATGATGCGCAATAGCCGCATCTGAGTAGGGTCGGAGCTCTTTTCTTCCTCCAGCAGCTCGGCGGCGTGACCAATGGCCGAAAGCGGGTTGCGAATTTCATGCGCAATATTGGCGGTAAGCCTGCCGAGGGCGGCGAGCTTCAATTGTTGAGCCTGTACCTGAATGCGGCTCACGTCTTCGAGAAAGATCAAAGTATTGATGCGACCGTCACCTTTCACCGGCACGAACCTTACTCGCACTGAGACATCGTTGACTGGCATCCGCAGCAGATCAAAATCAATATTCCCATTGGCACGCCAGGCCGCCAGTTGCATTGCCAGGGCCGGCGCATGTTCGGCCAGCAGCGGTGCTGCGGATAGCTCCGGCGTCAAACCGATGAGCTTTCCTGCTTGCGGGTTATGCTGCTGAATTTTACCGTTTTCATCCACCACCAGCACTCCATCCTGCATATCCTGGATCACCAACTGATTCACTTCGGCCATGCTGGCAAGATCGATCGCGCGCTGCAATGCCAGCTGTTCGCTGGCAGTAGTATATTTGGCGAGTTTATGTGCCAGCCATGCGACGGCAAAATAGCCCAGGCTAAGCAACCCTGCTTGCAGGTATTGGGCCTGATATCCTTGCACATGCAGCAGGGAGTAGGATTCCTCCAGAAGTATGCCGATACTGGCAATGGAGGCATAAAACAGCGCCAGCCTGCCACGGCTGATCAGCCCGGCTGCTGCCAGCGGCGCCAGCAGCAGGGGTCCCAGCCCGCTTTGTATGCCGCCGCTGGAGTACATCAGGATGGTGACGAACAACACGTCGCCGCTGATCTGGATTGCAAGTTGCCGATCGAAGTGCAGCCGCTGCATCCGGGCCAGCAGCAGCGATATTCCACCAAACACGATGTAGGCCAGCGCCGTGTACAGGAACAACAGTGGGTTATAAGAGCCCAGACTGGAATCGGGGTATAGCCAGGTGATCGTTATGATCCCGCCTGCCATCAGCAGGCGATAGACATTGAAATAAAACAACGAGCGCCAGAATGATCCGGGGTGGGTGGCTGCCGCTGTATCGGCAGTTGCTTGCCACGATTTCTCGGGCGGCGGGGAGGTAGTCATGCCTGGGATATCATGCTATGGTAAATTTCGCTCAAGAAGCGGCTGTATTCTTTCTGGCGCCCACGGCAGTACAAGGGGCGAAGCAAAGGCGGTAGCTTAGTCTACGCCGCCCAGGAGTGCAACGCACCGCGACCCGAACGCTGCTCCACTGCAGCCTGCCAGGATATCCCTGACCATTTTCAATTTATGAGCAAAGCATTCACAAAAGAAACTACAGAGACCGATGACCCTGAGGAAGATGCAGCCGTCGATCTCCTGCCTGTCACTGGCAAAAATTACATCACTCCGGGCGGCTATACGCGACTGATGGACGAGTTTCTGTGGCTGATGAATAAAGAGCGCCCGCAGATGACTGCCACGGTGTCATGGGCCGCCGGCAATGGCGATCGCTCGGAAAACGGCGACTATATCTACGGCAAGAAGCGCCTGCGAGAAATCGACCGGCGCATCCGTTTCCTCACCAAGCGGCTGGACATGGCTGAGATAGTGGACCCTGCCAACCCGAGAGAAGATGAGACGCAGGTTTTCTTTGGCGCCACAATCACCTATGCCAATCTGGCAGGCGAAGAAAAGACAGTAGCCATCGTCGGGGTCGATGAAGTTGATACGACTCGCGGCTACATCAGCTGGATTTCACCGATGGCACGGGTGCTGACCAGAGCGCGGCAAGGCGATACGGTGACACTGCATGCGCCGGGCGGGGTCGAGGAACTGGAAATTCTGGCTGTCAGATACCAGCCTATCCCGATGGATGCATTCAAACCGACTACTTAACCCTATGTTGTTGCCGCTGCGGCAGCAACAACCTGCAGCGCCAATGCTTCCGCCACCTTGATGCCGTCCACCGCGGCGGACAGAATCCCCCCCGCATAACCGGCACCTTCGCCTGCAGGATAGAGTCCGGCGGTATTCAGACTCTGGTAATTCTCTCCGCGCTTGATACGGATCGGCGCGGAAGTGCGCGTCTCGACCCCAGTCAGAACGGCATCATCCATGGCAAACCCCTTGATCTGCCTGTCAAAAACGGGGAGAGCTTCGCGTATCGCGGCAATGGCATAATCCGGCAGGGCGCTGCTCAGGTCGCACCATTGCACGCCGGGAGTGTAAGACGGGATCACCGCACCCAGCGCGGTGGATGCCTGACCCGCAAGAAAATCGCCTACCCGTTGCACTGGTGCCGAATAATTGCGCCCACCCAGATCGAAGGCGCGCTCTTCCCACTGGCGCTGAAAAGCAATGCCTGCCAGCGGATGATCCGGATAATCCGCCGGCGTCACGCCGACGACGATGCCGCTGTTGGCATTGCGCTCGTTGCGTGAATACTGGCTCATGCCGTTGGTTACGACCCGCCCTGGTTCTGATGCCGCAGCCACCACAGTGCCGCCCGGACACATACAGAAACTGTAAACCGAGCGCCCATTGGTGCAGTGATGCACCAGCTTGTAGTCAGCCGCGCCCAGCAACGGGTTGCCGGCGTTGTCACCAAAGCGGCAACGGTCTATCAGCGACTGCGGATGCTCGATGCGCAAACCAATGGAAAAAGGCTTGGCTTCGAGATATACCCCGCGATCATGCAACATTTTAAAAGTATCGCGGGCACTGTGGCCCACGGCCAGCACGACATGATTCGTTGCGATATGCTCGCCGCCGGCCAGCATCACACCCCGTATCTGCCCACTGTCGATTTCAATATCGTCCACCCGGCTCTGGAAACGGATCTCGCCGCCGAGCGCGGTAATGGTTGCGCGCATTTTTTCCAGCATGCCCACCAGCCGGAATGTGCCGATATGCGGCTTGCTCACATAGAGTATCTCGGGCGGAGCACCCGCCCTGACGAATTCCGTGAGCACTTTATGGCCGTAGTGTTTCGGGTCTTTGATCTGGCTGTGGAGCTTGCCGTCGGAGAATGTGCCTGCCCCGCCTTCACCAAACTGGACATTGGATTCGGGGTTGAGTTGCCCCTGTCGCCACAGGCCAAAGGTATCCTTGGTGCGCTCGCGCACCGCCTTGCCGCGCTCCAGCAGGATCGGCCGGAACCCCATCTGTGCCAGAATCAGTCCGGCAAATAACCCGCAGGGTCCGGTGCCGATGATGACCGGACGCGACTGTGCAGCCGCAGCCTGCGGTGCGCGTGCGACGAACTGGTAGCGCATGTCCGGCGTGATCGAGACTTGGCCACCTGCTTGCAGGCGCTGCAATATCGCTGCCTCTGCTGCCGCATCCTTCAGTTCAGCATCCAGGGTGTAAACAAAGAAAACGGTACCGCGTTTGCGCGCGTCATGGCCACGACGCGCGATCGAAAACCCCGCAAGCTCACCCGCCGTGATTCCCAGGCGCTGCACAATAGCGGTCGTGAGTTCGCTTGCGGCATGATCCAGGGGGAGCTTGATTTCAGTCAGGCGCAACATAGGCGATAGGGAAAAGAGCAAGGCGCAACGATAACAGATTTAGCCAGTAATCGGATTACACCAGGACTGTTACCGCTGGCAAGTATAAGATAAACTGCGCGCTGGAGAACGGTTTCCCGCCAATCGCTGGTACCCGCAATGACGCCAGGCAAATTTATCACCCTCGAAGGCATAGACGGCGCAGGCAAGAGCACTCATCTCGCCTGGCTGGAAAATTTCTTGCGCGGCAAAGGACTGACCGTGGTGGTGACCCGTGAGCCGGGCGGGACACCCCTGGGTGAGAAGTTGCGTGCGCTGCTGCTCGACAACAACCAGGCAATGCATGCGGAAACCGAGGCGCTGCTGATGTTTGCGGCACGGCGCGAGCATCTGGACAAGGTGATACTACCGGCTCTGGCGCGGGGCGACTGGGTGATTTCCGACCGCTTCACCGATGCGAGTTTTGCCTATCAGGGTGGCGGCAGGGGGCTGGCCAGCAACCGGCTGGATGATCTGGAACGGTGGGTGCAGGGAGAATTTCAGCCTGATCTTACGCTTTATTTCGATGTGAGCGTCGAACTGGGCCGACAACGGGTCAATGCCATCAAGACAGCCGACCGCTTTGAAAAAGAGCAGGACAAGTTTTTTCAGCGGGTGCGGGCAGCCTATCTGCAAAGAGCGCATAAATTCCCTCAACGAATACGCCTGATCGATTCCAGTCAGCCACTGGAAAAAGTTAAGGAATCGCTTCATGATATTATTTCAACCATCTGTTAATGAATAATATCTATGTCTGGCAGGTTGCTGTCTGGCGGATGCTGACGCAGAGCCAGGCTGCCCGCGGTCACGCTCTGTTGCTGAAGGGCAGAAAGGGGGTCGGCAAGCTCGTATTTGCGCGCAATCTGGCCAAATCCCTGTTTTGCGAGCGACCGTCCGCCGATACTGAAGCCTGCGGCAGTTGCCCAAGCTGTGGCTGGTTTGAGCAAGGAGGGCACCCGGATTTCCGTCTGGTCGAACCGGAAGCCTTGGCAGCGTTAGCCGATGAAGCCACGACGGAGGCAGGCAGCAATGCCGAGCCGGAACCGGTCAGCGCCAAAGGGAAGAAAAAACCCAGCAAACAGATCGTGGTCGAGCAGATACGCGCGCTCTCGGACCTGGTGCATATGTCCAGCCATCGCAATGGCTACAAGATCATCCTGATCCATCCGGCAGAAGCAATGAATCTGGCGGCGGCCAACGCTTTGCTGAAAAATCTGGAAGAGCCGCCGCCGCAGACCCTGTTCATCCTGGTGACACACCGCCCGCAGGATTTGCTGCCGACCATCCGCAGCCGCTGCCGGCAAATTGCCATGCCCACGCCCGATCTTGCCACCGCCATCGCCTGGCTTGAACAGCAGGGTGTCAAGGATCCCGCAACCAGCCTGGCCGCCGCCGGCTATGCGCCGCTGGCCGCGCTGGAGTTCGACGACGCTGATTATCTTGCGCAACATGCAGCTTTTATCCGCCAGATCGGTACGCCGGGCGGTTTCAATCCCATCGTGCTGGCCGAAGAAATGCAGAAATCCGATCTGCCGACGGCGGTCAACTGGATGCAGAAATGGTGCTATGACTTGATGAGTTTCCGTACTACCGGCAAAGTCCGCTATCATTTGCCCATGCTTGCCGCCATCAAATCATTGGTATCGGAAATCGATCCGCGCGCGCTTGCCGCTTATTCGCGCAGCCTGGTCTCGACCCAGCGCCTGGCGCGGCATCCACTCAATCCCCGCTTGTTCCTGGAAGAAATGCTGCTTTCCTACGCCATGCTGATCGCCCCTGCCCGGAGCAAGCGCATTGACTGAAGAATGCAGGTTATCAGCCGTTAAGGGACACTCCCATGCTTGTTGATTCCCACTGCCATCTTGACTTTCCCGATCTAGCCGTCAATCTTGATGAACTGCTGGCCAACATGCGCGACAACGAAGTCGGCCATGCCCTGTGCGTCAGCGTCAATCTGCAGGATTTTCCACGGGTACTGGCGCTGGCGGAAGCCCACCCCAATCTTTTCGCGTCGGTCGGCGTTCATCCAGATTACGAGAATCTGGTCGAACCGCAGGCGGCACAACTGGCAACGCTGGCCTGCCATCCCCGGGTCGTCGCCATCGGTGAAACCGGGCTGGACTATTTCCGCCTCAAAGGCGACCTGGAATGGCAGCGGGAACGCTTCCGCCAGCATATCCGTGCTGCCCGGCTATGCGGCAAACCGCTTATCATCCATACCCGCGAGGCGGCGGCGGATACGCTGCGGATCATGGCGGAGGAGGGCGCCGACACTGTCGGCGGGGTAATGCATTGCTTTACCGAGAGCTGGGAGGTAGCGCAGCAGGCAATGGAGATGAATTTCTATATTTCTTTTTCCGGCATTGTAACTTTCAAGAAAGCTACTAATCTAAAGGACATTGCCAAAAGAATGCCACTGGAGAGAATGCTGGTGGAAACCGATTCGCCGTATCTGGCCCCGGTACCGCACCGTGGCAAAATCAATCAGCCCGCCTTCGTGCGGCATGTCGCCGAAGAAATCGCTGCATTGCGCGGCATCAGCGTGAACGAGGTGGGCGCTGCAACCACCCGCAATTTCTTCAAATTGTTCAAGGTAGCCTGAATGCTCAATTCACTCAAAATACCCCAGTTACTCGCCGCTCTGCTGCTCGCTGCCGGCTTGTATCTGCCGCTGCATGCCGCCGCAGATATCCATGAAGACCTGATCTGGGCGGTGGAGGACAACAATGCTGCCGATCTGACCAAACTGCTGGCGAAAGGCGCTGATCCCAATATTTACGACAAACGCGGAAATACGCTGCTGATGATCGCAGTCCAGAATAAAAACAGCCAGCTCATCCATCTGCTGCTGGAGGCAGGCGCCAATCCCAATCTGCGTAATCACTATGGCGAGACTGCCATCATGCTCGCCAGCTACCATGGTGAGGCCGGCATGACCAAGCAGTTTTATCTCAAAGGCGCAGAAATCAATCACACGGGATGGAATCCGTTGATATATGCCGCAACCAAGGGCCACACGGAGATTATCGAGATGCTGCTGGGTGTCGGCGCAAAAATCGATTCGACCTCCGACAATGGAACCACCGCGCTGATGATGGCGGCAAGGGGCGACCATCTTGATGCCGTCAAGCTGCTGCTGCAGAAGGGCGCAAACCCCAATATCCGCAATGAATCCGGCGGCACTGCACTGAGTTTCGCCCTGAGCCGGGAACATTTGCAAGTTGCCAAACTGCTGCGGGTTAGCGGCGCAACGCATTGATTGACAATAAATATATAAAATGCTGCCCAGCCTGTACCCCGTCATGACAACCAGGAATTCACATGGCGACAATCGGTCTTAACCATTACAACCTGCGCGCACCACGCGAGCTGCTGGACCAGCTCAAGGAATTCTACTGTGAGGTGGTAGGTCTTGAGCTGGGCCAGCGGCCGCCGCTGGATAGCTCCGGCTACTGGCTCTACGCTGGCGGGCAGGACATTCTCCATCTGAGCCAGACACATCCGGGCGAAACACGCCTCACCCATGTCGTTACCACCTTTGATCACGTGGCGTTCACCTGCACCGGGCGGCAGGAAATAGAAGCCCGCCTGCAGCAGCACGGCATCCTGTTCGAAACCGCCCACATGCCACTGACCGGCAAGGTCCAACTGTTTTTCAAAGACCCGGCGGGTAACGGGGTGGAGCTGAACTTTGCCAAGGAATAGAGCAGGGTGCCAATTTAAACAATCAGTTAGCTGATCCGCTTGCAAACCTTCCTACCCCCACAGAACCATGACAGCGCTCCAGGATAAGGTCGCCATCATCACCGGCTCGTCCCGTGGTATCGGTGCCGAAATTGCACGGACGCTGGCTGCTGCCGGTGCCAAAGTGGTCATCAACTATGTGGCGCGCCAGCAGGACGCCGAGGCGGTTTGCGCTGAGATTACGGCTGCGGGCGGCGAAGCGCTGGCCGTACAGGCAGATGTCAGCCGTCCGGCCGAAGTGCGCAGGCTGTTTGATGCGGCCATCGAACGCTACGCGCGGGTAGATATCCTGGTCAACAACGCCGGCATGCTGCTGTACAAGAAGATTGCGGACATCAGCGATGAGGAGTTCGACCGGATCTTGAGCTGCAACGTCAAGAGCGTCTTCTACGCCTTGCGTGAAGCCGCCACCCGGCTGGCAGACGGCGGGCGGGTCGTCACCTTGTCCAGCACCGTCACACGACTATTGCTGCCAAATTACGGTGCCTATGCCGCCAGCAAAGGCGCGGTCGAGCAGTTGACACGAATTTTCGCGCAAGAGATGGGCGCACGCGCTATCACGGCCAACATCGTTTCGCCCGGGCCGGTTAATACCGAACTCTTTACTACCGGCAAAAGCGCGGATGTCATCAAACGCATGGCCGGCATGGCCGTGCTGAACCGCATCGGCGAACCTGAGGATATTGCCCAGGTGGTGCTTTTTCTGGTTGGGGCAGAGGCGGGCTGGGTCACGGGACAGAACATCGGTGCCAATGGCGGCATCGCCTGAGCCTGCGAAACAGTCGGAAGCAGCGCTGATTTTATCCGGAATTGAAGCTATAATTCCATGGAACATCAAGCGATTAGGCTAGTGTCGTAAATATCTTTTCAAGAAGGATACATCTATGGCCGCATGGCTGATTCCTGCGCTGAAGGCGGTGCTCCCGCACGTGGGCTCCATCATCTCAGTCGCAACCCCGGTATTCACCAAAAAGAAGGTCGATGCAACGGCCGATCCGACGCTGCAGCAGCAAATCAGCGAGCTGCAAGCTGCTGCTTCGCAGAATTCGGTCCAGATCAAAGAATTGGCTGAGCAACTGCAGAGGACAGTCGCGGCATTGGAACAGGCCGCTTCAGCCGCTGAAGCAAAGCTCAGGCGGGTACTGCTGTTTTGCGTTACCGCGACTGCCGTTTCGCTCTGTCTGGTGCTTTTTTTGCTGTTGGGCCGATGAAGAAAAATCTGGGATTTCCATATGGAACCGTGGGTTAGCTACATTACGCTGGGCGTCGCCGACTTGGCAAAGGCCAGCTACTTCTACGAGGAATGCCTGGGCCTGCCGCGACTCAAGTCTCCACCAGCGGTCACTTTTTTTACCCTCGGGCAGACGCGACTGGCGCTTTGGTCGCGTACAAGCCTGGCGGCTGACGCCGAGCTTGCCGCAGAAGGAAGCGGCTTTCCGGGTTTCGCCCTGGCCCATAATGTGCGTACTGCGGCTGAAGTCGACGCGCTGCTGCAACGTGTCGCTTCTTATGGGGCCAAAGTAACCAAGCCGGCACAGGCTACCGACTGGGGTGGTTACGCTAGTTACTTCACTGACCTTGACGGGTTTCTCTGGGAGATAGTCTACAACCCGAAGTTTCCCCACGCAGCGCCTTAGCCTGACCGGCATTTGCCGCTTGCGGAGTCATTTCATTGATTCTTAATCAAATTAAGTAAAAAACCCGCTAATGAAGCCATCCTGTAATTGCTCATAATGTATATTATGTTAAATTGTATAAATTAGTGGCGGCTGTGAAAAGAATCGCAAACATGAAATGAAGACCCGTTTGGGGATTTACCCACCCCGGCTGTCAACAGGTTTTAGGTCAAAAGCGGTTGTTAGCTTTCTTATTTGAACTCGACGTTCGCATATTGCCAAGGGTCTTAGGAAGTTAAGCACTTATTAAAGTGTGCTAACTTCTTGAGATGAATGTTAAAAATAGGTACTACTTCCGTTCCCGAATCAGCGAGAAGAAATTCCGGCAGCTTTTGCGCTGTTTTGCCATGGATTTTACGGCC
>JAPLQS010000064.1 GCA_026399575.1 Nitrosospira sp. | reverse complement strand
CTGACTAGAGCTGAAGCCAGATCCGACATATTTGATTACATCGAACGGTTTCACAACCAGCGAAAACAGCGGCAATTAAACAGTGGTAATATTCATCAACACGCTCTTAACTAAGTGTCCGTGAAAACGGGGTAAAACCAACCTTCAGATTGGAACGAACTTTGTTGCAGAATATCGGGCTAACCGCCGCGCGGCTGTGGATGAGCATTGTGAAATGACGCTCACTAACGGATCGGTAATCGTTCAGCGTAATAATGCGACGTCGGTGTATAAATCCCTTCGGTTGGTTCCCGCATATGTCAGCCTCGACCATCTTGCGCGCGGCGTCTTGAGCTTTTGTTTAAAACAGCACGGTACAATCGTTTGGCTGACCGTTGTCGCTCCGCATGATGGGTCGGTCAGAGAATCGGTATTCAAACTTTGGGAAGCTCTACAACTTCTGCTTCATAGCCTATTGGTTAGGCAGACACACGCACTGCGATTCAAATTTGCAGTTGTTGAGGTAATCATTGATTTTCAGAACGCAATTCCACAAACCGGATTAGGTGACGAAGCCGGGGAAGAGTCGAGTCTCTCCATTATTCAGGAACAATATGATTCTGCTATCAGGATAGTTGCGGACGCGCACTTCCTGGAGAACTTTAACGAAGTCCAGAACCGGGGCGAACAGCTTCTGCTATCGCAACTGATTCGAGTCCTTGTCATACTGGCAGATACAGTAGAGGCGCGAGAGCTTGACCCTGTCGAAGAGGCGATGAGCATTCTCGGTGGGACAGATGCGAAAGTGCTTCATGCTTTTCGGATGCACTATGATGTGGACTACCTATTAGCCGCAGACTCGAGGCCTGTGTACCGCTCACCGACCGAGCACATGTTGTTTTCTTCTGGGTCTGCCTTTACATGGATGCCTTCGTTCTCGGAATCAATCACGCTTGAAAAAGAGGCGAGCGTGAATGCACTCAATACAGCTGTATTATGCCAAGTTGAACGCCTGCTAATACTTCTGAGGCGGTTTGACAGGAAATGCCTCATATCTGAGTTATTACACTCGCATGAGACTTTATTGAGAGACAAGACTCGTTGGCATTCTACGGCAAGAGCCGTTCGAGCACTCTATGGTGTCGACGACGGTACTCGTGCAGCGGGCGAGGCGGAGCGCGAGCGCGCTCAATTGAAAATAACGATTCGCGCCCTCATAGAGGCTGCAATCTGTGAGTGTCCGACAACTACAGGAATCGCACCTGATGAGTACTCGTTAGACGAGCTAGTGGGTACGATGGCTGCGTTAATTGACCTCGGCCGCGATTCGGACGCTGTGTACTATGATTTCACCACCCAGGGAATTACTTTGTATCCCAATGGCAGCCACTCTATCAACGCTGACATCCTGGCGCAGTTTGCACGCCCCTATATAGCAGAGTCCTTTGGGAAGGGTTATGCAGCAGCTGCCACTGACTATGAAAGATGGGTTGGCCTTGGAAAGAAAGAGGCCACAGAGAAGACTGAATCCGTGTTTGATTCGTCAAGCTTTCTCAAAGCATGGCAAGCGGAGTATGGCCACTCATTTTCAGCGTTCCAGGAAATTGTTGGTGAATTGCAGGAACTTGCAGTTAAACGGGGCGTAGTCATTGTTGAGACAACCATTGAGGAACTCGCCTCCGCTCGAAAAGATTCTGGCGTGACTCAATCGGACGTCGAAGCCTTTGTAGACACGTTTGGTTTATCGGCACGAGTCACATGGATCGCACAGTCGCCAGAGTTACCCAAGGATGTATATCCTTGGCGCTTTCAGCGCCGCCTATCATTAAGCCTGCGTCCACTCATTGTTTACCAGACGAACGACCAGAATCAGCTTTTCTACGGAGTCGGCACGCTCCGCAACTCATTTATCTACATACTTGATTCAATCCAGCATGCAACCTTCGACCAGGATGTCTTTCGTTCGAAGGAGATGCGGTCATTTCTTGGAGCCCAAGTGGAGTTACTGGGAAAAGAGTTTGCACATCGCGTTGCTTCTGCTCTAATTGAACGAGGGTGGCGGGCAAAGACGGAGGTGAAATTGACTCAACTTGGCGCGCCCAAGATCCCGAATCTCGGTGATATTGACGTTCTAGCGTGGCATCCTGATGGGCGAGTACTCGCCATCGAATGCAAGCGCTTAAAGCAATCAAAAACGATTGCAGAGATGGCTCAAGTCTGCATGAGATTTCGGGGTAATACTGGTGACCATATGTTCAAGCATATTCGTCGGGGCAATTGGCTCCGTACACACGTAGCCAAAATTGCCACGTTTACTGGCCTACCAGCTGACCTAATTCGAGTGCGCTATCCCTTGGTTGTCAGTGCATCGGTTCCCTTCAAATACCTTCAGGGACTGCCGATACAAGCCTCTGACGTTGTCAGCTTTGACGCACTCGAGTCCTATCTTTGACCTCGCGCAACACGGAGACCTGGCTGCCCTGCTGTGACCTCTGAGTGCCGCAAGTTGGCGTTCAGTATTCGAGTGGTTGACTCGCAGATTCAGAATGCCAATGCACCCTATGTTTTTTCAACCAGAGCGATTTCTTCATCGGTGAGACCGTAGAGCGCGTATACCAACTGGTCGATCTGCCGGTCGGTGGCGGTGATCTGACGTTGCAGAAGCGTAGTGTCTTGCGGGGTCTTTGCGACAGCGAATTGCTCGTGCAGGGCGAGCATTTTTTCGACCAACGCGACGATTTTGTCGTGTGAGATGCGTGCCTCACCTTCGGTTAAATCAAGATATTTGATGGGGAATTGATCTAAATCTACTTTTTTTAGTTGAGCAATACTGTTTCTGTTTGTGATCGCACTCGTAGTAAAGTAAAAATTCAATAGCTTCGAATTTAATAACCCAAGCAGATACTTAAAATCCACTGGTGTTTTGTTATTGAACAGGAAATACAAAGACTGTTCGGGAAACTTGCCAGATGTATCAATTGTTGCAATTAAAGAGTTTCCTGTTTTTCTAAGAAGAATTTTTGGGGTGGCTCCCAGCTTCGTTTTGTCAGTTGTTCGCCCTGTTATGTTTGATGGGACAAACTGAAACCAATATTGGCTTTTAATCGCGTATCGTCCAATGCAATCACCTTTAATAATCGGTTGCTGCAATGAAGAAATTTTGGATGAGAAAATTTCTGATGATTTCCCTCCAAAGCCTGAAGTTGTTTCACAGATTTCAGATAATGGTAAAACGCCTGGCCGTGATTTTAAGGAATTGATAAGAGATCGTTCGCTGCTGCTGGAGAAATATTGAAAAGCACACCCTGCATTTTTAAGTATTTCTGACTGTAGCTGGCTGATTGCGTTCTTTCCATACTCACCGATTACAACTTGGTGATTCTTTTGAGGTACGCCACGTTCTATCACAAAAACCATTGTGTCCGCCGTAATGCCTGGAAACGGAAAGTTGTAAATAATTTCTCGAAGAGTTGATCGTTCTACTATTGATCGCCTAAGAAAATTGAACTGATTGTTATGACCAAAACGATCTGGAACAATGAAACTAAAGACTCCACCTTTATTGGACAAACGTAGACCTTGGGCAATAAAGAATTCATACATATTGGGCATATATGAATTCCCATCGAATATTCTTTGTAGATAGTCCAGTTCGCTCTTATCGCAAATTTCATTGCCAAATTTTCCTGTTAAAGATACCCACGGTGGATTCCCAATCACCGCATCGAATCCACCGGCCTTGAAAATATGTGGGAAACCCGCTTGCCAGTCGAATACGTTGATGCGCTGCGCGGTCTCGGTGTCCAAGTCAAGCTGGCTGTCATAGAAGTCCGGGGCGATGAGCGAGTTGCCGCATTGAATGTTGCGGTCGAGATCTGGCAGCACGCGCTCGTGGAACAGTTTCATCTGGCTGTTCAGCGACTCGCCAGACTCGCCTTCCAGCACTTTGAGCAGCAGCGAGAGCTTGGTGACTTCCACCGCTTGCGCGTCGATGTCCACGCCATAGATGTGTTCGAGCAGAATGCGTTTCTTTTCTGATGTGGTCAGCCGCCATTCTTTTTGTGCAAAAGGGCGCAGGGGCGCTTCCTTGCCCTTGCTGTGTTTGTCTGCACCTTCTGCCACATAGCGCGCCAGATACCAGTCGAGCAGGTATTGGTATGCGCCGATCAGAAATGAGCCGGAACCGCACGCTGGGTCGAGGATGGTGATGCCTGCCGCCTGCTTGCTGGTTTTGCCCTCCAGCAGTTTGCCGACGGTGTGCTGTACGATGTATTGCACGATATAGGCAGGGGTGTAGAACACCCCACCTGCCTTCTTCACTTCCGGCTTGTCTTCGACCACGGCACGGTTGCCTGCGGTCAGGCGGATGACCTTGCCGAGGAATTGTTCATAGACGCTGCCGAGGATGTCCGCGCCGAGCACGGAAAATTCGTAGGGGCAATCCGGGTAGTAAAGATTCTTGAAAATCTCTTTGAGCGGCTTGTCGTCGATGCTCAGATGCAGCGTCAATTCGTCCGGCGCGCCGGCACGGCCCTTCTCTTGCGTAAAGTGGAACAGGCCGGAGTTGTAGCGCTCATCCGCCGCACGGAACAGTCCGCGCAGGCGATCATAAACATTGACGCCATTCTGCAGGGCCATCAGCTTGCCGTAAGGCTCGATGCCGCGGTCTTCGCAAATGCGCAGGAAAATGATGCGGTCTATGGTTTGCTGCACGGCGAAGTTGAGTTCGCGCTGGCTCAAGCTGGTGTTGCGCAGTGCGATATTGCGCGCCAACAGATCGCGCCAGCCTTCGATCTCTGCCAGGAACGCGCTGTCTACTGCGGTGGTGCCGCGTTTGCCTTTGGTGCTGCTAGCGTATTTGTCGAAAGAGCCTTTAAGTACCGCGTCCTTGGAAAAGATCGCCGCGATCTCATCCCACTTTTCTGGATAGTCGCGGAAAGTGCAGTAGAACAGTCGTGACTGGCTGGCCTTGTCATTCTTGTCAGGTTTCTGGCGGCAGTCATAAATGGCGAATTCTTCAAAGTCGGTGACGATGGACAGTGGCAGCTTGGATGACCACGCATAGCGGCGTACCTGGAAGGCCGGTTCGATAGCCTCTTTGACATTGACCGAAGGCTTCTTGGCTTCGAGGAAGAATTTGCGCGCGCCACCGATGCGAAAGCTGTAATCCGGTGCGCGGGTGGAGAGGCCAACCTTGATCGCGTCTTCGTGGATGACATCGCGATAGGTTTCCGCATAGCCCTGGCTGTTGTCCATGTCCCAGCCCAGCGCTTTGAACATCGGGTCGATGAAATCACGCCTGACCTGGGTTTCATTGTATTGCCCGGTGCGGTACGCGTCGAGATTGCGCTCGAAATTTTCAATCAGCGTGAGGACGGTTTGCGGGACGGACATGGGTTACGCTTTCAGGTCGAATCAGGCGGGTCGGCTAGCAATCCAATTTTTACATTCTTGTAAAGTCGCTGCACTTGCTTGATACACTTGCTAACAGCTTTAGCGCTGGTCGGAAGCCTACTCGCATCATATGCTTTTGGCAATTACGCCAACTGCCCGGTGTGGGCCGAAAGCAAGTTATCGTGCCAGGGTAATCCACGCTATTTATCCAAGCCACCCCGCACGACAGCGGGGCAGCTACAAAAATTTGTATTGGCAGCATGTCCACCTATACTGGGATCTAAAGTGCCAGAAAATAGTGAGGTGGTGTCATGGACAAAACTTCTTTCGCTAACGGCATCACCGCTGAAGACCTGCGGGATTTTCTCAGGTTCTGGCCGCTTTTCTCCGCCGAGGTCGATGAAGTAACACAAATGCTCGTTGAGGAAGAAAACAGGCTCTTTGCCGAAGATTCCAAGCCGTGCAGCTGGTGCCATCTCTACGAACTTCCCATTGAGGGGCATATCGCCCTTTTATTTCTCGAACTGTCTGACCATGAGCAAGTCGCGAACTGGCACAGACAGATTATTGAGACCCCTGGTCAGATTGGCGCTTTACCGGGTGTCGTCAACCAGGTGCACAAGCATTTCAATGCCATGGAAGCTCCAAACAAGGAAGATACCGAAAAAATGCGCCCCATTCTGGCTGCATTCATTGGTACCATGCTATCTGTAAGTCACTCCCTGCGCTGCGTGCTCTACCACGGTTGCTTTCTGAATGAATTAATTGGGCGCGTCCGCGCTGGTGATGACAAGGCGCTGTTCGATGCGGTGCGCATTGACCCCACGGTTGTTGGCTGCAAATCCATAATCGAGCGCATCAGCAAGGCCGCACTCCTCAGAGACCACAGCTTCTTTGCCAAGCTCAAAGCGGCGATGAACAGGAGAATGGCAAAACGCGAACAGGCCAATTTCCAGAAAATGCGCCTGGTGCTCGAAATCCTGCATGAAAAAGGCGCAACCCGCCTGAATGACAAGCAGCTCAGGCAGCTGTTTGTCGAAGAATTGCAACTATACAGCGGAGACAATGACAAAGCCCTGCGTAAATTTGCTGACACCTACATGAAAAAAAGTACAGTCACCTAAAAACCCGTTTTTTGGGTGGGTGACTTGCCTGGTGCTGATGTATTTAATTCCTATCCGTTGCGGAAAGCTTTTTGCATGTCCGCCAATGGATAAGGAGATTCATCATGCAACCAGCATCGACTTTAGCCTCAGTGGTTCCCGCTGAAGACAGCGAAGCACCTCAAACCAACGTAGCCGTGCGACTGGCCGACCGGGAGCGCGGCCAGCGCGGACCGGGCAGGCGGGAGCACGGCGGAGATAATCCAGAGGATGCGCCGCCGTCTAACAGAGCATCCCCAAACAGCAAAAGCGAACAGAACAGTCAAAAAGCAGAATTCAAGCCGTTGTTGTTTGGCATTGATAGCCTGTATCTGTCTTTTCCAGGCAGCCTATTCGAAACATTGGAAGCAGAACTGGAAAGGCTGAAACTCCTGGCGCAGTCAGAAAGCGAGAAAGAACAGTCTCAAGCCCAATTCAAAGCGGGCGAACACCTGTTCGAAGTCTCCGATCATGGCGCCAAGCGATTCCCGTTCATCCTTAGGGATAACTGCTACCTGATCAAACTCAGCCGCTCCCGCGCCAGTGCCCTGCCATTGGCGCATGTGCAGATTTCCAGTGAATACCTTGCCGCCGTGGGCGTGGAAGCAGCCAGCGCCGATCTGTGCAGCGTCATCGCACAGTTGGGCGTGTGTGGTGGAACTCCAACAATCAGCCGGGCAGACCTGTTTCTTGATTTCATCTGCGCGGTTGATTTTGACGGGCTGGATCAGAACTGCTGGATGACCCGTGCCAACCTGCTGACGAAATACTACGACCGTCGCATCCCCTGCCCTTTCACTGGCTGGGTAGTCGGTGCCGGGGGTGATCTATCCAGCCGCCTGTACGAAAAAACCGTGGAAATCGAATACAAGTCCCACAAGACCTATTTATACGAGCTGTGGCAGCCGCAGGGTTGGCAGCAAGGCGACCAAGTATGGCGGCAGGAATTCCAGCTACGCCGTGAAATCTTCAAGCAGATACGGATCGAACATGTGCCGGGCTTGCTGAATTCTCAGGCAGTGCTGTGGCGTTATTTGACAGAAGACTGGTTGCGCCTGGCCATCCCTAATCCCAACGACACCACCCGCACCCGCTGGGCCACGCACCCTGTCTGGCAATCCGTTTCTGAGGCCTACATCCAGCCGTTCGATCAGCCGCGCTTAAAACGCTTCCGGATGCAACGCCTGCCGGGGGATGACTGGATATTCCTGAACGGGCTAAGTGGTGTGACTGCACTTATGGCACGCGAGGGGATCGATGATTTTGGTGAGGGGCTGGGTGAGTTCCTGCACCGTGCCAAAAATTACCACTCTGCGCGCACCCAGCAGCATGACGGCATGGAGCGTTATATCCAGCGCAAGGTGGCACTCAAGGGGCGACGGTTCAATACGCTGGATAATCGCAAGGACCAGCCAGACGCGGCCCAGCAGCCACAACAAGCTGGGAACCCGGACGAGAAGGATGGCGGCAATGGAGACACTTAATCTTGAACGAGCTGCCCAATTTCTCAAACTGCACCCAGAAGAATTGCGCCGTCGCGCCAAAGCTGGCCGTGTGCCTGCCGCCAAGGTCGGAAAGTGCTGGGTATTTCTCGAACCAGATCTTGCCGATTATTTGCGCTCGCTTTATGCTATGCCTTGGCAAGCGTTGCAAGTGATGCTGGGAAAGGAGGTTAACCCATGTCACTTATCAAACGCAGCAAGGTCTGGTGGATCGATGTCATCGCCCCCAACGGGGACCGAATACGCCGATCTACTGGCACCGAAGAGGAAACCCTCGCGCAGGAGTACCACGATCGCTTCAAGGTAGAGCTGTGGCAGATTGCCCGGCTGGGCGTGAAACCCCGGCATACCTGGAACGAGGCCGTGGTGCGATGGCTGAAAGAGCAAAGCCACAAGGCGACGATCAATGCAGACAAGATACATTTGCGCTGGATGGATCGTTTTCTGCATGGCAAGTTTCTGGATGACATCAACCGCGACCTGGTCGACAAGATCACGGACGCGAAACTGGCCGGGGGTGTTACGCATGCAACGGTAAATCGTGTGCTGGAAGTCCTGCGCGCCATCCTCCGTCGCTGCGTCAACGAATGGGAATGGCTGGATCGCGCGCCTTACGTGAAAATGCTCAAGGAGCCGACCCGCCGCATCCGTTATTTGACGCGCAACGAGGCGCAAAGGCTGCTGGCGGCCTTACCGGAGCATCTGGCAGACATGGCGACGTTTTCCCTTGCCACCGGACTACGGCGAGCGAATGTCACCGGTATGCAGTGGTCACAGGTTGATTTGACGCGAAGACTGGCGTGGATACATCCCGATCAGGCAAAAGCGCGAAAAGCGATTGCGGTGCCGCTCAACCGCGAAGCTGTATTGCTGATCCGCAAACAGATTGGGAAACATCCGACGCACGTGTTCTGCTTCAAGGGCAGGCCGATTACCCAGGTCAGCACCAAGGCTTGGTATAAGGGGCTTGCTGCGGTGGGAATCGAAGATTTCCGCTGGCACGACCTGCGGCACACTTGGGCAAGCTGGCATGTGCAGAATGGCACGCCACTTTTTGCCTTACAGGAATTGGGTGGTTGGGAAAGCCCGGAGATGGTGCGGCGTTATGCGCATCTATCGGCTGACCATCTTGCGCCCTATGCGGATCGCCTCTGCACTTTGAGGGTTGTGGATGTGCCGGAAAATGGCACGTTTATGGCACAAAACCAAAAATAAGGGGCTAGACCTTCGGCCTAACCCCTTGATTTAATGGTGCGCCCGGACGAATTCGAATCGCCGACCCCTTGGTTCGTAGCCAAGTACTCTATCCAACTGAGCTACGGGCGCTGAAAACTAGTGCTTGGCAAAATTATATCAGACTGGCGGAGAGAGAGGGATTCGAACCCTCGATAAGCCTTTTGAGCCTATACTCCCTTAGCAGGGGAGCGCCTTCGACCACTCGGCCATCTCTCCGAAATTTACGGCCGTGACTGCTCGGCCACTTCTCTGAAATTCACGTTCGGGCGGTCTGTGGCGCTCAAAGCGCGCGCCATGCACAACGGGCTATTGCCGTAACCACCCGATCATCTCTCCACAGAAGAGGCGGTAGGATAGCGGTTAACAACCCCCCGGTCAAACCTCTCAACGTCCTGCGACTGGATTTCAGGATGCCTGATTCAGGTCAAAAGCCTTGTGCAGCACCCGCACTGCGAGTTCCATATATTTCTCGTCCACCACCACCGAGATCTTTATTTCGGAGGTGGAGATCATCTGAATGTTGATACCTTCTTCCGCCAGGGTACGGAACATCTTGCTGGCAATGCCGACATGCGAGCGCATCCCCACGCCCACTATCGATACCTTGGCTATCCTGTCGCCGCCGATCACGTCGCGGGCACCAATATGAGGCTGCACCTGGCTCTTCAGGATGTCTACCGTTCTGACAAATTCATTGCGTGGTACGGTGAATGAAAAATCTGTCAGTCCGTCATGGCCAACATTCTGAATAATCATATCCACATCGATATTGGCATCGGCTACCGGACCCAGAATCTGATAGGCAATGCCGGGACGGTCGGGTACACCCAGCACGGTGATCTTGGCTTCGTCACGGTTGAATGCAATACCTGAAATGATGGCTTGTTCCATGTCTTTATCTTCCTCGAAAGTAATCAGGGTACCCTCGCCTTCTTCCTCAAAACTGGACAGCACCCGCAATCTGACCTTGTATTTACCGGCGAATTCAACCGAGCGGATTTGCAGCACCTTGGAACCAAGGCTCGCCATTTCCAGCATTTCCTCAAAAGTGATGGTCTTCAATCGCCGCGCTTCGGGCACGATGCGCGGGTCGGTAGTATAGACGCCGTCCACGTCGGTATAAATCTGGCATTCATCGGCTTTCAGCGCCGCTGCCAGTGCCACGGCTGTCGTATCCGATCCGCCCCGACCCAGCGTAGTGATGCTGCCGGCTTCATCCACTCCCTGAAATCCGGCTACTACTACAATGTACCCGGCATCGAGGTCAGTACGCAGCCTGTCTTCATTGATCTTCAGTATGCGTGCCTTGGTGTGGGCATTGTCGGTGAGTATCCGCACCTGTGCCCCGGTATAGCTTCTGGCCTTGATCCCCAACTCCATGAGCGCCATCGACAGCAGCGCCACGGAAACCTGTTCTCCGGTTGAAACCATGACGTCCAGCTCGCGCGGGTCGGGATGGGTCTGTATCTCCTTGGCCAGCGCAATCAGGCGGTTGGTCTCTCCGCTCATGGCGGACACCACCACCACCAGACGGTGACCCTTGGATAGAAATTTTGCTATCCGGCGAGCAACATTCTTAATGCGCTCAGGACTGCCGACCGAGGTACCGCCGTATTTTTGAACAATCAATGCCACGTTTGCCAACATTCCCCGTCAAGGATGATCAGAAGACACAAATTTTACCCGATTCCCGCAAAGAACACTCAATTCATACTACATGCGATTATAATAAGAAAGTAATTTTAATAAATTGAAAGAGATCGTCTCTATTGCTTGCGCAGAGCAAAAAAACCAACTAGATTTATAATTGTGCAGGATCGGGGGAATTGGTTTGAATATTCAATCCGACTTGCAGTCATCATAGTCCCATAAATATAACTGTAGAGGATAGGCACCATGAAACTCTTTGAAGAAATATCCAACCCTCGTGAAATACGCCGCAAGCTGGGCCTCAATCAGCATGATTTCTGGAGCAAGGTCGGTGTTACCCAAAGCGGCGGATCGCGCTATGAGAGCGGGCGTAACATGCCACGGCCGGTGAGAGAGCTTGTCCGATTGGTACACGTTGAACAGATTGATCTGAGTAAAATCAGGAAAGATGATCTGATCGTGGCCGGACTGCTGAAAACCGAGAACCCTGATTTGTACAAGAGCCTGAAGAAAGCCGCCAAATCGAAATAATTCCATTGCCGTTGCCCCACCGCCGCGGCCGAGCAGGATAGAGCGCGGGCGTCATGGGCTGAGTTTTACGGTGAGGCCAAGGGCTTGGATTTCCGCACCGAATGATTCCATCCATGCTTGGCTGACTTTTGTCAGCCGTGGTGCCTCCGGTTGCATCGAAGGGCGTGCAAGCCCGTAGAGCAGCACCCCTTGCAACGGCACGTTCTCTCGCAGCAATTCTGTAACAAATTCCAGATAAGCGCTGGTTTCCGCTTCAACCGGCGGTATGCCATCGACCTGAAACACGCAGGTTTGCAGCCAGGTCGGACACAGAGACCCGGCCAGCCGCAAATTGTCGCGCATCCGCTGCAAGCTCATGCGGGTGTTGTTGATGCGCTGCCTGCCTGCACGTGTGACACTGTCCAGCTTGAACCAGACTTCGCCGTTAAGCTCCGCCATCCGTCGCAATCCTGCCTGCACATTATGCCGGTCGATCAGACTGCCATTGGTGATCAGCACCAGCTTGAGCTCCCTGGGCAAATCAAAATCGCGCGTTACCTGTCCGATCAGATCGATCACCTGCTCAAATTCCCTGGCGCTGGTAGGTTCGCCGTTACCCGATAAAGCAATGTCGTTGATGCGTCTTGCCTCCGCTGGCACCTGCGTCTGCATGAAGCTACCATGCAGAATTTCTTGCAGAAAGGTACGCAACTCCGCTGCCAGCCTGGCCAGATCAATCACCGGTGCCGCGCCACGCTTGAGCTCCGGTACTTGGCAATAAATGCAGCGCCAGTTGCAGGCATTGTTGGGATTAAGATTAACCCCTACCGACACGCCGCCGGCGCGGCGCGACACTACCGGGTAAATGTAGGTCATCCCCGCATTGTCGCGACTGTGATCGACGATATTCAATAGTTTGGAAGTACGTTGCAATGTTACAATCCCGTCAATGTTAATCACCCGCAGGCTGGAATTCGACGCCGGCCACCGCATCCCTTCCCATAACAGCCAGTGCCGCCACCTGCACGGTCATCGTTACGCCATTGAAATCACCTTGTCCGGCGACATTATCACTGACGAAGGCGTTGCCGAGCAAGGCATGGTGATGGATTATGCGGAAGTAAAGCGCATTGCCAAAACCGCACTGGTGGATGAGTGGGATCACGCTTTCCTGGTGTACTCGGGAGATCTACCCGTATTACAGTTCTTACAATCCCTTGCAAATCACAAAACGGTGGTGCTGAATGCGCCACCTACCGCAGAGAACCTGGCGCTTACCGCATTTCAGATACTTGATGCCGCCTATCAGGATCATTACGGCAACCACCTCAGTCTGGAGCAGGTACGCTTGTTCGAAACGCCCAATTGCTGGGCGGACGCAGTCCGCAAAAAAAGAGATTGCCCGCCTTAGACACCCGCTTGCATTGCGCCATTTTTTTGTTAACATGGTTAGCGCAAAAATTCTAAAGATGAAACCCTCCCGATGTTGAATCAGCCTGTCCCCGATTTCGAACTGCCCGCAACCAGCGGCAAGACATTCCGCTTATCCGCCGCAACCGCTGGCAAGAGTCTGGTGGTCTATTTTTATCCGAAGGACAACACGCCCGGCTGCACCACCGAAGGTCAGCAGTTCCGCGATGCTTATGCCGATTTCATTCAGCTTGGCTGCGACATCGTCGGCATTTCGCGCGACAGCATCAAGTCGCATGAGAGCTTCAAGATCAAGATGGATTTCCCGTTTGAACTGCTGAGCGATGCCGATGAAACTGTCTGCAAGCTGTTCGGCGTCATCAAGATGAAAAACATGTACGGCAAGCAGGTGCGTGGCATAGAACGCAGCACTTTCGTGTTCGACAGCCGTGGAGTATTGCAGCGGGAATGGCGTGGAGTCAAAATTCCAGGCCATGTGCAGGAAGTATTGGAGTTCGCAAGAACCTTGGCCACATAAGAAAGATCACCATGAGCCCCAGAAAACCAGTCTCCCCCGCCAAGGTGGTCACTCGTTTGCGTACCAACCTCAAGTTGTTCGTGCTCGACAGCAATGTACTGATGCATGACCCCACCAGTCTGTTCCGCTTCCAGGAGCATGACGTCTATATTCCCATGGTTACTCTGGAAGAGCTCGACAACAACAAGAAAGGCATGTCTGAAGTGGCACGCAATGCCCGCCAGAGCAGCCGTTTTCTGGACGAAATCGTCAGCAGCGCGGTCACCGCTATTGACGACGGCATTTCTCTGGAAGCGCACGGCAGCGGGGACGCAACCGGCAGACTGTTCCTCCAGACCCAAGCGATCGACGGTGAACTGCCCGCGCGGCTGGCGAGTGGTAAAGCGGATAACCAGATCATAGGGGTAGTGAAATTCCTGCATGAGGCCTACCCGCGACGCGAGGTGGCGCTGGTTTCCAAAGACATCAACATGCGCATCAAAGCACGGGCGCTAGGCCTGGCGGCGGAAGATTATTTTAATGACAAAGTGCTGGAAGACACCGATCTGCTGTTTTCCGGCGTTCAGGAACTGCCGGCAGATTTCCGGGACCAGTACGGCAAGGAAATGGAATCATGGCAGCAATCCGGCCATACTTTCTATCGCCTGCATGGGCCACTGTGCGCAAATTTCCAGATCAATCAGTTTGTTTATCTGGAACACAACCAGCCATTTCATGCCCAGGTCAAGGAACTCAACGGCAAGACTGCAATCCTGCAAAGCGTCGCGGATTTTACCCAGCCGAAAAATAACGTATGGGGTATCAACGCGCGCAACCGTGAACAGAATTTTGCGCTCAACCTGCTGATGAACCCGGAAGTGGATTTTGTCACGCTGCTGGGACAGGCTGGTACCGGCAAGACTCTGCTGACATTAGCTGCGGGTCTGATGCAGACGCTCGAACACAAGATCTATTCGGAAATCATCATGACCCGCGTCACCGTGCCGGTAGGTGAGGATATCGGTTTTCTGCCCGGCACCGAAGAAGAAAAGATGACGCCGTGGATGGGTGCGCTGGAAGACAATCTGGATGTGCTCAACAAAACCGACAACGGAGCTGGTGAATGGGGACGCGCCGCCACCCGTGATCTGATGCGCTCACGCATCAAGATAAAATCACTCAACTTCATGCGCGGGCGCACCTTCATCAACAAGTTTCTGATCATCGATGAGGCACAAAATCTCACGCCCAAGCAGATGAAAACACTCATCACCCGCGCCGGCCCCGCCACCAAGGTGGTATGTCTGGGCAACATCGCGCAAATAGATACGCCTTATCTGACCGAGGGCAGCTCAGGATTGACCTACGTGGTGGACCGTTTCCAGGGATGGAACCACAGCGGACATATGACGCTGCAACGCGGGGAGCGTTCCAGACTGGCGGATTATGCGGCGGAAGTATTGTAGAGAGTTACTTGCAATATCGTCACTCGAACTTATGTAACATTCGGCTGCTTAATAATGCCCGGATCTTGCGTGACTCTCGAATCGGGTGTATTCGCCGAGGAAGGTAAGATCAATCTTGCCGATGGGTCCGTTCCGCTGCTTACCGATGATGATCTCGGCTATCCCCTTGTCTTGCGTTTCGGGATTGTAGACTTCGTCACGATAGATGAACAGAATCAAGTCCGCATCCTGTTCGATGGCACCCGACTCGCGCAAATCCGACATCACCGGGCGCTTGTGCGGGTTCGGACGCTGCTCCAGGCTGCGGTTCAATTGCGACAGCGCGACCACCGGTACTTGCAGTTCTTTAGCCAGCGCTTTCAGCGAACGTGAAATTTCCGAAATTTCGGTGGCACGGTTTTCACCCTGACTGCTGGAGGACATCAGTTGCAAATAGTCCACCACGATCAAGCCGAGTCCACCGTGCAGACGGTGAAGTCGCCGCGCTCGCGCCCGCAGTTCCAGAGAATTCAATGCCGCGCTTTCGTCAATGAATAGAGGCGCATCATTCAGCTTGCCCAGTGCATGGGTAAGCTTGGACCAGTCTTCATCCTGCAGGCGGCCGGTGCGCACTTTGTGTTGATCCAGTCTGCCCACCGAACCCAGCATCCGCATTGCCAACTGCGTCCCCCCCATTTCCATGCTGAACACCGCCACTGGCTTCTCCAGCACCAACGCCACATGCTCAGCGATATTGAGTGCGAACGCAGTCTTTCCCATGGATGGCCTGCCGGCGACGATAACCAGATCACCTGGCTGAAAACCGGAGGTCTTCTGGTCGAGATCGTGGAATCCGCTAGCAATGCCGGTAACATCGTTGGGATTATCCTGATTGTAGAGCGTCTCGATACGCTCCACCACTTGCTTCAACAGCGGTTGAATACCGGTAAAACCTTGTTTTCCGCGCGCACCCGCCTCGGCAATATCGAATACCTTGGCTTCAGCTTCGTCCAGCAGATTCGCGGCGGAGCGCCCTGCCGGGCTGTACGCCGCGTCGCTGATCTCCGATCCGATCCGGGCAAGCTTGCGCATGACTGAGCGTTCCCGCACGATTTCCGCGTAGCGGCGGATGTTGGCTGCGGATGGCGTGTTCTGTGCGATTGCGCCGACATAGGCCAGCCCGCCGACGCTTTGCAGTTCTGCTGAAGTTTCCAGCGACTCGGCCACAGTTACTACGTCTGCTGGTTTGTTGTGTTCGACCAGCTTGCAGATATGGCGATAAATAAGACGGTGGTCCTGCCGGTAGAAATCGTCCTCGGTGATGACATCGGCCACCTTGTCCCAGGCATGATTATCCAGCATCAATCCGCCCAATACCGATTGCTCGGCTTCCACCGAATGTGGCGGCGTCTTGTAGGATTCAAGCGGCTGGTCGTTGCTGACAGTGGAGAGGATTTGAACCATGGAATGTGCACAGAGAGACGAATAGAGGACGAAATGATTCTACCATCAGCAGCTACAGAAAAAATAAAAAAGGGCTGAAATCAGCCCTTTTTCCTTACCTGGCTAAAAACGTGCTCAGGATGTGGTTTCACCCAATACCGATACAGTGATCTGCGCCAGCACATCACTGTGCAGAGCAACAGTCAGCGGATGGTCACCCACCTGCTTCAATGGCCCCTCCGGCATGCGGATCATGGCTTTCTCGACTTCGAAGCCCTGCGCCTTGAGAGCGTCCACAATATCCACATTGGTGACTGAACCAAACAGCTTGCCGTCCATTCCGGCTTTCTGGCTGATCTGCACCATCAACCCTTCCAGCTTGGTTGCACGCGCCTGGGCAGCGGCCAGGATTTCCGCCTGAGCTTTTTCCAGTTCGGCGCGTTTCGCCTCGAATTCAGCCACGGCAGCCTCGGTCACTCGCTTTGCCTTGCCTTGCGGGATCAGAAAATTACGCGCATAACCGTTTTTCACCTTGACCACATCACCCATCTGGCCAAGATTGACAACTTTTTCCATCAGTATGATTTGCATGCTGTCACTCCTCAGTGCAGGTCGGTGTAAGGCAGCAGCGCAAGGAAACGCGCGCGCTCAATGGCAACACCCAGCTGCCGCTGGTAATGGGATCGGGTACCGGTGATACGGGCGGGAATGATCCTGCCGTTTTCATTGATGAAATCTTTCAATATCTCAATGTCCTTGTAATCCACAGTCTTGATGCCTTCTGCGGTGAAACGGCAGAATTTCTTGCGCTTGAACAGGGGCTTCGCTTTCTTGTCCTTATCCTTGTCCTTGCTGTCTTTACGTCTTGAGATAAAACGAGCCATGATTTTTTTCCTATTTCCAGATTAAATGATATCTACGTTATTCACATGCAGCACCAGTTGCATACTCATGCGGCTTTTCTTTGCCAGGAATCCGGTCAGCTTCACTGCGGTGCCAGGCTCCATGCCTGAAACAGTTTTTGCTGTCTGCGCCAGCGCCATCGCAAGAATTTCACATTCCACCTGGCGCGGCAGGCCTGCTTCCATTTGCCGGGAGATGTGGCTGATTTTGAACTCGGCCACTGCTACTCCTGTAGGGGTATAACGCAGCTTGCCGATTTCGGCGATTCTGCCGCAAATTACCGTCTGGTTACAATCCAATTAACTGAACCGGCTTGAAATTAGGCAATACTGGTTTCTCTAGCTTCCTCCATTGCCGGCGAAATAGTCGCCGCTCTTTCTTCGCGCATCATGGGTGAAGGCGCAGTCACCGGGCCGTCCATTCTGATGGTCAGATGACGCAGGATTGCGTCGTTGAATTTGAAAGCATGATCCAGCTCGTCCAGGGTTTCCTGATCGCACTCGATGTTCATCAGCACGTAATGCGCCTTGTGAACCTTCTGAATCAGATAGGTGAGCTGGCGACGGCCCCAGTCTTCGAGACGATGAACTTGACCACTCTTGGCAGTCACTATGCTGCGGTAACGTTCAATCATCGCGGGCACCTGCTCGCTCTGATCGGGATGAACCATAAAAACGATTTCGTAATGTCGCATGCGGTTTCCTTAAGGGTAAAGCCTCCCGTGATGCGGACACAGTGAGGCAAGGGTTGGACCCGGATGTTCATGCCCAGAGGCACGAGACATTCGGGCTAAGAGGCCGGTATTCTACTGAATTAACGAAAAAATATCAAACGCACTTGCGGCCAGGCTGACTATTATTCAGAAACTTTACCCTGTCTCTGGCGGCGTGTCTCAAACAGGCAAATGCCCGCGCTGACCGAGACATTCAAACTTTCGACACTGCCCAGCATGGGAATGGCGACCAGTTGATCACAGATTTCACGGGTGAGCCGCCGCATGCCTTCTCCTTCCGCACCCAGCACCCAGGCGATCGGGCCGGCCAGCTTGACAGAACCAAGACTGCTGTCAGCATCGGCTGCAGTACCTATGATCCACACGCCATGCTGTTTCAGCTCCCGCAAGGTGCGGGCCAGATTGGTGACGGCAACATACGGTACAGTATCGGCAGCGCCGCTTGCCACTTTGTGCACCGTGGCGTTGAGTCCCACAGCACGGTCTTTCGGCGCGATCACGGCATGCACGCCGAAGGCATCCGCCACCCGCAGACATGCCCCCAGATTATGCGGGTCCTGAATCCCATCGAGCACCAGCAGCAGCGCCGGCTCGACGAGGGTATCAAGCACGTCTTCGATGTCCACATGACTGCGACTGGCGTCTATGTTTGCTGCCACCCCTTGATGGCGGGCGCCGCCTGCCATGCTGGCAAGTCTGGCACTATCGCACAGGATCAAGCGAGCGCCCTGGGTTTCGGCCATTTTCGCCAGATCGCGCGCACGCTGATCGTGGCGAGCGGCATCGAGAAAAACCTCCTTGATGCTGTCTGGATTCTGCCGCAAGCGGCTGGTGACGGCGTGGAAACCGAATATAAGGCGGATATTGGACATTTATATGGCAAGCGTTGGCAAAGCAAGAACGGAGTTTGTGTCTGCCCTGCGGCTCTATTCGCCTTTCCCGGCCAGCACGAAATCAATCTTGCTGGTTTCCAGATCAACCCGCACGATCTTGATCCGTAGCCGGTCACCGAGACGATAGCGTTTGCCGCTGCGCTCACCCAGCAGCATATGCTTGGCAGCGTCAAAATGAAAATAATCGCTGGGCAACTCGGAAATGTGCACCAACCCTTCCACGTAGATACCATCCAGCGCCACAAACAGGCCGAAACCGGTGACACTGCTGATGACACCATCGAAACATTCACCGATCCTGTCCTGCATGTAGAAACACTTGAGCCATGATTCCACATCGCGGCTGGCTTCATCAGCACGGCGTTCCATCTGTGAACAATGCATGCCCAATTCATGCCAGTCGCCGGGAGAATAGGTGGCGCCGTTCAGCACTGCCTTGATCGCGCGGTGCACCAGCAGATCGGGGTAGCGCCGGATGGGTGAAGTAAAGTGCGTATAGGATTCGTAGGCCAGCCCGAAATGACCGACGTTGTCCGGACTGTAGACTGCCTGCCGCAAGGACCGCAGCATCACGGTTTGCAGCAGTTGCGCATCGGGCCGGTCCTTGATTTCAGCCAGCGTCCGGGCATAATCCTTGGCATGAGGCTCATCCCCGCCACTCAGTTGCAGGCCAAACTCCTTGAGAAAGCTGCGCAGGGCAATCAGCTTCTCCGGCGTGGGGCCTTCGTGGATGCGGTAAAGCGTCGGCTGTTTGTGCTGCTGCAGAAAATCCGATGCGCACACGTTGGCCGCCAGCATGCATTCCTCGATCAGACGATGGGCATCGTTGCGCTTCACCGGCAGGATGCGCTCGATCTTGCCCTGTTCGTTGAAAATCATCTGGGTTTCGATTGTCTCGAAATCAATCGCACCGCGTTTCTCCCGTGCCTGCAGCAACACCTTGAATAGCTTGTAGAGCAACTGAATATGCGGCAGGAGTTGGGCGTACTGCTGCGCCTCCTCGCCTTGAGGATGCTCCAGCATCGCCGCCACTTTGGTGTAAGTAAAACGCGCCTGGGAATGCATCACTGCCGGATAAAACTGGTAAGCGAGAAAATCGCCCTCAGCATCGAGATTCATTTCGCATACCATGCACAGGCGATCCACCTGCGGATTGAGCGAGCACAATCCGTTGGACAGCACTTCCGGCAGCATGGGAATTGCGCGCCGCGGGAAATACACCGAGTTGCCGCGATTGAATGCTTCCCGATCGAGCGCGTCACCGGGGCGCACATAGTGACTGACATCAGCGATGGCGACGTATAATTTGTAGCCGTTGCCGTCACGTTCACAGTACACCGCATCGTCAAAATCGCGTGCCGTCTCACCGTCTATCGTCACCAGCGACAAATGACGCAGATCCTTCCTTCCGCTCAAGTCACTTGCCAGCACTGTGGCAGGAAATTTGGCCGAAAGTTTTTCCACTTCAGGCGGGAATTCGTAAGGCAGGTCATACTTGCGTAGCGCAATTTCAATTTCCATTCCGGGCGCAGAGTAATCGCCCAGAATCTCGATAATGCGGCCGATGGGTTGGGCATTTTTGCTGGGCTGCTGGATGATCTCCACCATCACTACCTGCCCTGCCTTGGCGTTCATTGATTCCTCTTTGGGCACTAGAATATCCTGGCTGATGCGCCGGTTCTCCGCTTCCACGAACAGAATGCCGTGATCGGCATGTAATCGCCCCACCAGTTGCGTGATGCCGCGCTCCAGCACTTCCACAATGGTTCCTTCCCTGCGTCCGCGCCGATCCACACCGGTTTCGCGCAGCATCACGCGATCACCGTGCAGCACCTTGTGCATTTCCTTGGGGCCCAGGAATAGATCAGGGCTGCCATCGTCGGGAATCAGAAAACCGAAGCCATCGGCATGGCCCTGCACCCTGCCCTTGATCAGATCGAGCTTCTCCACCACGCAGATATCGCCCTTGCGATTCCGCATGATCTGGCCTTCACGCACCATAGCGGCGAGCCGGCGGCTGAAAATTTCGTGTTCTTCTGCGTTGATCCCGAGCAGGCTCTGCAATGCAGTCTCGGTAACAGGTACGCCCTGCTCTTTCAGAACCTGCAGCATGAATTCCCGGCTTGGCAATGGATGGCCGTAGCGCTCCTTCTCACGTTCAAGATGAGGATCCAGATCGCGCAGTTTGGGTTGTTTCTTGATTGACAAAGCAATGATTTCCTATAGAATTGCGCCTCTGCCCTGCACCCTGAACAGGATACAGGCATTGCCCAGATGGCGGAATTGGTAGACGCACTAGGTTCAGGTCCTAGCGGTGGCAACACTGTGGAGGTTCGAGTCCTCTTCTGGGCACCACGATTGGAAACACAAACCCCCGTCAAATCCGGAAGCCGCCATTTTCCAGCCGCGGTATCAGCCGAACCCGTGCGCTCGTTTCGCGTGGAACTATACAGTTAAACAATAAGATTATAGCAGGCAGGCACGGCAAGATGCCGGCTGAATTTATCGTGGTATGGCGCAACAGGCCAGAGACTCTGCGTATTTTGCTTGCGACAACCGGAAAATGGCTGCCAACACTTCACTAAACCCGGTGACTGTGCTTGCCCATGCTGGAAACTCTCAGCAATACTTGTCTTGCCATGTCAGGCAGCGGCACGATCTCATCCACCCCGCCCTGCAGAATTGCCTCCTTCGGCATGCCAAACACCACACAGGTAGCCTCATCCTGAGCAAAATTGTATGACCCCGCCTGGTGCATTTCCAGCATTCCGGCGGCGCCATCCTTGCCCATGCCGGTGAGAATCACGCCGATCGCATTCTTCCCCGCATAGTTGGCAGCCGAGCGGAACAATACGTCCACCGACGGGCGGTGACGATTCACCAGTTCCCCCTGGCTCAGTTCCGTCACGTAATTCGCGCCGCTGCGTTTGAGCAGCAGATGCGAATGCCCAGGTGCGAGGAATGCATGTCCGGGCAGTACCCGCTCGCCACCTTTCGCTTCGACTACAGTGATTTTGCAGAGCCGGTCGAGGCGGTCGGCAAATGACTTGGTGAACGCTTCCGGCATGTGCTGAGCAATAAGAATACCCGGACAATCCGGTGGCAACTGAACCATGAAATCCTTGATAGCTTCGGTGCCGCCGGTGGATGCGCCAACGATGATCAGTTTCTCGGTGGAAGCAACCCGATTTGCTACCGCAGGCAAGACGACATCAGCGCTGTTTTTCGGAGCAACCGCAAGTGGTACATGTTGTTTGATTTTTGCAGCCATTGCCGCACGGATCTTGTCGGCAATTTCGTTGCTGTATTCCTGCATGCCAGAGGCAATGTCTATCTTGGGCTTGGCGACGAAATCCACCGCCCCGAGTTCGAGCGCCCGGAACGTAATCTCCGAGCCTCTTTCGGTGAGAGTAGAAACCATCACCACCGGCATCGGCCGCAACCGCATCAGTTTTTCCAGGAAATCGATCCCGTCCATTTTGGGCATTTCCACATCCAGGGTCAGCACGTCAGGTTCGAGCGCGCGGATCATTTCCCGTGCCACCAATGGATCGGGGGCGGCGCCAATCGCTTCCATGTCACGCTGGGAATTGATGATTTCCGTGAGGATCTTCCGGATCAATGCGGAGTCATCAACGATCAGAACTCGGATTTTTTTCATGACGCTCCTATCTTGTTCAGAGGTTCTCTGACACTGGCTGATTTAACCAAACAATTCCACATCGCCTCCAACATCGGATTTCTGCAGGCGAGCACCATAATCCTTCTCGCGAGTAAAAATGGTGGTGTTGTGGAGGTTACGCAGCTTTCTCACCATTACTTTGCCGCTGTTCGGAAAGTAATAGACCTTGCGTGGATAGATATCGATCAGATCCTGCGCCACCAGCCGGATTTTCTCCGTAGCCAGGAATTCCAGCACGAAATCCGCATTACGCTGACCTACATTAGCCACGGTAAGGCCCTTCAGCACATTGCCGCCGCCAAATACCTTTGCTTCCAGATTTGCCCGGCGCGCGCCCAACTGCAGCAACTGGTTGATCAGAATTTCCATCGCATAGGTGCCGTAGCGGGCCGAGGTACCCATCGGGCTGTTATCGTCGGCAGCGCTGTCCGGCAACATGAAGTGATTCATGCCGCCGATGCCGCTCTGATGATCGCGGATGCACGCAGCAACGCAGGAACCAAGCACGGTGACCAGCAACATGTCGCGCCCGGTAGCGTAGTATTCTCCCGGCAGTATCTTCGCTGCTTCCAGTTTGAAGTGCGGATCGAAATAAACATTCGGCGCAAGCTGTTCTTCGTAGCCGTTAGCCATGTTGCGCCCGCGATTTCTGCGCGAGTTCGTAAACCGTCTTGCTGCGCAGCTTGAACAAATCCGTCGCGTGATGGAAACTCTCGGAATGACCGGCGAGCATCAGACCGTCATGCGCGAGCAGCGGCACGAATTTCTGCAGGATCTGGTACTGGGTGGGCTTGTCGAAATAGATCATCACATTGCGGCAGAATATGGCATCGAATGGTCCACGTATCGGCCAGGATGCATCCAGCAGGTTGAGCTGGCGGAAAGTGATCATATCGCGCAGTTCCTTGCGCACCCTGGCCATGCCTGCATGCTTGCCGGTGCCTTTGAGGAAAAAGCGCTTGATCCTGTCGCCAGACATCTTTTCCAGCCGCTCCATGGGGTATACCCCCTGTTGCGCCTTGGCCAGCACGTTGGTATCCAGATCCGTCGCCAGAATATGTACCGGTGGCGTAAGTGTGCCGAACGCTTCCATCATGGTTATTGCAATGGAATATGGCTCTTCACCGGTGGAAGAAGCACTGCACCAGAGCTCAATTTGTTGACCACGCTTGCGTGTTTTAATGTGTGCGGCCAGCAGCGGAAAATGGTGCTCTTCGCGAAAGAAAGCAGTCAAATTGGTCGTCAGCGAATTGGTGAACTCCTCCCATTCATCGGCATTATTCTCCTCCAGCAGCTCAAGATAATCCTTGAAACGAGTCAGACCGTTGGCCCGCAGCCGCCGGGCGAGGCGGCTGTAAACCATGTCCTGCTTGCTGGTGTTGACCGGCGCGCTCATAAATCAGCTTGCGGATGCGTTCAAAATCTGCTGCGGAAAACTCGAATTCGCGCGACTCGCCTCCTGATCGCAGTATTTCTTCGGCCATGGTGTTCCCTCACAAGCTCTTTATGAGCATTCCGTTTGTCAATCAAAGTGATTGCTGATGTGGCACATTCGGGCACGAGAAACCTGCGCGCGGGACAATCGCCCCTAAAGGGACTGCTACACGCGCATCCCGACCTCATCATCCGGTAGAAATGGCTTCGCCATGAAAATGGCGATAGTGCGGCCCTTCAATTTACCGTTCATCCTGTGAGGGGCTGCTACATCCCATCACGGGCCCACTATCCCGTAGGAGCGGCTTCAGCCGCGAAAATGATCTCTTTCGCACCTATTGCATTTGCGGCTGAAGCCGCTCCTACCAGATTACATTTCAGCAAATCTGCGCGGCCGGGCCTAGAATTCTGCCCAGTCTTCGTCACCACCAGCTGCCGCCACCTTGTTCCGCAGTGCCGGCTTGGCTTTGGCTGCGGGAGCTGCGGCCACCTTCCTCGCAGGCTGTGGGGAAGGTAACTGCGCAACCCTTGCAGGCCGGCTGCTCATACCACCGCTCAACTTGAATATGGCCACGGCAGTCGCCAGGTTCTGCGCTTGTTCTTCCATCGACTCCGCTGCTGCAGTCGCCTGCTCCACCAGTGCCGCGTTCTGCTGCACGCCCTCGTCCATCGAGGTAATCGCCTGGTTGACCTGCTCGATACCTGTACTCTGCTCCTGCGATGCAGCGGTGATTTCGGCCATGATGTCGGTCACGCGTTTTACGGAACTGACGATTTCCTCCATCGTTTTACCGGCCTCATCCACCAGCTTGGTGCCCGAGCCGACTTTCTCCACCGAATCGCTGATCAGTTCCTTGATCTCTTTGGCGGCTGCCGCACTGCGCTGTGCCAGATTGCGCACTTCGGTCGCGACCACCGCGAAACCGCGGCCCTGTTCGCCCGCACGCGCCGCTTCCACCGCGGCGTTCAATGCCAGGATGTTGGTCTGGAACGCGATGCCATCGATCACGCTGATGATGTCGACGATCTTCTTCGAACTGTCATTGATCGAGGACATGGTGGTGACCACCTGACCCACCACGTTGCCACCCTTGACAGCCACCTCGGAAGCCGAAGCCGCCAGTTGATTGGCTTGTCTCGCATTCTCCGCATTCTGTTTCACCGTCGAGGTCAGCTCTTCCATGCTGGAAGCGGTTTCCTCCAGGCTTGATGCCTGCTGTTCGGTGCGTTGCGACAGATCGCTGTTGCCGCGCGCAATCTCGCTCGCTGCGGTGTTGATCAGGTCGGTTGCCTCCTTGATCTGCGTCACGATCTCGGTCAACTGCGCCACCGTCTGGTTGGAATCGTCTTTCAACTGGCCAAAGGTGCCATGGTATTCATTGGTGATTTTCTCCGTCAGGTCGCCTTGCGCCAATGCGCCCAGCACCCGCACCACCTCGTTCAGCCCGATCTCGCTGGTTTCCATCAAACCGTTGATGCCCTCGGCCAATTGCTTGAAGAAACCATCCTTGCCGTCCAGCGACAGCTTCCTGCTGAAATCGCCGTTGCTGGCTGCAGCCACGATGTCTGCCACTTCCTCCTCGACGGCCACTTCGGCAGTGCGATCCTGCCATTCCACCGCCGTCCCCAGCCGCGTACCCTCCGGGTTGATCACCGGTACCACTGTCAGCACGTAGGAGCGCCCGCCGATTTTGGTTGCAGTCTGTTGCGGCTGCGTCAGTCCTGCGAATTGAATCTTCTGGTTGAAAATATCAAATTTTGCTCCCAGCACTTCATTGGCATTGAAGCCCGGCAAATCCTTGCGCAACGCTGCCTCACCAAGGCTCATCATCTTCTGTATCGCCTGATTGGTGTAAATGATCGTGCCGCTGGGGTCCGCAATCATCAATGCCGCAGTTGCCTGATCCAGGGCGTTCTTGATGCGCAGACTCTCGGCAGCCACGCGTTGGGTCTCGGCCAGATCCGCACCGGACCGGATCTGCATGGACTTGACCGATTCGGTAAGAGCGCCGATCTCGTCATTATTGGTAATATTGATCTGACTGGTGTAATTCCCCTCGGACATTTTCGCCAGATCATCCATCACCGACTTGACCGGCCGCACGATGGCGCGCAGCAGCAGCATGCCGATCAAACCGGCCAGCAACACACATAAAACCGTAGCAGCGATCATTACGGTCTGGCTGCGCTCGTAGCGAGCAACTGCCAGGTCATATTCGCTCTTGGCGACATCCAACTGGATTTGAGTCAATCCTCCCAGCGCTTCCAGAAACGCGGGAGCCAGTGTGCCAAATCGAGTTTGCACGACTCTTTTTGCTTCGTCTATGTTGCGGCTGCGCAAATGATTCATTACCGGCTCGAACCCTTCTTTGGTGAAACCAGTCCACGCCGCAAGAAACTTGTCGGACAATGCTCTTTCTTCCGGCGTGAAATAACTGGCCTGATACTCAGCCCAGATCTTTTGCGCCTTCGCCGTATCTTCCTCAATATCCCTCAGCCGCCGGTTGATGTTCTCATCGCTGGGGAACAACAATGCATTGTTAAGTCCGGCGCGGATGCTCGCTACTGTGGTGTCGACATCCGATATTTGCCCGAGCGCAATGGTGCGATCGACATAGACCGTACGCAGCCCTTCGTTGGCCTGATTCATGCCGACAATTCCAATGGCGCTTACTCCGACCAGGGCTGCCGAAAGGAAACCTATGATGCTGAAAATCCGCGTACGCACGCTGATACTCTTCAGCTTGTGCTTCAGTCTGCCCAGCATGCCGGCTGCAACCAGACTCCCTGCCACCACGCGGAATTTTGCCTTGCCTTCACGCATATCGCGGTAGAGCTCGTCCGCGGCCCGGATCTGCTCCCGGTTCGGCTTGCTGCGCACCGACATGTAGCCGACCACCTGCCCGCTTTCCCTGATCGGTGTGGCATTGGCATAAACCCAGTAGAAACTGCCATCCTTGCTGCGGTTCTTGACCATTCCGCTCCAGGGCCGGTCCTGCTTCAAGGTATTCCAGAAATCCTCGAACGCCGCCGGCGGCATGTCCGGATGCCGGACAATGTTGTGCGGCGAGCCGATCAACTCTTTCTCGTCGTAACCGCTCATGTCGATGAAGTTCTGGTTGCAATAGCGGATCAGACCCTTGGTGTCGGTCTTGGAAACGAGGAAAGTGCCATCCTTCATTTCCTTCTCGACATTGGTTACCGGCATGTTTATACGCATTTCCCTATCCTCTCATTGGTTCGTTATCATTTACACGCACGAGACTAATCGCCCCCAAAAGGGGCTCCAGCCGCGAAAATAATCCATACCCCTGCGCACTTGCTGCATTCGCGGCTGAAGCCGCTCCTACCAAATTACGTTTCGGCAAATTTGTACATCACCCGGCCTAAAATTCGGACCACTCATCATCGGTGCCGGTTTTTGCACTGCCATCCCCTGCTGATTTGGCGGATGCGGGACGCGCGACACTCTTGCTCTTGCCTGGAGCCTTGCCCGCAGGCAAGCGGCCGACGTTGGTCGCACGACTGGGAGTGCGCCGTTCCGCTGCATGCGCTGCGCCAGCCATTCCCGGTGCTGCCCGTTCCAGACGGAACGTCGCCACCGCGCGCGCCAGACTCTCGGCCTGTTCCTGCATCGACTCGGCGGCGGCTGCAGCCTGCTCCACCAGTGCCGCGTTCTGCTGTGTAACTTCGTCCATCTGCGTGATCGCCTGGTTGACCTGCTCGATGCCCGCGCTCTGCTCCTGCGATGCCGCAGTGATTTCGGACATGATGTCGGTCACGCGTTTCACCGCGGTGACGATCTCTTCCATCGTTTTTCCGGCCTCATCCACCAGCTTGGTGCCCGAGCCGACTTTCTCCACCGAATCACTGATCAGTTCCTTGATCTCCTTGGCGGCGGCCGCACTGCGTTGCGCCAGATTGCGCACTTCGGTTGCAACCACTGCAAAACCGCGGCCCTGTTCGCCCGCACGTGCCGCTTCCACCGCGGCGTTCAATGCCAGGATGTTGGTCTGGAATGCGATGCCGTCGATCACACTGATGATGTCGACGATCTTCTTCGAACTGTCGTTGATCGAGGACATGGTGGTGACTACCTGACTGACCACGTTGCCGCCCTTGACAGCGATTTCGCTGGCGCCGATGGCGAGCTGGTTGGCCTGGCGTGAGTTCTCCGCATTCTGTTTCACCGTCGAGGTCAGCTCTTCCATGCTGGAAGCGGTTTCTTCCAGGCTAGAGGCCTGCTCTTCGGTGCGTTGCGACAGATCGGTGTTGCCCTGCGCAATCTCGCTTGAGGCCGTGTGGATAGACTCGGTCGCTTCCTTGATCTGCGTCACGATCTGGGTCAACTGCGCGACTGTCTGGTTGGAATCATCCTTCAGTTGGCCGAAGGTGCCGTGGTATTCGTTGGTGATCTTCTCCGTCAAGTCGCCTTGCGCCAATGCGCCCAGCACCCGCACCACCTCGTTCAGACCAGTTTCGCTGGTCTGCATCAACTGATTCAGCCCGTCAACCATGACCTTGAATTCGTACTGATAGCGCGCCACATCACCGCGTTTGGCGAAGTTGCCCACCAGCGCCGCATCCACCAGCCCCTTGATTTCAGCGTTGATCGCCTGCAGGCTGGTCTTGACTCCGTCCATCGCTTCGGTAATCCTGGCTTTCTCGCCCGGCAATCGGTCCATGTCCACCGACAGATCACCCTGCGCATAGCGCGTGACCACTTCCACGATCCTCATCTTCACCGCAATGTGCGCGCCGACCAGTTCGTTGGTCATCGTCGCCATTTCGCCATAGCTGCCCGAGAACCTGTCAGCCGCAATCCGGTAACTGATCAATCCGGCATCATGCTGCTTCTTCATTTCGAGCTGGGCCGCATAAAATCCCTTCAGCACCTCGATCATTTTCTGCATCGAGCGCAGCAATTCCGTCACTTCGTCGCGCCCCACCAAATCGATCCTGCTGTCCAGCCGTCCGCCCGCAATTGCCTCCGCTACGCCCATTGCCTGCGTAAGCGAACGGCCGATCCCGCGCACCAGCAGGAATCCGGCAAAACCTGCAAACAGGATGCCGAACACGATGGCGAACAGGGAAACATTGCGGATGGTCTCGTAGCGGCTCACTGCCTGGTCATATTCACTCTTGGCAACATCCAACTGGATCTGGGTCAACCCTCCCAATGCCTCCAGGAATGCCGGGCCCAGTGTAACAAATTGGTTTTGCGCAATTTTTTTGGCCTCATCTATGTTCCTGTTGCGCAAATGATTCATCACCGGCTCGAACCCTTGCTTGGTGAAGTTGGTCCAGGCCGCAAGAAACTTGTCGGACAGTGCCCTCTCTTCTGGCGTAAAAGAACTGGCCTGGTATTCAGCCCAGATCTTTTGCGCTTTCGCCGTGTCCTCCTCAACTTCCCTCATCCGCCGGTTGATGTTGTCATCGCTGGGGAACAGCATCGCATTGTTGAGCGAGGCGCGAATACTCGATACTGTGGTGTCGACATCCGATACCTGCCCGAGCGCAATGGTGCGGTCGACATAGACCGTACGCAAGCCTTCGTTGGTCTTGCTCATGCCGAACAGCCCGACCAAGCCGATGCCTACCAGCAGAAACGACAGGGTGGAAAGGATGATGATGAGGCGCGCTTTGATGGTCAGATTGCTAAACATTGGAATCTCCTTCAGTTGTTCGGGTAATTAGTATTCGATCAATGTGCGATCTGCTCGATCAGCCCCATGTCGCTGCTGCTCATAAGCTTCTCGATGTCCATCAGGATCAACATGCGCTCGCCTACCGTGCCCAGACCCATGATGTATTCTGCGTTGATGGTGGCGCCAAACTCAGGCGCCGGCCGCATCTGCTCGGCACCCAGGTTGATCACATCCGAGACTGCGTCCACCACGATGCCGACCACGCGCCCGGTCACGTTCAAGATGATCACCACGGTAAATTGATCGTAATCCGCCTTTTCAAGCTGGAATTTGATGCGCATGTCGACGATGGGCACGATGATGCCGCGCAGATTGACCACGCCCTTGATGAATTCTGGCGCATTGGCAATGTGGGTGACCGCATCGTAGCCACGTATTTCCTGCACCTTCAGGATCTCGATGCCATATTCCTCTTTGCCCAAACGGAAAGTGAGAAATTCGTTAGCCATGTGGCCGACAGCGATGTCGGCTGATTCAGCAGCTCCTGTTGTCGCCATTTTTCATGCTCCTTGTATTAATAATCATTGTTACAATTATTTCTCGGCATCCGGCAGGGTGAACCCGATAAGACTGTGTTCAGCCCGCATGACCTAAATCTCCACCATTTCAAAATCGGCCTTGACCACAGCACAATCCGGGCATACCCAGTCGTAGGGAATATCCTCCCAGCGGGTGCCTGCCGGGATGCCGTGTTCCGGATCGCCCACCGTTTCGTCATAGATATAGCCGCATACATTGCACAGGTATCTTTTCATTTCAAATTCTCTGCAGATTGATCAAATGACAACGACACCGTTAAACCGTCTGCGCTGACTTGTTCTGTGCTGCCGCGATCATTCCGGCCGCATCGATGATCAATGCCACCCTGCCGTCACCCATGATGGTGGCTCCCGAAATGCCTTGCACCCTGCGATAGTTGCTCTCGAGGCTCTTGATCACCACCTGGTGCTGCCCTACCAGCGCGTCAACAAACAGTGCCGTCTTGCGCCCCTCGGATTCAAGAATGACGACTATCCCTTGGTGAACCTCGGTCACCTTGGGCCGCAGATTGAATATTTCGTGCAGCGCGACCACCGGCAGGTACTCGCCCCGTACCTGCACCACGCGCCCGCGTCCGCTCACTGTCTTGACATCCTCCTCGGCTGGCTGCAGCGACTCGATGATATAACCCAATGGCAGGATGAACATTTCGTTGCCGACCGAAACCGACAGCCCGTCAAGAATGGCGAGCGTCAAGGGCAGGCGCACCGAAATGCGGGTACCGACCCCGAGTGCCGAATCGATTTCCACCTGTCCGCCCATGCCCTGAATGTTGCGCTTGACCACGTCCATGCCGACGCCGCGGCCGGAAACATCGGTAACAACATCGGCAGTGGAGAAACCGGCTTCGAATATCAACAGCCAGACGTCGGAGTCGGAGATGTCCTCTTTCACCGGCAGCCCGCGCTCTTTTGCTTTGGCCAGAATCTTGTCCCGGTTCAACCCGCCGCCATCGTCGATGACTTCGATGACGATGTTGCCGCCTTGATGTGAAGCCTGCAGAGTAATGGTGCCTTTGGCTGGCTTGCCGGCTGCCACGCGCTTCTCCGGCAATTCGATGCCATGATCAAGACTGTTGCGTACCAGATGCGTAAGCGGGTCGGCGATCTTCTCGATCAGCCCCCGGTCCAGCTCGGTGCTTTCACCGACAGTCTTCAGTTCCACCTGCTTGTTGAGTTTGGCCGCCAGATCCCGCACCACTCGCGGATAACGGCTGAAAACGAAACTGATCGGCATCATGCGGATCGACATCACCGATTCCTGCATGTCCCGGGTATTGCGCTCCAATGTACTCATGCCGTCGAGCAGTTTTTCGTAGATCACCGGGTCCACCTGCGACGCGGTCTGGGCGAGCATGGCCTGGGTGATCACCAGTTCGCCCACCAGATTGATCAGTTGATCGACCTTCTCAATACTCACACGGATCGAAGAGGTTTCACTGGCAGCGCTGACTACCAGCTTGTCGTCGGGGCGGCGTCCCGATCGGGTCACCTCGACATTGGGGTCATCGCTTAAACGCCTGCCGGGAGATTTGGCTGCCGCTTCGTCTGTCGGCGCAGCTACCGGAGTTGCGGCCGGGGCCGACGGCGCCCCCTGGAAGAAACCATAACCGGCATCCTCGGAAGCTGCGTTTTCTGGTTGCGCTTCGCTGGCGGGAGCTTCTACTGCAATGTTCAGGTTGCTGACATCCACCATGAAAGCCAATACTTCCCAGATGTCTTCCTCGCTGGCATCGGTGGCAAGTTTCAGCACGCACTGCTGCGCTGCATCTTTTTCCGCTGGCTGGCTCAAATTCTGCAGGGCACCCATCTGCCCGAGATTGGTAAGCAGATTGCCCATGACCTGGACGCTGATGCCTTCGCCAGGAAACTCGATACGGTAAATTTTATCTGTGGAGACAGCCGGCTCGACGGCAGGCTGCGCCGCCATGGGTGCAGGTGCAGGTGCAGCAGCAGGTGCAGCAGGCGTTATAGCGGGGGCATCTCCGGCAGCGAGCCGTTTCAGCTCTACGCACGCGGCGGCAGCGGCGGCCGGATCTGCTTTGCCATCACCGCGATGACCCGCAAGCTGGTCTTTCAGGATGTCGCCAGCGCTGAGAAATATATCTATCATTTCGCTGCGCACTGCCAGCTCGCCCTTGCGCAGCCGGTCCAGCAACGACTCCAGCACATGCGTCAGATCGGTCATGTCGGAAAAGCCAAAAGTTCCGGCGCCGCCCTTGATCGAATGAGCGGTACGGAAAATGGCATTCAGGTCTTCTATGCTGGGTGCATTGAGATCCAGCCCCAACAGACGGGTTTCCATTTCCGCCAGGAGTTCTGCAGCTTCCTCAAAGAACACCTGGTAAAACTGGGTCATGTCTGTAGTCACGCGCTGCCTCGTTTTAAAATTTTACGGATGTCAGTGTGTTCCTACCTGGGGGCGTAGGAACTGTGGAATAGAGGCGGAAATACCCACCAATTCCAGCTGCTCAAATTCAGCGCAACTTCACCACAGTTAAAGGGGAGAAGGAGGTCTGAAACTCTCCATTCAGCCAAGAACTTTTTTGATCACTTCCAGCAGTCTCTTCGGATCGAATGGCTTGACCATCCAGCCAGTAGCCCCTGCGGCACGACCCTGGGCTTTCATCACATCGCTCGATTCGGTGGTGAGCATCAGGATCGGTGCGGTCCGGTAACGCGGCAGGCTGCGCAATGATTTGATCAAGGTCAATCCATCCATGCGCGGCATGTTGAGATCGGTCAGGATCAGGTGAACATCATTATTGCTTTTGGCCTTGTCGAGCGCATCCTGACCATCCACCGCCTCAACCACCACATAGCCGGCACCCTTCAACGTAAAGGACACCATTGCACGGATAGAAGCGGAATCATCTACTGCGAGAATCGTCTTTGCCATGCTCGTTACTCCTCAGTCACTTTTATTTTATCGAGGCATTACGCCCCGTTGGTTTAGAATAAATCGATATCGCCCGCGCTCATACCTTGCTGTCCCACCGGTTTTTCCCGGGTAACCGCATTGGCTGCCGTCACTGCCTTGGCAACTCCTTCGTGAAACCGGTGCGGCTTGTAAACCGTGTCGCCACCTGCCGTCACATCCTGTGCATCTACCCGCTGCAGCGCTGTGCCAAGGGCCTCAATGCGGGTCATGGTATGGTTCAGCAACTGGGTTGCCAGATCGCCGAACTGCATGGAAGTCACCGCTGTATCCACTTCCTGCCCAATCTGATTGATGATCGCCTGTTGCCGCTCCAACAAATGTTCCACCGATTCGCCAGCGCTGCTTCCCTCTGCACCTACTGCCGATTGTGCAATCGACAGTGATATCTCCTGCTGAGAATGGGCCAACTTGCTGATGTACTTGAAGCTGGCGACCAAGTCGCTGACCGCATCACCCACCAGTCTTTCCACCTGGCTCAACTCGCCCTTGACTCCCGCAAAATAATCATCCAACTGGGAATTGCAGAATATCCTCATCTCCTGAGTGGCAGGATCAAGGCAGGTCTGCATCTCTGGATTTTGTGGTTCCGTCATTACGCCCTCGCATTTTTCTTTCGCTATGACCATCAATAGTCACATATGGCCGCAGGCGAAAAATTGGCTTGCTGACAACTAGCGGCAGTAAAAATTAAAACTTTAGAAAATATTTCAAATCACCGCTTGCACCTGCAAACGTTCCTGTACGGAAAGATGAAATTGGGATAACGAATGGAGCCCCTCCTGGGATATGGTACAGGGGGTCTTTTGCGAGTGTAGGAGCCCCTTCAGGGGCGATGCAGAAATCTTTGCGGGTGTAGGAATCCCTTCAGGGACGATGCAGGGATCTTTCGCACCTGAAGGCGCTCCTACCAAAAGACCTGAAATCGACAAGGGGATCTCTAAATAGGTTCCATGCGGGCACGGTTACAGCTTGCCGGAGAATTGCAGTGCGCCTTCTTAATCAGTGACGGGCTTCATTGAGTCCATTGGACCAGCGTATCGCGTCCAGTTCCGCAGTGATCAACTCGCCCATGCCCATGAAACCCATTTCCGCCAGCGTGGCAGAAACGGCTTCAATGTCGTTTCTTTCCTTTTTTTCCAGCAGCAGCAGCAGGCGGCCCAGATTTCCCTGCCGCGACAGCAAAGCCAGCTTTACTTCATCTGCCAGACTAATCTGAGTGACGATTTCCGGCAACGGCATGCCCAGCAGGGTATCGAGCAGCGACAGGATGCCGGTCATGAAAGCACGCTCGTGATATTGCTTATCATGGGGACGTTCCACTATGGCAATCAACTCCATCAGCTTGCCACGGGTGGCCGCTGTCTGCATCAGCGCGTTCATCATCTGTGAATCGGTTCTGCCCGCCGTATACAGCAGCAGTTGCACCCATCTTTGCAGCTGCTTTCTGCCGAGTACCACGATCACCTGTTTCAGCGAGCCGATTTTATGCGGCAGGCCGCTCGCGGCCGAATTCACCATGCGTACCAGATTAAAAGTCAGGGTCGGATAGTGCTTCAATTCCTGTTCGATGTCGGCGGTCTCGGCATCACTCATGACCAACCCCAGCAGCCGCAGCAACCCCAAGTGCGAAGTATCCGCACGCTTCCCGGAAATAATCTGGGGGCGCGCAAAATGGTAGCCCTGGAACAGATCGAAACCGAGCGCCATGCAATGCTGGGCCTGTTCCAGGCTTTCCACTTTTTCCGCCAGCAGCAACACTGAACGGGATTTCAGGAAGCTGATGAGTTGCGGCAGCGCCTGCGCACTGGTCTGCAGCAGATCTATTTTTACCACGTTGACCAGCGACAGCAAGCGCTTGATCGGACCGGTGATCTCGATCACGTCATCCAGCGCCAACTGATAGCCCAGACTGCGGAGCTCGCCGCAGCGCTGCACCACTTCATCAGTGATTGTTATCGTCTCAAGCAGTTCCAGCACCACCTGATTCCTTGGCAGCAGACGGATCATGTCACTCATCAGCAATTCGGCGTTGACATTGATGAAGCCGCGCTGCTTGCCGAGCACATTTGCGAGCCCCAGTTCCGCATAGGCGTTGACGATGACACTCGCTGAGGCGGAAATGTCGTCGGTAACACCAGCATCTGCGGTAAAACCGGAACGGAACAGCAGTTCGTAAGCGATCAGATTCTGATTCCGATCAAGTATCGGTTGCCGGCCAAGAAAAATTTCCTGCACTTTCTTACTCCCGAAATCTGTGCCGAGCAGCTTTCAAATTTACGCCCGGACAGCAGCATGCTGCATGCAAAACAATCAATGATAGATTTCATCAAGTCCGTTGGCCCAGCAGATTGCTTCCAGCTCCGCCGTGATCAACTCGCCAAGACTCAGAAAACTCAGCCCTGCCAGTATGGAGGAAACGGTTTTACTGTCATTTCCTTCCTTCTTTTCCAGCAGCGTCAACAGTTGCCCCAAACGCCCTTCCCGCGACAGCAGCGCCGCTTTTACTTCATCCAGCAGATTGAGCTGGTCGAGGATCTCCAGCAGCGGCGCGCTCAGCAGAGTATCGAGCAGCGACAGGATGCCGGTCATGAAAGCGCGCTCATGGTAATCCCTGTCGTAGGGCCGGTCCGCTATGGCGATCAATTCCATCAGTTTGCCACGGGTGGCCGCCATCTGCATCAGCGGACTCACCAACTGGCTGCTGCCTCTACCCGCCGTATACAGCAACAGCAGCACCCATCTTTGCAACTGCTTTCTGCCGAGTACCACGATCCCCTGCCGCAATGAACCAATTTTATGCGGCGGGCCGCTGGCGACCGAATTCACTATGCGCATCAGATTGTATGTCATATTCGGATGGTGCCTGAATTCCTCCTCGATGTCGGCGACTTCCGCATCTTGCATAATGAGTCCCAGAAGCCGCATCAATCCCACGCGCGAAAGATCAACACGTTTTCCGGAAATGATCTGAGGGCACGCAAAATGGTAACCCTGGAACAGATGGAAGCCAAGTTTCATGCAGCTCCTTGCTTGTTCCACGCTATCCACTTTCTTTACCAGCAGTAATAGCGGCCAGGGTTTTAGCGAATGGATGATATCCGGCAGCATGTTGGCTTCCATCTGCAGCAGATCCACTTTCACCACATTCACCAGCGGCAGCAGCGGCTTGATCCGGTCGCTGACCTCGCCTATATCGTCCAGCGCCAGCTGATAGCCCATGCTGCGCAGTTCGCCACAACGCCGCACCACCTCAGCGGTGATTTCCATCGTTCCCAGCAACTCCAGCACCACCTTGCTTTTCGGCAGCAGATGCAGCATGTCGCTCATCAGCAGTTCGGCATCAACGTTGATGAAACCGCGTTGCTTGCCAAGCATGTTCTGGATCCCCAGCTCTGCATAGGCATTGACAATGACACTGGCCGAAGCCGAAACATTGTCAGCGATTCCGGCTTGCGTAGTCTGACCGGAACGGAACAGCAACTCATAGGCAACCAGATCGTGGTTGCGATCAAGTATCGGTTGGCGGCCAAGAAAAATTTCCTGCATTGTTACTCCCTGGAATTATTTATCGGGAAACCTCATCAAGTCCGTTGCTCCAACGCAGCGCATCCAGCTCCGCGATGACCAGCTCGCCCATGCTCATGAACCCCAGTTCCGCCAGCATGGCAGAAACTGTTTCGATGTCGTTCCCTTCCTTCTTTTCCAACAGCAGCAACAGGTTCCCCAAATTTCCTTTGCGGAACAGCAGCGCCACTTTTATTTCGTCCGTCAGATTGAGCTGACTGATGATTTCCGGCAATGGCATACCCAGTAGCGCGTCGAGCAGCGACAGGATGCCCGTCATGAAAGCGCTCTCCTGATATTGCTTGTCGCCGGGCCGTTCCACTGTGGCAATTGACTCCATCAACTTGCCGCGCGTGGCCGCCAATTGCATCAGGGCGCTCATCCCCTGAGAGTCACTACTATCCACCGTATACAGCAGCAGTTGCACCCATCTTTGCAACTGTTTCCTACCAAGCGCCATGATACCCTGCCGCAGCGAACCGATTTTATGCCTCAGGCCGCAGGCGACTGAATTCGCCATGCGCATCAGCCCATAAACCAGGCTCGGATGGCGTTTGAACTCCTGCTCGATGGCGGACGTATCGGCATCGCCCATAACCAGACCCAGCAACCGCAGCAACCCCATTTGCGAAGGATCGGCGCGTTTTCCGGCAACGATCTGCGGGCGCGCAAAATGATAGCCCTGGAACAGGTCGAAACCCAGCGCCATGCAGTGCATGGCCTGTTCTACGCTTTCCACCTTCTCTGCCAGCAGCAATAGCGGCCAGGATTTCAGGGAATCAACGAGATGCGGCAGCGCATCCGTCTCGATCCGCAGCAAATCCACTTTTGCCACATTCATCAGCGGCAGCAACAATCGGGTTCGGTCATCGATCGCAACCACATCGTCCAGCGCCAGTTGATAGCCCATGTTACGCAATTCACCGCAACGCCGCACTATCTCGTCGGTGATTTCTATTGTTTCCAGCAGCTCCAGCACCACCTGACTTTTCGGCAACAACTGGATCAAGTCGCTCATCAATAGTTCGGCATTGACGTTGATGAAGCCGCGCTGCTTGCCGAGCACATTCTGGATTCCCAGTTCCGCGTAGGTATTGACGATGACGCTGGCCGAGGCGGAGACCCCATCGATGACCCCTGCGTGGGCCGTATGGCCGGAACGGAACAGCAGTTCGTGGGCAACCGGGTACTGGTTGCGGTCGAGAATGGGCTGCCGGCCGAGAAATATTTCCTGCACTGTTACTCCCTGAAACTACATTGAGACTGCTTCCGGACTTCCACCGACATGGCAGGAAAACCACCCATCGAGTCACACATGTTTATACGGAGCATGGATTTCCGTCTATCCCTTGTCGTATTGAAAAACGGACCTTGATACTTCAGGTCGAGCAACCCATGAGCAATCGGTGAGCAAATCATGCTTGACCCCTTATCCAACAGTTTATCGGCAGACATCTCGATTTCTTTAGCATGCGTCCAACCGGGGAATGCGGGGAAATTTACAGGCACGATAGAAACCGCTAACATGCTGAACCACAAGGGAACAGGGTCGCGACCTTGGCCTGATGCCAACGACAATGAAAATGCAACTGCTTATTTGTCGTTCCAGCGCACGCTTGGGAGAGAACAACAACTGACAGGAGACGGCTTGGGTAAAGCGAACGCAGGGATAATGCCGACAGCAGACCATCCTGATGACATGGAACGAAGAATACTGCACGTTCTGATGGTGGAAGATTCCGCGGATGATTCCGAACTGATTCTGGAGGCCCTCAGGGAAGGTGGTTTTGAGGCTGATTGCCAGCGAGTCGAAACTGCTGCGGCGATGCAGGCTGCCCTCGCTGCCGGTGACTGGGATGTGATTCTATCCGATCACAATTTATCCGGTTTCCCCACCAAGGAAGTAATGTCGGTATGGCGAACCAGCGGACAGGACATTCCGTTGATCATTGTTTCCGACCACATCGGCGAAGAGGTCGCAGTGGCCTTAATGAAAGCCGGAGCGCATGATTTTGTGGCCAAGGGAAACATGGCCCGACTGGCCCCTGCGGTACAATGCAGCTTGCTGGAAACAAAAACCCGCAAGCAGTTCGAGTTGGCGCAGTTCGCACTACAAGAAAGCGAAGCGCGCTTCAGGACGATTGCCGCCAATATTCCCGGCATGATTTTCCAGTCCATCATGCAAGCCGATGGCGCCACTCACCTGACTTATGTGAGTGAGGGCTGCAATCAGCTTCTCGGCATTACCCCTCAAGCGCTGCAGGACACTCCCGGCTTGTTTCTCGACATGGTTATCGCGGAAGACAAGTTATCACTGTCCCAAGCCGTTGAGGCAGCCACCGAGAAGCTTGCCACCTGCAACTGGGAAGGCCGCATCCGGGTCGGCGAACAGGAAGAAATCAAGTGGGTCAATCTGCGGGAAAGCCCGCGCAAGCTCCCCGACGGCGATGTGGCCTGGGAGGGCATCATCTCGAATATTACCCAAGGCAAGCTCGCTGAAATCGAAATCAGGCGCGCGCACCAGGAACTCGGAGAACTCTCTTCCCACTTCCAGACGCTCAAGGAGCGGGAACGGATGGAACTCTCGCGTGAAATTCACGATGACTTGGGCGGCACTCTCACGGCCATCAAGATCGACCTGCTGTGGCTGATTGACCGGTTGCCGCCGGAGAAGGCGCTGCTGCTGGAGAAAGTCCAGTTTATCGATACCCTGGCGGACCGCATGATCGACTCCACCCGGCGCATAGCGCGGGATTTGCGCCCGGGAGTCCTGGATTATGGCATTGTGCCCGCCATCCAATGGCAGGCGAAGGAATTCCGCAAGCGACTCGGGATCCCTTGCGAGATTGAATGTGCCGATGAAGAAATCGTGCTGGGGTCAGACTTATCCGCCGCTATTTTCCGCATCTTCCAGGAAACCTTGACGAATATTTCAAAGCACGCCAATGCCACTCGCGTCAAAATCAGCTTCAAAGCGGCGGGAGGGCGCGTGGAATTACTGGTATCCGATAATGGGCGCGGCATGTCGAAACAGGATCGGTCGAAACCTCGATCCTTTGGCATACGCGGCATGCGCGAGCGTTCCCGCTTCCTCGGCGGCGATGTCAGAATCGACAGCATGCCGGGCAAGGGCGTCACCGTGATAGTCAGCATCCCTTACGACCTGAGTCAGACCGACCAGTTCTTCCCCGAACAGAAAACTCTCTTTTAATGTCAGATGCATCACGTTTAAGAAAATTGCTGTGGGACGAGTAGTGAAAATGCTAGAATTGCACGCAAGACCTGTCAAGGAGCGTACTGCAGTGAGCGCCCTCGCCTTTTCTGCACCCATCCCGCAAAGTCGCTGTCGCACCCGTGCGGAGCTTGTCCAGAGGGTTCCAAAGCATGATTAGAGTCCTGATCGCAGACGACCACGCCATCGTGCGCCATGGCTTGAAGCAGATCCTCGCCGAAACTGACGACCTGGTTGTGGCAGGCGAAGCGGAAACCGGATTTCAGGCCATTAAAATGGCACGGCAGGACACGTTTGATGTGGTGCTGCTGGATATCTCGTTGCCCGACCGTAATGGCATCGAGGTCTTGAGCCAGATCAAAAAAACCCATCCCAGGCTGGCAGTGCTGATGCTGAGCATGCACACCGAACATGAATTTGCGATACGTGCGCTGAAAGCCGGCGCTTCCGGCTATCTGAATAAACAAAGCGCACCAGTGCAACTTGTCACCGCAATCCGCCAGGTAGCTGTCGGCCGAAAGTACATCAGTGCCGCTCTGGCCGAGGAACTGGCCAATTCTCTGGGCGGAGACACCGAGCAACCCTTGCATGAACTGCTGTCGGATCGGGAATTTCAGACGCTGCGCCTGATCGCATCGGGAAAATCCCTCTCGGTCATTTCCGAAGAACTGTCTTTAAGTCCCAAAACCGTCAGTGTTTACCGGGCGCGCCTGCTGGAAAAACTCGACCTCAGAAACAATTCTGACCTGACTCGCTATGCCATCAAAAATAAACTGGTGGATTAAGCAGCCCCTGAAACCGTCCCACGCAAGTGCAATGACGGCTATTGCGCGATGGACTACTCTACCGGACTCCCATCCATGACAGACATCTCCAACCCCACCGCTATTGCCAGAGAAGTATTGCGGCGCCTGGCCACCAACCGGGCAGCGCCCACTCCCGATAATTATCACCGGCTTTATCATGAAATTGCCGGGACTACTGCTGATGCCGGCTCTGACGCAGCTCAAAACGGCGAACAAAACCTGTCTGCGACGCAGACTGCAGCGCTAACGCCTGCCGCCACGCCGCCGTGGGGGAGTCTGATCAAGGAATTGCTGAAACAGTTGGAAGCCAGACATAGCGGCTTGACTCCGTCAAAAAAAAAGGAGGCTCTGGAGCGGGTGCTGAGCAGATTCGCGGCAGACCCGGCAGAATTGCATGCCAAACTGCAGAATCTGCTTAAATCCTGGTCAGATCCCACGGCTTCTGCCAAGCAATCTGACATGCCTCTGGTTGATGATATTGCAGTCGCCCCCGCAACGCAGTCAACACAATCCGCCTCTGGCGTAGCTGCATCCCCGGTGCCGGCAGGCGTCGCCAATGATGTTCCCGCCCAATTGCAGAAACTTCTGGTGCAGTTACTGGAATCTGCGCTGATTCCGCAATTGGATCATGCTCCTGCACTGGCCGCCGAAGCCCGCGCGCTCGCGCAGCAAATACGCGCCATTGACAACCGCTGGGAATTGACCCGGCTCTCCGTTGATCTCAAGCAGCTCAGTTTCAAGCTGAAACTGCACGGAGAGGATGGCGTCAAGATCCAGCAAGGACTCCTCAGACTCCTTAACCTGCTGCTGAAAAATATCAGCGAACTGCTGGAGGATGATCAATGGTTGCATGGCCAGATAGCCGTGCTGCAGGAAATCATCGCCAACCCTCTCGATCTGCAGGTCATCGCCCAGGCCGAACGCGGCCTGAAGGAAGTGATATTCAAGCAGGGTGTGCTCAAGCACAGCATCAACGAAGCCAAGGCAAGCGTAAAGGACATGGTCGCCCGCTTTATCGACCGTGTTGGAGACTTGTCCGAAACCACCGGTGAATACCACAGCAAGCTGGAGCACTATTCGCAGAAAATTGGCCAGACCGAAGACATCGGCGAACTCCTCCAACTGATCACCGAAGTGATGCGCGAAACCCGAAGCGTACAGACCAACGCACTGCGTTCGCGCGATGACTTGCTGCTGGCGCGCAAGGCCGTCGAAACCGCCCAGGAAAAAATCAAGCAGCTGGAAGCAGAGCTGGAACAGCTAAGCGAAAAAGTGCAGGAAGATCAACTGACCGGCACTCTGAACCGGCGCGGCCTGGAAGACGCGTTCGAGCGCGAAGCGGCGCGGGCGGACCGGCAGGGGTCGCTGCTTTGCCTGGCAATACTCGATATTGACGATTTCAAGCAGATCAACGACACCCACGGCCACCAGACCGGGGATGATGCCCTGAAGTATCTGGCGAGAATGGTTGATGAGACGATACGCCCTACTGATATCGTCGCGCGTTTTGGCGGCGAGGAGTTCGTGATTCTGCTGCCGGAAACCGGGATGGACGAAGCGGTGGAGGTAATGACCAGACTGCAGCGCAACCTCACCAAGAAATTCTTTCTGCACAACAACGAGCGCCTGCTAATGACTTTCAGCGCCGGCGTCGCCCAACGCATTCCCGGAGAAACCCAGGACGCCGTGGTGGCGCGGGCCGACAAGGCGCTGTATATTGCCAAACAGACCGGCAAGAACCGGGTGCTGGCTGCAGAGTAAGCCAGAAACCTCCCGCTTTATCATTTTGATGAATTGTGGGTATATTCCGTGCTTATTCCACGTATCACCTGGTAGCCACTCTGTTAACGTAGGTTCACGGCAGACTGTTCCGGATTAGGTTCTCCTTTAGCCGCAATCCACGGAATCCTGGTTTCTCCGAATTCGGGACAGTTTGCCGGTCTTTTGTATCCTGCGGAGAAAAACAGAGTGCATGCTATCCGGGAAAAAACACCACTGCGGCTGGTCAAGCCATTGCCGCAGAAAAAGAGAGACGCAATGGTTGATGATGACCCCAACGATTATCACCGGCAGATCGAGCGCTACGCGCAGCAGATCCGGCAGACCAACAACGTCGATGAGATCATAAACCTGCTCGACGAGGCGCTGCTGGAGACCCGCGCCCTGCATTCCCACAACGAAGTACAAACGGCGCGCGAGCAAGTAAACCGGGCAGAGCAGAAACTCGAGGCCCTGAAAAACGAACTGGAACAACTCCGCGGACTGGTGCACGCCGATCCCCTGACCGGCGCGCTGAACCGGAGCGGCCTGGATGAGGCCTTCGCACGCGAAACGGCACGTGCTGACCGGCACGGCTCGCCGTTATGCGTGGTCATGCTCGACCTGGATGACTTCAAGCAGGTGAACGATATCCACGGCCATCAGGCCGGCGATGATGTGCTGCTGCATCTTGTCACCCGAGCCCGGGAAACGCTGCGCCCCAGCGACATCATTGCCCGCTTTGGCGGCGAGGAATTTGTGGTGCTATTGCCCGATACCGGGATTGAAGCCGGGGTCGCAATAATCGGCCGCTTGCAGCATAACCTGGCGACAAGCCCCTGCCTGCATGCCAATCAACCCCTGCCGATCACTTTCAGTGCCGGCATCGCCTTGCGGGCCCTCCACGAACAGCAGAACGCAGTGATCAGCCGCGCCGACGCAGCCATGTACCGGGCGAAACAAGCCGGGAAAAACCGGGTATTCACCGCGCCGGATTGATCGGTGCCGGACTAAAGCAGTCCCCTTCTTGTGACCCCCTTCATGACTGAACAGAATCCGATGGATACCTCCTCTCCTCAACCTGATATTGCCACCACAGCGCACTCAACCAGTGCGCCAGCATCACGCCCGATCTCGTCGCCCACCACATTTGCGGAAATGCACCTCAAGGTCGGCGACAGAATTCCAATCGAGACCTCCCACAGCCGCGAGAGCAAAAGCAAACGTCTGCTCGCGAAGATAGTCGGCTGGTCCGAAGGCATCAGCCTGCTCGTCTCCCTGTCGCCGCAAATGATCCATTCCGGGCTGATAAAGGACAATGAACAGGTCCTGCTGCGGGCATTCACCGGCAGAACCGCATTCGCATTCAGCACCACCGTACTCAAGATAGAGCATTTCCCGTTTACCTACCTGCACCTGAATTTCCCCAAAAAAGTAGAAGCGGTGGAAGTACGCGGCTCGTTTCGCCATGGGGTGCGCCTTCCGGCCACGATCACCACGGATGGCAAAGCAGACGTAAGCGGAGATATTCTGGACGTCGGCATGACCGGAGCCCGCGTTGGCACTACCGAACCACTCCAGGATGAAACCCCGATAAGGCTCGCCACGCAGTTCGAGCTGCACGAGGTGCCGGTGTCACTCGAACTGCATGCCCAGGTGCGCAGCTCGAAGAATGTGCCGGACGGACATGGCACAGCACACTATGAGTACGGCATGGAGTTCCAGAACCTGCAACCCAACGACCGCCTGATACTCGGCAGCCTGCTGTATATCCGTACCCAGGACTGGCGCTCCTGTCTGTTTCTTTTCTGTCGGCAATAACGGCATGGTGTTTCCTTATAAGCGCCACAGGTACAGCGTAGAGCCACCAAAATCATCCAGCTTGAGAGTCACTTCCGGCTCAATTCCGGGAACCACGAAACTGTTGCTGATGAGAATGCTGCCGGGACGCATTTCTTTACGCGCCTTGCGCCATAGCACCGCCATGGGCACTGGCGAAAGATAGGCATAAACCACGTCATAGCGGGCCAGATCCAGACGCCAGAAATCACCCCAACTGACACGCCAACCAGCCACCCCAAAAGCACTGCGTAATCTGCTCAACAGAAACGGCAATGGCGCTGCTTCTATGCCCTGATAAATGCCGTCGGGTCGCACTTTGTTCAATTGCTGCAACAACCCGCCGCATCCCGACCCCAGGTCGATGAACGAAAAGTTGCGCTGCTGCGGTAACAGCGATGCAACCGCAGCGACCGCCGCACGGCTGGAAAGATACAGCGGCACCTGCGTCCGATAGATTTTTCCGTAAACCAGCGCCAGCAGCAAGAATGCCCCCAGGAACCAGAACGGGGATAAATCCATTGCCAATGCTGCCACTGCTGCGGGAACAAACATCAGGTTAATCGGCAGCCACCACCTGGCCATGCCCAGCCAATGACCGATGGCTGCTGCGAGCATTCCCTGCAACAGCGCCCACTGCATCTGACCTGGCAACTGCCCCTGTCCCAGCAATGGAACCATGGCCGCCGCCAAGCCTATGGCCAGCAAGGCCATGAGCTGGGCAAGCAGCGCCGTCAATGCCGGCGGCATGGCCGCGACTGAAACGGTCGGAAATCCGTGACGAACTGCCAGTCTATTGTGGTTGGGGAGCTGCATTTCTCATTTTCTCCTTACTGATTCCATCCTGGCTGCTAATCTCGACGAGGTGGTCACTTTCTCTGGTTACCGCCTCCTCTGCCTCCTTGTTCATTACTATGATGCTGATGCGCCGGTTGATAGGGTTAAGCGGGTTATCCTTATCCAGCATCACTGCCGAAGATAATCCGACTACTCGCAGGATCTTGCTCTCATCCATACCGCCCGCAATCAGTTCCCGACGCGAGGCATTGGCACGGTCCGCGGAAAGCTCCCAATTGCTGTATCCCCTGTCGCCAGACGGATAAAGCCTGGCATCGGTATGACCGGAAAGACTGATTCTGTTGCGCACCTCGTTCAGGGTTTTGCCGATTTCACGCAGTATGACGCGGGTATACGGCTGCAACTCCGCTCTGCCGACCGCAAACATGGGGCGATTCTGTTCGTCCACGATCTGGATGCGCAGACCTTCCGTGGTGATGTCCACCATCAATTGCTCCTTGAACTGCCTTAAAGCTGGATTGGTCTCGATTGCCTCTTCCAGCTTTTGCTTCAAATCCTTTAGACGAACCGTTTCAGCACGCTTCAGTTCGGCTTTGGCTGCATCTAGCTTGATGACTTCTTTCTGTTTTTTGGTGTCACCCTTTCTTACCTGGCCATCGCGTTCCAGTACGTCCTTGCCACCGCCCTTGAGCGGATTGGAACTATCACCGCTGCTTTCGCCGCCAGTAAGCGCCACTTTTAACGGCGTCTTGAAGTACTCGGAAACGCCATTCAAAGTTCCTACGTCGGTGCTGCTTAACAGCCACATCAGCAGAAAGAACGCCATCATCGCGGTCACGAAATCGGCGTAAGCGATTTTCCACACCCCGCTCGGATGCCCCCCACCGTGGCGTTTCTTGATGCGCTTGACAACAAACGGTTTCTGCTGGATATCTTCAGCCATGTATTGCCTCGAGTATTAGCAGTGCAACCCGTTATTTCTTCTTGGTCTGCTTGACATGCTCTTCCAGTTCGAGGAACGATGGGCGTTCGGTTGAATACAGCACTTTCCTGCCGAATTCCACCGCCAGGGCGGGCGAGTAGCCATTGAGACTGGCCAGCAGCGTCACCTTGATGCACTCAAGCAATTTGCTGGATTCACCTAGCCGTTGCTCCAGTTTCGAAGCCAAAGGAGTGACGAAGCCATAGGAAAGCAGAATTCCCAGGAAGGTACCCACCAACGCGGCGGCGATAAGCCTGCCCAGTTCCGCTGGTGGAAGGCCCACCGATTCCATGGTATGCACCACGCCCATCACTGCCGCAACGATGCCAAAAGCCGGCAGCCCATCGCCTACTTTCTGGATGGTGCTGGCCGGCACTCCACCTTCCTGGTGATGAGTTTCGATTTCGCTATCCATCAGATTCTCGATTTCCATCGCATCGAGATTGCCCCCCACCATCAGACGCAGATAATCGGTGATGAATTCAATTGCATGATGCTCGGCAAGGATTGTCGGATACTTGGTAAACAGTGGACTCTGCTCCGGCTCCTCCACATCAGCCTCAATCGACATCAATCCCTCTTTGCGCACTTTCGCCAGAATTTCGTAAAGCAGCGCCATCAGTTGCATGTACAGCGCCTTGTTGTATTTCGAACCCTTGAAGACATTTGGCAAATCCTTCAAGGTCGCCTTGATGGCCTTGCCTGAGTTGCCGACAAGAAAGGCACCAATCGCCGAACCCCCGATCATGAGCAGCTCCACGGGCTGGAACAATGCCGCCACATGGCCGCCAGCCAATGCAAAACCGCCGAACACAGCTCCCAAAACAATCAAATATCCGATGATAACCAGCATTGTAAGTACGCCCTAGAATGTCATGTATGCAATCACCATTAGTCGGTGAAATCTGCTGAAGAAAGTTAACATGCCCTTACCTTGCCGAAGTCTGGAATAGGAGCGAATTCACCCCTCAATTCCCGGAAGGTGCCGCCATATCCGGGCGGCCCTGGTATCCGGGTCAGACCGAATCAATCTACAGGGAGTTTCGGAACAACAGATGGCCTCAAGCAGCGTTGAGTTGCTGCATTCCAGATGCAATTACTTGCGCATATTTCTTGGTCTTGCCGGCGCGCGAAGGTATGTTGCACAGGCCGCAAACATGATTGGAGTGCAGCTCAAGCGCATGCACCACAAAATCCCCCGCGCATTTGCTGCATGGCGCAAGGCACAATATCCTGCTGTCGATAAAGCGCACCAGGGTCCACGCCCGCGTCAGGCTCAGCACCCGCTCAAGCTGGCTGGCTTCGATGTGTTCAAGGTAGAGCTTGTAACCTTTGATCACGGCAGCGATGCCTTTAACATCGGCATGCGTGGTGAGGTAATTGTAGATGTTGATAAACAGCGATGAGTGCATGTTGGGCTGCCAGCTCGTAAACCAGTCTTCGGAAAACGGCAGCATGCCTTTGGGCGGGGAGACGCCTGTTATTTCCTTGTAGAGCTTGACCAGTCTTTCCCGGCTCAGGTCGGAGTTGGCCTCCAATACCTGCAACCGCGCGCCCAATTCAATCAACTCGCTCGCGAGCTGAATCTGTTTTGCCTCTGACAGAATACTTTTATTACGCATAGTCGCTGGCTCCTGAAAATACCTGGCCTACACAATTGCCTCGGCTGGTTGCCCGGCCATCAGAATAGCTGCATGGAACTGCGATACTGCACGATCCCGACTGTGACTGGTCAGCATCTCCGCCATCAGGCGATCATCGAAGCGGAAACGGCATAACAACATATTGGAAGCAGCCATCTTCAAGAGCTGGCTGGAGGTGAGGTTCTCCATGATATCGGCGACATCTTTGCCGATTCCCAGCCGGTACATCGCTGCAGTTCTGTCTTCCCGCAGCATCTGCTGCGCCAGCAGCATATAGCCAAGGTTGATCTCTCTGATTTCTCCCAGCATCTGGTTAGCATCCATTCCATATACTCCTTTCCAGTTAACACGCGGGCTCGAACCTGATGCATGAGCCAGTGAACGCATTCTCAACTTGCACAAGGCGCAAGTAAATGGAAGTTCTTCCAAATCCTCAGTAGGATTTCCGCCTGCATGCATGTAGGAAGAATTCCTACATGCACATGGCGCTGGCTAGCGGCTCCTGGAGCCGCTAGCCAAGGAATTGGATGAAATGCTGATGTAATAATGGAGCCTTGCTGAGGGCAGCAGTCATCGGAGAAACCGGTATTTGATTGGCATAGATGCCCGGTTTCACGCATTACCTTCCAGCAACGCGTCAGGCTGAAGCGCCCTGCTTTCCGGTATTGACGGGGTAACGATGATGCGCCCTTGCTGCCGCGCCGACTGTATCCATACTCGCCGTGTCGGAGTGAAACTTATTCAGGGCTGCTTGCTTGAATATCCGGCAAATCTGTTCTACAAAAAGAATGACAGGCTGCTATGACCGCTCTGTCCATACAGGAAATATCTCGACGAGGATGTCGTGATAGGCAAGCGCATCTCTGCGCTACGATTCAAGTCAATTGAGGAGGTTCGATGCATTACGTCATTTCTACAACTTGGGGACCAACGGATGTCACACGGGCTGCATTGCCGTTCGTTTTTTCCGCCTCTGCGCTGCAGGCGGGCGATACGGTAATGATCATGCTGTTTCATGACGCAGTCACGATCGCCCTCGACGGCGCCCACCAGAAAATGATTCCCTTCGGTCCGCCTGCGAAATTTGCGGAAATATTTTCCAGTCCCAACGCCAAAGTCCTCGTGTGCAAACCCTGCGCCGAGGTGCGTGGCATCAGGGAAGACATGCTGGTGCAGAACGCATTATTTGGCGGCATGAGCGACCTGCATCAGCAGGTGTCGCGACCGGATGCGAAGTTCATCAGCTTCTAACCGGGAAATCTCGGAACAAGTCCTGTCTGGAGTAGCCAGACTTGTTCGAAGGTTCCGGTTGCATAATTGA
>JAPLQS010000069.1 GCA_026399575.1 Nitrosospira sp. | reverse complement strand
GGATCGAGTGCTGCAATGACCGATCGCTGCCACAACGGTTCTGCCCAGAAATCATCCTGATCAAGACCGCACATGCGCCCGCCGGCCTCTTCCAGAATCAGGCTGCCAGCGGCGTAATCCCACAATTTTTGCCCGCCATGCAGGTAAAGGTCAAAACGGCCGGCAGCGGTGTAGCACCAGTCCAGTGCACTGGCGCCATAATTGCGCTGGGAAGCACAGGGCGGTGCGGTGGAGATCGCCGCCGCCAGCTTGTAATCAAGCCGTTTCAGATCCACGCCCGCCATTGTGCTGTGCAGCTCGGGGACGTGTTCCTTGATCGGCAGTTTCTCGCCATTGAGATAGGCGCCCTTGCCTTTTTCGGCATAGAACATTTCATCCGCTACAGGATCGTAAACTACGCCGAGCACACTTCTGCCGTGGCGCATCAGTGCCACCGAAACGGCAAAATAAGGCAGGCCGTTGACGAAATTGGAGGTGCCGTCTATTGGATCCATGCACCATAGCCCGGCATCACCCGCCAGCCATTGTTCAGTCTGCTGCTGTTCCGGCATCTCTTCACCCACCACTGCACCGGGGTAGATTTTCCGCAACTCGCGCGTGAGCGCTTCCTGGGTAGCGAGATCGGCTTCGGTGAACAGGCTGCCGTCAGCCTTGCGCTGTCGCGCTACACGCAGATAGCGCGGCATGATTTCCTGTTGCGCCACTGTTTTGACTGCGGCGATGACCGCGTCGAGCATGTTTATTCCGCCCGCCATTTGATCGAGCAGCCGATGCTGGGGATCTGCTGTTCCGGTCCGCAGCCGGTCTGTGCGACCTGTAGCATGGCGTCGAACAGGTCGCGGCGCACATCGGCAGGTGCAGCCTCCTTGCGTGAAGCATCGAGTCGCCCACGGTACTGCAATTCGAGATTGCTGTTAAAACCGAAGAAATCCGGTGTGCATACTGCACCATATGCCTGGGCCACCTGCTGGATTTCATCCCACACGTAGGGAAACGGGAAAGCAAATTCTTTCGCCACCCGTGCCATATTATCGAAAGAATCCTCGGGATAATCGGCGGGGTCGTTGGACATGATGGCGATGGCGCCGATGCCGTGCTGGCGCAACTCCTTCACATCGCGGACGATGCGTTCCCGTATCGCTTTCACATACGGGCAATGGTTGCAGATGAACATCAGCAGCAGTCCATTCTGACCTTTCGCCGCTGCCAGGTTGTAGTGCTTTCCATCCACTCCCGGTAAATCGAAATCCACTGCTTTCCGACCGAAATCACAAACGGGCGTTTCCAAGCTTGCCATATTGCTTTCTCCTGAGTTTCTGATCTGAATTCCTGATAAAACCGGCTTTTATATTATCATGGTCGCATTTGACCCCGAAATTATGACATTCCCCCGTTTCTATTGCCCCGGTGAGATTACTGCAGGCCGGAGCATCGAATTGCCTGCCAGTGCGGCGCATCACGCTGCGCGGGTGTTGCGGTTGGAGCAGGGCGATCAGATCACGCTATTTAACGGGAATGGCGGCGAGTTTTCGGCAATTATTGCACGTATCGACAAGAGCGGCGTCATGGTTGCGGTTGAAAAGCAGTTTGATATCGAGCGCGAATCGCCGCTCAACATCACGCTGGTACAGGCTGTATGCGCCAGCGAGAAAATGGACTGGATCATGCAGAAAGCGGTGGAACTGGGCGTAAGCCGCATCCAGCCCATTGCCACAAGACGCAGTGTAGTGAAGCTTGCAGGCGAACGCGCGGATAAACGTGCGCGGCACTGGCAGCAAATTGTGGCTTCTGCTTGTGAGCAGTGTGGCAGGAATCATTTGCCGCAAGTGCTGCCGTTGTTGTCATTGCCCGACTGGCTGGGTGAACAAATGACCGTGCGGAAGAACCCGCACGCTGGAGTTCCCGGCAATTTATATTTTATGCTCGCGCCCACGGCAGAAAAGGGCTTGCGCGATTTCCCCGAGGCTACCACGGCTGCCACCCTGACTTTGCTGGTCGGGCCGGAAGGTGGCCTTGCGCCGGAGGAAGAGGCCGCCGCGCGGGCGACTGGATTTGTGTCGCTACGCCTGGGTGGGCGCATACTCCGCACCGAAACCGCCGCGCTGGCCGCAGTTGCGGCGCTGCAGACGCTGTGGGGTGATTTTTGATTCGGTTAGGGAGCCGCAGTTTTGAGTTTTAGGCTTTGACTTGTAAACTACGACTACGGCCTGAATATTTAATTGGTATTTTCAATACATCAATTGGGAACATGAAGCTCAATACTGACTTTGTCGTCTGGTTTCGCTCGGTAGCACCCTACGTCAACGCATTCCGCGGCAAGACTTTTGTCGTTGCTTTTGGTGGCGAGGTGGTGGCTGATGGCAAATTCGTCGAACTGGTTCACGACCTTAACCTGCTGGCGAGCCTGGGGGTGCGGCTGGTGCTGGTGCATGGCGCGCGCCCACAAATCGAAGCGCGGCTGCAGGAACAAAAGCTGCAGACTGCCTATGTCAAAGGAATGCGCGTGACCGATGTCGCCACGCTGCAATGCGTGAAAGAATCGGTAGGACGAGTGCGCGTTGAAATCGAAGCATTGCTGTCGATGGGATTGCCCAATTCACCCATGGCCAACGCCGCTATTCGCGTGGCCAGCGGCAACTTCGTCACGGCCCGCCCGGTCGGCATAGTGGAAGGCGTTGACCTGATGCATACCGGCGAGGTGCGCAAGGTGGATGCTGCTGCCATCCGCTCGCGTCTGGAGCAGGGCGAAGTGGCGCTGCTGTCACCGCTGGGCTATTCCCCTACTGGTGAGATTTTCAACCTGACGCTGGAAAACGTTGCGGCTGCAGCGGCGATTGCACTCAATGCGGAGAAGCTCATTTTTCTGATGGATACCGCCGGTATCGAAGAGAAGCCCACAGGCAAATCCGGCAAACTGCTGCGTGAGTTGACCGTGGCCGAAAGCAAAGCATTACTTGCAAGGCTGGCAGCCAAACTTTCCGACGATGTTCGTCTGTATCTGCCCTGTGCAGTGCAAGCCTGCGAGGGTGGTGTGGCCCGCGTACATCTCATCAGCCGCCATGTGGATGGGGCAGTGCTGCAGGAATTGTTTACTCACGATGGTATCGGCAGCATGATTTCGCAAGGGCCGTTACAATCCCTGCACAATGCGGGAGTCGAGGATGTGGGCGGCATACTGCAACTGATCGAACCGCTGGAGGCCAAGGGTGTGCTGGTACGGCGCAATCGCGAGCTGCTGGAAATGGAAATCGACCGTTTTGTCGTACTGGAGCATGACCGCATGATCGTCGCTTGTGCCGCGCTCTATCCTTTTCCCGATGAAAAGGCGAGCGAGCTTGCCTGTCTT
>JAPLQS010000060.1 GCA_026399575.1 Nitrosospira sp. | reverse complement strand
GCGGATCTTTGCATATATGACCATGGTAATCACCCCCTGTTTACTCCTGCTTAGAAATTAAGCAGGATACGTGGATTACCTGGTCAAAATTCAACCGGCACAAACAACCTTATCTGATCATTTTTAGACCGGCGTCAACAGGTGACACACTCATCATCTTGTTTGGCGGCGGCACCAAGCGCGGTCAGCAGAAAGATATTGATAAGGCAAAGGCATTGCACCATGAATACAAGGTGCGAAAAAAGGCACGGTCCGCCGCCAGCAAAACTGAAAAAACAAAGAGGTGATCACATGGCACTAACTCGAAATTTTAAACAAACAGTTATTGAGCGCGTTGAACGCGACCCTGAGTTTGCAAAAGCACTGCTTGATGAAGCGGCAACCTTATTTCTGAGTGACGAACCGGAAACAGCGCGCCTCATCCTTCGCGATCTTGTGAATGCCACGGTGGGTTTTGAACAGCTTGCCGTACTGACTGACAAACCCAGCAAAAGCCTGCACCGCATGTTGTCGCCCAAAGGTAACCCAAGCATGGATAATCTCTCTGCCATTTTTGGTGCCATCCGTGCGCGTCTGAATGTTGGAATTGAAGTTCGTACGATTGAATTAGCATAGCAAGTTGCTTTGCATTTGCTGGGTACGAGCTGTGCTGACACATTCCCGTCGCCCCCTACGTTCTACTGCTACCGTAGAGAATTTCTCAAGCATGGAATCGACATCGCCATTCGTCAACCCTCAAAGCCGGATAACGTCATACCGTTGATTCGCATCTTGCGTCCAGAGGCCATTGCTCAAGTTCCAGATTGGGCAATTGGCACTTCGCTTTATTTCGATCCAAACATAAACCGGGCTTAAAGTTCGTGTCTTGATTGGCTCGCCGGTTCGGACAAATCTGAGCACTGACGATCATATATTCTGATTCTCTAATGAGGGCGAATAACCGACCGCTACACGTGATGGTCTCCAAGGACTTGCATAGACATCATGACTCTCAAGTAAAGCTATTCCTATGTAACGCTCAACTAAATCTTCGAGAGTTCTCGTTTCCTCCTCGATAGTAAGTTGGGTGTGAATGTCCCGGCATCCGGCATGAACGAGGAGATTACGCATGCGATTATATTTTTTGAACGCCGCCACATCCGCTTCCCATCCGGGGATGGCAGCATTCCTCGCAAATTCTTCGAACCTAGCATTTAGTGTCGAGCCATACTTAGTCTTAGTAATTTCCAAAAATCTCAACAGACTCTCTTTATCTTCTGCACTGGAAGCGCGAATCAGTTCTGACAGCGAAATTAAATTATTTTCGATGTTATTCGGCACCTCAATATCTGACGGAAGGATTGCTTCAAGAGGTATAAAAAGATATACAAACTTTGCAATTTGGTCTTGCTCACGCCATGCTTTTAAAAGCCAGTGGAATATTGCGCCACCCTTTGTAAGGGTCTCCTCTGAGATGAATTCAAGTGCAGCAATATGCTCACGTAGTGAGGATTGGGCAGAAATTTGTACCTTGATAGGTTCCAGCATTTCAACACTGCCCCCTGTATAACTGCTCACTGGCTCGGGACCTGAAGAAATAAACACATTTTCTACTAGCTGTTTCAGTACCAGCTGACGGTGAAATCTTAGACCGATTATTCCGCTAATTGCGTCTATTAGTTTCTCGAATAGCTGGGAATGTTCTTTGGCGATTTGAAGAAGTGCCTCCCTTGCACCTTGATCTTTATTCTGAATTCCTCTGCTCAAAACCTCGTCCGCTTCATATTCGAACGTTATTGAAATTTCTAAAAAACAATCCGATTTGTATTCGCTATTTACGTGTAGGAGATTTGTTTGGCGCCCGGGAATACCATATTGCTCTGACTCTAATGCAAGGATACCAAGCGGGGGATTTGGGCCTATGTAAAGGCGAGCTTGCTTCCCATTAGGCAGTAAACCGCTCACGCAGATGTCCTGGCCATCATCAACGCTACAACCTAGAGCATCGTATAAACGTCTTATACCAACTGTTTCGGTTCCCATACGATTTACCTCCGCTCATTTATATAATACGGAGGGTCCCAAATATATAAGCTCAAAGCCTATCAGTAAAACCCCACGCCGGATAGGGAAATCCAACTAGAACACCCTTATTGCAAGCCAAACGCGCTCTGCCCAACAATAAGCTATGCATAGCCGGACGCACCACGCGACACCTCCGGGCATCCCTCTGTACTAGAAAGTACGTATAGGTGATTGCCTCTCGATAATGGGTGTAATTGGGTGTAACATTGGTTGCATGATCCGAGCCGATGCCATTCAAATCACCCCGGAAATCCTGACGCTGATTGCCAGGATCGACGAATTCAAAGGAGCCTGGCGCGCCTTGGGTACGCTTGCGCCCGATCGGTTGTCAGCCCTGCTCCGCGTCGCCGCGATCGAGAGCATCGGTTCGTCCACCCGGATCGAGGGCAGCAAGCTGTCCGACCGGGAGGTCGAGCGCCTGCTGTCCAACCTGCAGATCAAGTCTTTCAGCAGTCGCGACGAGCAGGAGGTGGCTGGCTACGCGAAGGTGATGGAATTGGTGTTTACGTCGTGGCAGAACATTCCCATCACTGAAAACCACATCAAGCAATTGCACCAGATCCTGCTTCACTACAGTGAAAAGGATGCATGGCATCGCGGTAACTACAAGACCACTTCCAACAGTATTGTTGCCTGCGATGAAAATGGTGCGGAGATCGGCGTCGTGTTGCAGACGGCCACGCCCTTCGACACGCCGCGTCTGATGACGGAACTGATCACCTGGGTGCAGGAGGAACGTGTCGCGGAGCAGCTGCATCCTCTGCTGATCATTGCCCTGTGCATCGCGGTGTTTCTTGAAATCCATCCGTTCCAGGACGGCAACGGCCGCCTCTCGCGCGCACTCACGACACTACTGCTTTTGCAGGCGGGCTACGCCTATGTGCCCTACAGCTCTCTGGAAAGCATCATCGAGCAGAACAAGGAAGCCTACTATCTGGCGCTGCGGCAAACCCAGGGAACGATCCGCACTGACGCGCCGAACTGGCAGCCGTGGCTGGCGTTCTTCTTGCGCGCGCTCGCCGAACAGGTGGGGCGACTGGGAAAAAAGGTGGAGCGTGAGAAGCGGGTGCTGGCTTCGTTGCCGGATCTGTCGCTCGCTATCGTTGAGTTCGCCCGCGAGCATGGGCGCGTCACCATCGGCGCAGCCGTCAGATTGACCGGCGCCAGCCGCAACACGCTCAAACAGCATTTCCGTACCCTGGTCGAGCGCGGACACCTGAAGCAGCGCGGCAGCGGACGTGGGGTCTGGTACGAACTGCGTTGATAATAAGGAGCGCTGGATGACCCAGACTTGATCTTCAAGCGTGAAGGCGGCGGCTTGAATGCATTGCCCATAAGTGGTATAAACCACGGTATATACCAAATAGAAAGGGAACCTCACCATGCATACCGCCAAACTATTCAAGAATGGCCGCAGCCAGGCCGTGCGCCTGCCGGCAGAGTTTCGCTTTGAGGGCGACGAAGTATTGATCCGACGCGATCAGGCTACCGGAGATGTCATCCTGAGTCCGCGCAACCGGAAGTTTGAAGAGTGGATCAAGCTGCGTGACCGCCTGATCGCCGAAGCACCAGAGGAATTCGATAACTTCGACATCCCGCGTGACCCCGCTCCACCCGTTGACCGGGATTGGCCATGAGCAGCACGCATCCCTATATGCTGGACACTAATGCCGCGTCCACTCTGATTCGCGGGCGCGTCAGCCAGGGATTACAGAACTTGTTGATGGAACACAGCGCCTGCGTTTCCGTGATCACCGAAGCGGAGCTTCGTTTTGGCGTGAAGCGGCGACCGGATGCTACACGGCTGGCAAAAGCTGTCGAAGCCTTCTTGCAGGACACCCCGGTATTGCCGTGGACATCCGCCACCGCGCACACCTATGCAGAATTGCGCACCCGCATGGAAACTCAGGGCATCGGCCTATCGGCGATGGATATGCTGATCGCTGCCCATGCTATTGCCGCAGGCTGTGCGCTGGTTAGCGCCGACCACGCCTTTACACAAGTACCCGGCCTGTGTGTGATCGACTGGTCCGCAGCTGCAACACCCGCACAGAAAGTACGTGACAAGCTGGCCCGTGCAGGTATTACCGAGCGCGATGTAGAAGATGCCGTAGCGCATACGCGAACCGCCGGGCGACAGGCAACACCGAAAACTAAAGCAGTAAAAAAACCCAAAGCGAAATAGGCTGCTCGCCACTCGCTTTTCACTGAATTAAGAGCCCATGAAGCCCTTCAGCGGCAGCAAGGGTGCGGCAATGCTCAGGCCACCTGACCAAACGTAACCTTATTGGCGGCAAGCATCATGAGCAATGCAGGCTTGCCATTGTTTTACAAACTGCTGACCGCTTGTATAAACAAAGGGGGACACAAGCAAATGAAATTGCAGATAGCAAAATGGGGCAACAGCCTGGCAGTGCGCCTGCCGATGGAATACACGCAGGCAGCGGACCTGCAAGAGGGCGACAGTGTTGAAGCCAGCATCACTCCAGCAGGTAAAATTACTCTGGCACCAAAAAAGGTCTTCGACAAAGCGGCCTTCTTAAAACGCCTAGCCAAGCTGCATGACGCCATGCCGATGACGCAACCGGTAGTGGCACAGATGCGGCAAGAGGACCCCACTTCGCATTGAGGAGTGCCGAGGACAACCCCATGCTAATCAAATCAAGACCGTTGGCGCGCATGTTCCAGCTCGTGATAGTCGGTGGCGGCGTCGCCGTGTTCGTGCTGTTTGGGGTTCTGTCTGGCGTGAGTTCGCAGGGAGATTCCTCGCAGACTTACCCAAAAGGATTTCGTGGCGGCAGCTGTACTCTCGAATCAGACTCACTTACGATAGGCTACTCCGGATACTTCCTGCCCCACGACTATGAGATCCCCAAAGACCCGATGAGCACGCCCTTCGTACCCACCTTGTGCGGAAAGATACCGAGTCCCGGCACGCTCAACATTACCATCGACTTGCTCTATCCGAAATCGGCGCGGGATGTCCCGCTGGCGCTGCGGCTCTCCAGAATCGGGGACAACGCGGCCGAGCATGAATTATTGTCAGTGCCGCCGCAGGTCTATCCATCCGGAGTGATTACGCAAGCATTCAAACTTGATGCGGCAGGGCAATACGCGCTGGATCTGGATGGCAGGAATGCAGAGAACCCGAATCTGCTGATCCGGGTTCCGATAAAGGTCGGCACGGACTGGAAGGATACGTTCTCGAATCTGTTGCCCGCGCCGAAGGTGCATCACCCGGCTGGAATACACTATTCACATTAACAGGACCAGGAAACTCATCATGTCGAGTAAAGCTGTTTTAGCAGTATTGCTGGCTGTTGCGTGCAGCAGTGCAATGGCGGAGTGGGTCGAGATTGGCGGTGATGAAACCATTACCATCTATGTCGATCCTGCCACCATCCACAGACAGGGCAACAGGGCAAAAATGTGGGATCTGGGGGATTTCAAGACAGCCGAAAAATCCGATGACAAGTCTTATCTGTCAGTCAGGCAACAGCAGGAATATGACTGCAAGGGCAAGAGGCTCCGGGTACTGCGTGCAACTTGCCACGCTAAAAATATGGGGAAAGGCGAAACAATCTGCAGCAACAACAAGCCCCGCCATTGGGAACCCGTCCTGCCCGTCAGCTTTGATGAATCAATGTGGGAAATTGCCTGCAAGAAACGCTAGGGACTCATGACCTTCGCGCAAACTATCGCAGGAACAATCGGGCGGGATTTGTTTGACTATGGCGAGGTGTTTTATAAGCGGAGATGCGGATGAAATCCGAAAAATTCGCTCGAGCACATACAACTTAGCGACTCAAGTCAGTCTGGTGCCGCAACTCCGGTTGCGGCCTGTGCTCTTCGCCTGATAGAGCATTTTGTCCGCAGCGGCAAGCAGTTCGGTGTAGCTATCGCCCGTTGGCATTGCGCAAGAGGCAAATCCGGCGGTGATGGTCACTTGATCAAGAACGCTGGAGCGGGCGTGCGGGAGGTGCAGGGAATAAACCGCTTGACGAAAATTCTCGGCGACCGCGCTGGCGCCGGAAAAACCCACTCCCGGCAGAACCGCAGCAAACTCTTCCCCGCCATAACGGGCAACCATGTCCGCCGGACGGCTCAGCATGCTCTGCAGCGCTTGTGCCACGGCTTTGAGGCAGATGTCGCCGACGCCATGACCATAGTAATCGTTAAAAGGCTTGAAATGATCGATATCCAGCATGACAACGGATATCGGTGTCTGGGTGCGGCTGGCCCGCCGCCATTCCACTGCCAGAACTTCCTCCAGGCGGCGGCGATTCGGAATATTGGTCAGGCCGTCCAGTTGCGCAAGAGACTCGAGCATATCGGTCTTCTGCTTGAGCAATATATGATTTCGCACCCGCGCTTTGACTATGGGCAGGTTGAAAGGCTTGGTGATGTAATCGGCAGCGCCCAGATTCAGTCCGCGTTCCTCGTCGGCTGCGCTGTGGTTGGCGGTGACAAAAATAATTGGAATGTTTCTGGTGGCATCGCCTGCCGTGAGCCGACGGCAGACTTCGTAGCCGTCCATTTCCGGCATGATCGCATCGAGCAGGATCAGATCCGGGGGTTCGTTGCCAGTGGCAGCTCTCAGCGCACCCGCACCGCTGTTGGCTACTTTTATGTGATAGTCGGCCTTCAGCCCCTCCGCCAGAATCTGGACATTGGTAGGGCTGTCGTCAACGATGAGGATGCGCGGCATGTCTCCAGTTTTCATGTGGTTTCCCATAACGCAATGTCGGCTTCGGCAGCCAGCTGGGTCAGCAGGCACAGTGCTTGAGTATAATTCAATTGTTCCACCTGCTGCTGCAACTCTTGATACAGAATAGCTTGAGGTGTACCAGCCAGCAAGCTCTGTAATTCCTCCAGCAATTCTACCGGCACCAGATCGTTATTATCGAGCTGATCGCGCAAGCAGCGGCACAACAGAGTCAGCCGCTCCCGCTCCGGCGGCAGCACCGTACCCGTTCGCCCTGCTCCCAGCCGGCTCACGCTAGCCAGCGCCTGCGCCAGAGCGGCCCGGAATTCCGGTAAGGTAACGGGCGTCAGTCCGGTTTTTTGCAGCTCGAGTTCCAGCTCCAGCGTATGCGCCGCCTCAGACAAGGCTTGCGCGCCCACATTGCCTGCCACCCCTTTGAGCTGATGCAGCAAGTGCGCGGCATCCGCGTACTGGCCTGCATTCAGCAGGCTGTCCAGCTTGCTCTGGACATGAGTGAATTCAGCACCAAACTGTCGCAGCATTTTCCAGAGAAAATCTTTATTCCCGCCAGATCTGGGCAACGCGCCGGACAAATCAAAACCAGGCAGCTCATCCGGAAATTCACCACCCCCCTGGTGGATTGCGGCGACTGGGCGGCGACTGATGCACTGCGGTCCAGGCCAGGCTTGACCCACTGGCTGAGCGTATCGATCAATCGTAGCGGATCAAAGGGTTTGCTGACGAAATCATTCATCCCGGCTGCCTCGCAGGCCTGTCGGTCCTTGAGCATGGCCGCCGCCGTCATGGCAATGATAGGCAGATGCTGTTTGCCGGGCAGGCTGCGTATGCGCTGCGTGGCTTCAAAGCCATCCATTCCGGGCATCTGCAGATCCATCAGAATCATGTCGAAATCTCCCCACTGCGCCTGCGCTATCGCGATCCGGCCGTTGTCGGCCAGACTGACCTCGGCACCTGCCTGCTGCAGGAATTCCTGGACGACTTGCTGGTTGATGGCATTATCCTCGACCAGCAGGATGCGCACGCCTTGCAGGCGCCGCGTGGCAATCGCGTGCTCGCTGCCATGATCCGGGCCACCTGATGCAGCCACCCCGAAACGGGCAGTAAAGCTGAAAACGCTACCCTGTCCGGTCTGACTGCTCACCGTGATGTTGCCGCCCATCATCTCCACCAGGCGCTTGCTGATGCTCAAACCCAAACCGGTGCCACCGTATTTGCGAGTGATCGAGGTGTCGACCTGGCCAAAAGCGGTAAACATGCGCCCGATCTGTTCCGGGGTAAGTCCGATGCCGGTATCGCTCACGGTGAAACGCAGCAGGATATCTGGCGACGACGCATCTGTGGAAAGCATCCTGGCAAGCCCGGCTTTAAGCCTTACTTCACCGCGTTTGGTAAATTTGATGGCATTGCTCAACAGGTTCTGCAAAATCTGTCCCAGGCGCAGAGAATCACCCACAAGGTTGAGGGGGACATCACTGCCAATCTCGTAGTGCAGCCTGAGGCCTTTGCCGACTGCAGCCTCGATAAAGAGATTGGAGCAGGTTTGCAGCACGGATTCCAGCTGAAAAACCTTGGTCTCCATCTCCATCTGCCCGGCTTCGACTTTGGAGTAGTCGAGAATGTCGTTGAGAATGCTCATCAGGGATTTGGATGAGCCATGAATTTTCTGCAGGTAGTCTTTCTGTTTCGACGTAAGTTCGGTGCCCAATGCCAATTGGCTCAGACCAAGAATCGCGCTCAAGGGTGTGCGGATTTCGTGGCTCATGTTAGCCAGAAATTCACTCTTGGCCTGATTCGCCCGCTCTGCTTCAGTCTTCGCCTCCAGCAGCGCGTCCTCAACCAGCTTGCGCTCGGTGATATCCTGCACCGTGCCTACCGACCGCAACGGCTCGCCCTCGATGCTTAAATCCGTCTGACAGCGCTCATGCACGTACTTGATGGCCCCACTAGGCAGGAGCAGTCGGTGCGTGATCTCATAAGACTTGCGGGTCCCTAACGAATGAATATGCGCAGCATTGACAGCTTCCCGATCGTCCGGGTGAACCACGCTCAGGAAGGTTTCATAGCTGGCATTGGATGCGGCTGGGTCCATTTCAAAAATACGGAAAATCTCATCCGACCAGTACAGCTTGCCGCTGATGCGATCGAATTCACAACTACCCATTTTGGCAATGCGCTGCGCCTCGATCAAACGCGACTCGCTGGCACGCAGCAGATCTTCCCCGCGTCTGCGCTTGGTGATGTCGTGAAAAACCCCTACATTGCACAGCCGTCCGTTGATCGCCGTTGCAGAACCCGAAATGTCAACCTGGATGATGCTGCCATCCTTGCGCAGCAATGGCACATCCTGCACAAAGGAACAGTCCCCGCGCGCCATCTCTGCAAACTTGCGGCTGAGTTCCGGCAGTGCTGCCGCAGGGTGGATATCTTCCAGGTGCATCGCCAGCAATTCCTCAGCGGAGACACCCAGCATCCAGCACATGGCCTGGTTGCCGAAGACGAACTGCCGACTTTCGACATCGGCGATCAGGATGCCGTCAAACACAGCTTGCACAATGGTGCGCATCTGCTCCTCTTTCTCATTCAACAGGCGTTCCACCCGTTTGCGTTCGGTGATATCGATGCCAAAGCCGACAACGTTCACCACCTGGCCATCAGCATCCCTGAGAGGAGAAAAGATGGCATCCACCTCGCGCTGACCAAGGCCGGGGAAATGGGCAGCGATATCCTCGCGCACCACCTCGCCATGCGCTGCCGCCTGAATGACGGCCTGCATCCTCGGCTCACTGCCTGGTTCCAGCCAGCCGATCTCCCAGAATAAACGGCCGAGCACTTCATCGCGCTGCAAACCCATGAGCGTCAGCGGCACCTGGTTAACTTCAGTGACGATACCCTCGGGCGTGAGCACGGCGATAAAGCTGAACTGAGAATCGAGAATCTGCCGCAGGCGGTCGCGTTCAAACTGCAACGCCTGCTGCGCTTGTTTCCTGGTTAAATGGTGCATTTTTGTGTGCGATTACCGCAATGGTCAGTTAGGTTAGATAGGCTGGCAGGAAGTTCCGGAATACTCACTTATCTGTTATAGGCACAGTCGGTACAAATTACGCCGATATTTTCACTTATTCCTTTCATGTGCCAGTTTCGGGCAAAGAAAGATAAACAAGCCTGCCCAGAACTTTGGATACTCAAGGGTGTCTATATGGTTCGTATGGAGCATGATTTCTTGACTAACTGCCCATTTCCCTTTAAATTGCAGCGTTACTTCACCCTGAAATTCATCCCAAAAGGATTGCAGCCACATGACCTTAGGCCTTATTGACTTGCCCTGGTGGGGCTATATTGTAGTTACCCTGGTTCTCACCCATATTTCCATTGCCGGCATCACCATTTTTCTGCATCGCCATCAGGCGCACCGGGCACTGGATCTGCACCCCATACCCAGTCATTTTTTCCGTTTCTGGCTGTGGCTTACCACCGGCATGGAAACCAAGGAATGGGCGGCAGTACACCGCAAACATCATGCCAAGTGCGAAACCGCTGAAGATCCCCATAGCCCGGTAATTTATGGCATCGGCAAGGTGCTGAGAGAAGGCTCTGAACTCTACCGGAAAGAAGCCAAGAACCCGGAAACCATGGAGAGATACGGCCATGGCACCCCGGATGACTGGCTGGAACGTAACGTCTATACCCGGCATAGCGCCAAGGGCGTTGCCCTGATGCTGATTATCGACGTTGTCCTGTTCGGCCCTATCGGGCTTACCATGTGGGCGGTGCAGATGCTCTGGTCGCCGGTCATGGCTGCCGGCATTATTAACGGCGTCGGTCACTACTGGGGCTACCGTAACTTCCAGGCAGAAGATGCCAGCCGCAATATCATCCCTTGGGGCATCCTCATCGGCGGGGAAGAGTTACATAACAATCACCATGCTTATGCCACTTCTGCACGGCTATCCAATAAATGGTATGAGTTCGATATCGGCTGGATGTACATCTGCATTCTGCAATTTATGGGACTCGCCCAGGTGAAGAAGGTTGCTCCCAAACTGCGCTTCGATACGGCCAAGACCCAATGCGATCTCGACACGCTGCAAGCTGTCATTTCCCATCGCTATGAAGTGCTGACAAAATACGCCCAATCGCTCAAACTTACGCTCGCCAAGGAAATTGATCACCTGAAAGAAGCGACTACACATCACGGTGTAGATAGCTCCACTCTCAGACGCTGGGTGCTGGCTGATTCCAAAACATTGAAAGAGGATGAGCGCACCAAACTGAATCTGGTGCTGAGCAAAGCCACGACGCTGGATAAAGTCTATACCATGCGCGAAGAACTCATGGCTGTATGGCAGCGCTCCGCCGCAACCAAAGATGAGCTGGTCAAACAATTGGAAGACTGGTGTCGTCGCGCAGAGGAAAGCGGCATCGAAGTGCTGCAGAATTTCTCCCGCAGGCTGCGCTGCTACGCATAACACATCAAGTAAGGCATCAACAAAAAACCCGCCGATGGCGGGTTTTTTGTTGATGCTGCATACTTTGCCTGACTCTACTTGAGCTTGGTTTCCTTGTATTTGACGTGCTTGCGTACCACCGGATCAAATTTCAGGATTTCCAGTTTCTCCGGGGTAGTGCGTTTGTTCTTGGTGGTGGTGTAGAAATGCCCCGTTCCAGCCGAGGATTCAAGTTTGATTTTCTCGCGCATGAGAATTCCTTAAGTTATTTGTTTGCTTGTTAGATGCTGTCGCCGTTGGCGCGCATTCCCGCCAGTACCGCGTCAATACCGTTCTTGTCTATGGTACGCAGCGCTGCATTGGACAAGCGCAGCCTGACCCAGCGGTTCTCGCTCTCAACCCAGAATTTGCGGCGCTGCAGGTTGGGCAGAAAACGCCGTTTGGTCTTGTTGTTGGCGTGGGAAACATTGTTGCCGGACATGGGTTTCTTGCCGGTAACTTCACATACTCGTGCCATGATGATGCACTCCAGAATTCGCGAAAGGGCGCATTATATCCCGATTCCTGGGATTTTCTCAAATCAAATCAATCCGCGCTCGGCAAATGACATCGCAGTCCCGCCGCCAATGATGAAATGATCCAGCACCTTCACGTCCACCAGCGCGAGCGCCTGCTTCAATGACTGAGTCAGAATTTCGTCGGCTTGACTCGGTTCCGCCACGCCGGAAGGATGATTGTGGGCGAAAATCATTGCCGCCGCATTGTGATGCAGCGCCCGCTTTACTACCTCGCGCGGATACACGCTGGTCTGGGTAAGAGTGCCGTTGAACAGCTCCTCGGCAGCGATGGCGCGGTTCTGCGCGTCGAGAAAAATACCGACAAAGATCTCGTGCTTCTTACCCTCGAGGCTGAGGCGCAAGTAATCGCGCACCGATTTCGGCGAATTCATGGCATTGCCGCTTTTCAGCTCTTCCTCCAAAGCACGCCGCGCCATTTCCAATACCGCCTGCAGTTGCGCATATTTGGCCGGCCCCATTCCGGGCATCTGGCAGAATGCGGTTTGATTGGCGGCAAACAGCCCGGTCAGACTGTCAAAACGCGTGAGCAGTTCACGCGCCAGATCCACTGCACTTTTCCCCACCATGCCGGTGCGCAGGAATAGCGCCAGCAACTCGGCATCGGAAAGATACGCGGCACCATTTTTCAGGAGTTTCTCGCGCGGGCGCTCCGATTCCGGCCAGTCTGGAATTGCCATGGTTTAACCCGCAACGCGAGAAATAACAGATACATAAAAAATAGGATGCGCGCTCGGGAAAAGCAAGCAACGACCTCCCTCTATAAGGGAGTGCCATTTTTAGGTTAAACTCTCGCTCCCGTGCAAGACGATACGCTATGAATATGGCCAACACACCCGCTCCAACCGCCAGGCGTCTGCTGCTGGGACTGACTGGCGGCGTAGCCGCTTACAAAGCGGCGGAACTCGCACGCCTGTTGATGCAGGATGGCATCGAGGTGCAGGCGGTAATGACCGAATCAGCCTGTCGTTTCGTCGGCCCGGCCACGCTGCAGGCATTGACCGGCAAACCGGTGTTCACTGATCTCTGGGACAGCCGTGTCGCCAACAACATGGCGCATATAGACCTCTCGCGCAATGCAGATGCGATTCTTGTCGCGCCTGCCAGCGCTGATTTTATCGCCAAACTCGCCAATGGCCTGGCCGATGACCTGCTCTCGACATTGTGCCTCGCGCGCGACTGTCCCTTGCTGGTTGCCCCCGCCATGAATCGGCAGATGTGGGAACACCCGGCGACTCAGCGTAACCTCGCCACGCTGCGGCGTGATGGCGTGACGGTACTCAATCCTGGCAGTGGCGCCCAAGCCTGCGGCGAGATCGGCATGGGACGCATGCTGGAAGCACAGGAACTGGCCGTAGCGGTGCATGCTGTTTTTCAGCCCAAGTTGCTGCAAGGCAAGCGCGTGCTGATCACTGCCGGACCAACCTACGAGGCGATCGATGCAGTGCGCGGCATCACCAATGCAAGTTCCGGGAAAATGGGCTATGCCGTGGCCCGCGCCGCATTGGCAGCGGGTGCGGATGTCACCCTCATCTCTGGCCCGGTATGCCTGCAGGCTCCGGCTGCGGCCCGGCTCATCAATGTGGCGAGCGCACGCGACATGCTGGCTGCGGTGAAGAATGAAGTTTCATGTGCGGATATTTTTGTGAGCGTTGCGGCAGTGGCGGACTACCGTGCTGCCACCGTCAGCAAACAGAAAATCAAGAAAACAGGTGATGGCCTCACTCTGAAACTCACGCCCAATCCCGACATTCTGGAATATGTGGCAAACCTTCCCCAGCCGCCATTCTGCGTAGGCTTTGCGGCGGAAACGGAGAATCTGGAAAAGAATGCGGCCAGCAAACGGCGCAAGAAAAAACTGCCGCTGCTCGTCGCCAACCTGGCTCAGGATGCGATCGGCTCTGATGAGAGCGCATTGACCCTGTTCGACGACGCGGGCAAGCACCCCCTGGCGAAAGCACCGAAAATAGAGCAAGCGCAGCGCCTGATTCAGCATATTGCGGCACTGTACCAAAAACAAAAATCCTGACGTCCTCCCATGAAAAAGATCGACATCAAAATTCTCGATCCGCGCCTGCAAACTCAGCTCCCAGCCTATGCTACTGCCGGTTCTGCGGGCCTTGATCTGCGTGCGTGCACTGAACACGTGATGACTATCCAGCCTGGAGAAACCTGTCTTATTCCCACCGG
>JAPLQS010000007.1 GCA_026399575.1 Nitrosospira sp. | reverse complement strand
GCGGATCTTTGCATATATGACCATGGTAATCACCCCCTGTTTACTCCTGCTTAGAAATTAAGCAGGATACGTGGATTACCTGGTCAAAATTCAACCGGCACAAACAACCTTATCTGATCATTTTTAGACCGGCGTCAACACTACGGGTTTCCCTGCTTTAGTCCAGTTTCGAATCTGTATATCAGTCAATTTTCCCATGGCCACCTCTTCTGTTGAGTAGCTAGAGCGCGATAGCTACTCGTTTTATTTTCTAGCTACTCACCTAGCTACTCAATATCATTGAGTTTTAATGATACAGCATGATGTGATAAGACACAAAAAAACCGCCTAACTAAGCGGTTTATATAGAGATTATTTGAATTTTAGAGATGGTTTGAAATGATCTGATACCAAACTATAAATTACAGAAAGTCAGTTCAAACTCCACATCGCTTTCATATACCTTGGTTTTCTGTTTTGAGCCAGAGATGACGAAGCGGATGTTGAGGGCATACTTGTTGGCGCTGATTTCCGGGACACAGGGTAGGTTCTCATCCAGTTTCAGGCACAGCATATGCGCTGCGCGCCCCACTCCCATTTCCGTTTGCTGGAATGTGCCATTAGCGGCGGTGTGGTGGAAAGTTTTGCCGTTATTGCGCAACAGATGCAACACAATGCTGAAGCCATCCCGGATCGGCAGCATCGGCGTAAGCCATTCGTTGATATCCTTGCGGCGTAGCGCAGGGTCCAGATGTAGCCAGTAGTGGTAAGAAGGCAGATCAAATTCACATGCGCCGCCGGGTATGCCAACGCGTTGTTTGATACCCATCAGCCACTCATTCTCGCGCAAGTGCTCGCCAATCTTTCCGGTCATATCCAGTATGCTGCGAGAGGCGGTCTGGATATTGTTCAGTACCTGATCCAGCGCTTCTTCGGAAACGCCGGGATTGCTGCGCAAGGATTCCAGGGCTTGTTTCTGCCGCTTCAGTTCCTGCAGCAGATCTGATTTCATATCGGCGCGGCTGGCCACATCGAGAATTTCAAACAAGGTAACCAGCGCCGAGTGGTGCTCGACAGCATCATTCTTGGCTGCAAAGAAGATTATCTTGTCAAACAAATCCTCCAGTCGCAGCAGAGTGCGAATGCGCTCGTTGAGAGGATGTTCGTAGCAAATCACGATGGCATAGCCCTGAGGTTGGGGCGGAATGTGTTGAATTTTGCCCTATGAAACAGAATTTTACAAATTAAAATTAATCCCCAATCAGGGATGTTGCCGCAGATGGGTTTAACCCTCGTCTGCCAGGGCAAGGTATTTCTGGTGCAAAGCCTCCACCTGCTGCTGCAGATGTGCCAGGTCGCTGTCATTGGCGATGACATCATCTGCTTGTTGCAGGCGCTGCTGGCGTGCAATCTGCGTTGCCATAATGGCACGAACTTCGTGTGCACCCAGTCCGCTGCGCGCCATTGCGCGCACAATCTGTTTCTGTTCATCACAATCCACCACCAGGATGCGTCGCACCATTTCACGGTAATCACTAGTTTCGAGCAGCAGCGGCACGACCATTATCACATAAGGAGAAGAAGCCAGTGCGGCGTTGCGGGCCGCTGTCATGCGGATAAGAGGGTGGAGGATTGCTTCCAGCTTTTGCCGCGAGGCGCTGTCGGAAAATACCAGGCTGCGCATTTTTTCCCGGTTCAATGCCCCTTCCCCAGTGATGAAATCTTCACCAAAATTCTGTCGTATTGCGCTAATGGCCGCGCCGTGCGACTGGGTAAGTTCATGTGCGATCTCATCCGTATCAATGACGCAGGCGCCCAGAGCGGCAAAGAGCTTGGCCGCGCTGCTTTTGCCGCTGCCAATTCCCCCGGTTAGACCGATTACCAGCGACATGAGCTAAAGCAAACCAAGATAGGCACGATTGATCTGATTTCCCCAGAACAAAGCAATGAGGCCACCACCCACCAGGTAAGGTCCGAATGGAATGGGGACATCGCGTTTGTGTTTTGCCGCGACCACCAGACCGATGCCGACTACCGCACCCACCAGGGAAGACAGCAGAATCACCAGTGGCAGCATTTGCCATCCAAACCATGCGCCGATCGAGGCAAGCAGCTTGAAATCGCCATAACCCATGCCTTCCTTGCCAGTGGCAAGCTTGAAGCCCCAGTAAATCGACCAGAGAGCAAGATAACCGGCAACTGCACCGATGATTGCAGACTGGATGTCGGTAAAACCGCCGCTCAGGTTGACCAGCAATCCCCCCCACAGCAGAGGCAACGTGATGCCATCGGGGAGCAACTGAGTATCCAGGTCAATGAATGCCAGCGTAATCATTGCCCAGGCAAAAGCCAGCGCGGCGAAAGCGACCAGGCCGTAGCCGAAATGCCAGGCAATGAAACCGCTGATGATGCTGGTCAGCGCCTCGATTATGGGGTAGCGCGGGGAAATGGCTGCGCGGCATTGTGAACAGCGGCCCCTTAACATCAGGTAACTTGCTATCGGAATATTTTCCAGCGCGCTTATTTTATGTCCGCAATGGGGGCAGGTGGAACGGGGTGTGGCGAGGTTGAAGGAAGGGGTTGTTTCGATGATCTTGCCGTGCAGTTCGGCACTTTGTTGTTGCCACTTCTGTTCCAGCATGCGCGGCAGGCGGTGTATGACTACGTTCAGAAAGCTGCCCACCAGCAGACCGATGGTGGCGCACAGAGAGATGAAAAAAGCCGGCGTAGTTTGCAGCAACTGGATGAATGACATGGAGATCCTGGAATCGGTAATCGCTGTTCTGTTCTGTTCTGGATACGGTTGCGCCCCCGAGTGCAGGGAGAGCAGTCCTGCCTCGGTTTCCTGATGTCCGGATTTAACCGACGATCTGTCCCATTTTAAAGATCGGCAGATACATGGCAATCACCAGGCCGCCGATGAGAGTTCCCAGTACCACCATGATGACTGGCTCCATCAGGCTGGAAAGTGCGGCTACGGCATCATCCACTTCCGCTTCCAAAAAATCGGCTACCTTGCTCAGCATGGAGTCCAGCGCACCGGACTCTTCGCCTATCGCCACCATCTGTAGCACCATGCTGGGAAAGACATGGGTGTTTGTCATGGAGTCAGTCAAGCTGTTGCCGGTGCTGACTTCTATCTGAATTTTTTTGGTGGCCTCGAAATAAATATAATTGCCGGCTGCACCTGCGACTGAATCCAGCGCTTCCACCAGCGGCACCCCCGCCGCAAACATGGTGGAAAGGGTGCGCGTCCAGCGCGCGATGACAGCCTTGCGGATGACATCGCCAATAACCGGCAGCTTCAGCACTAGGCGATCCATGACCCGTTGCATGGCTACGGAACGTTTCCACGCATAGAAGAAAATGTAGATGCTGCCGCCAACCGCACCAAAAATTGCCCACCAGTAAGCCACGAAAAAGTCAGAAATCGCCATGACCACCAGCGTCGGAGTAGGCAGAGTAGCGCCGAACCCGGCGAATAATTCCTTGAACGCAGGAATCACGAAAAGCATGATGATTGCAGTGACGACAAATGCCACTACGATAATCGAGATGGGGTAGAACAGCGCAGATTTGATCTTGTTCTTGATTGCCTGAATTTTTTCCTTGTAGGTGGCCAGGCGATCCAGCAGGCTGTCAAGAATACCGGCAGCTTCACCCGCATCCACCAGATTGCAGTACAGGGCGTCAAAATGCAGCGGATATTTGCGGAAAGCGTTCGCCAGGCTGCTGCCGGTTTCCACGTCGATTTTGATGTTCATCAGCAGTCGGCTCATCGCCCGATTGCTATGGCCCTTGCCTACGATATCGAATGCCTGTAACAGGGGGACGCCAGATTTCATCATGGTGGCGAGCTGGCGCGTGAACAACGTGATGTCCTTGTCAGTGATGCTGCCGCTGGTGCGAATTTTGCGGACCTTTGTGGCGTTGATACCCTGACGCCGCAGCATGGAGGTAACAACTACGGTACCGGCAGCGCGCATTTCGCCCTTCATCAACTTGCCAGATCTGTCCTTGCCCTCCCAGGCATAACTGATCTCCTTGATTCTTTTGTCTGCACCTGTGGTTACAGCCGCCATAATGACTCCTCGATTACCTGGGACGGTTGTCCTTTAAGGAACCTTTGAAACAATAAAGCGTATTGTCGGCAGAACCGACTTACGCTCATCAATACAATAACGGCATTACTGCTGAATTGATTAGGGGTATCCCGGAATTAATTTGCAATAGTGTACCAAGCCGTGCCTGTTACACGGCCGGTACAGGGAAAATTCGCACTACCTTGACCACCCGGTCCTGGGTTTGGATGATCTCCATCGGATAGCCGGCGATTTTCAGGCTGGTGCCGGCCTCTGGAATGTCCTGGAAGTACTCCAGAATCAGGCCGTTAAGAGTCTTTGGGCCGCCCAGCGGGAGTCTCAGACCGAGTTTGCGGTTGAGATCGCGCAGCAGGCTGCTGCCTTCAACGATTACGCTGCCATCTTCCTGTGTCAGAAACACACCAGCTTGTGACGGCGAGTGCGTGGTGAATTCACCGATGATTTCTTCGATAATATCATCCAGCGTTACCAGTCCCATCCACTCGCCATACTCATTTACCACCAGGCCGACCCGTTCGCGATTTTCCTGAAACAGTTGTAATTGCGAGAACAGGGGGGTGCCGGATGGAATGAAGTAGGGTTCACGCATGATTTTCTCGAGGTTTGCAGCGGTGATTTCCCCGCCCTTCATCTGGTTCAGCACCCGGCGCGTGTGAATTATTCCGGTGACGTTGTCCAGCGTGCCCCGGTATACCGGCAGACGGGTGTGATAGCAGGTGAGTAACTGGTTGTGGATTGTTTCATCATCGGCTTCCAGATCTATGGCCTCAATCTGGCCGCGTGGCACCATGACATCGTCAACGGTGATGGTTTCCAGATCAAACAGGTTGAGTAACATGCTCTGGTGCTTTTTCCGGATGAAATGACCCGCTTCCAGAACCAGAGTTTTGAGTTCTTCCAGACTGATTTTGTGGGTGGTGTTGTTTGCTCCGGGTTTCAGTCGCAGGATGGTAAGCAGTGCCTGGACGAACAGATTGACGAACCATACTATCGGGTAGAACAGCTTCAGCAGCGGGGTCAGCACATAACTGGAAGCCAGCGCGATGCGCTCCGGGTAGGCTGCAGCGATCACCTTGGGCGTAATTTCGCTGAACACCAGAATGGCGAAGGTCACGCACACCGTGCCGAGGAGCAAGGCCAGATCGCTATGGTCAAACAGGGTGGAAACAATCACCGCAACCAGCGTTGCGGCAGCGGCATTCAGCAAATTGTTGCCAAGCAGAATCACTCCCAGCAGCCTGTCGGTATTGGCCAGCAACTGGGTGGTCAGGCGGGCGCCGCGATGTCCCTGCTTGACGAGATGCTTCAACCGGTAACGGTTGATAGCCATCATGCTGGTTTCGGAAAGAGAGAAAAACGCGGACAGAATCAACAAAACAACCAGCGCGATCAACAGCGCATACAACGGCATGTCTTCCAAGAAGCGCCTTTATGCTAATGAAAAGAATTAAGTATCGAAGTGGGGGGAGGTTTTGTCAAGGATACAGCGGGCGAAGTCGGCACGCGCTAGCGCTGCAGTACCACTTCCAGCACGAATTTGCTGCCGATATAAGCCAGCAGCAATATGATGAATCCAGCCAGCGTCCAGCGGATGGCGATGCGTCCGCGCCAGCCGTAGAGTTGCCTGCCCGTGAGCAGGGCAGCGAATACGCCCCAGGAAATGAAGCCGAACAGGGTCTTGTGGGTGAATTTGAGCGGCTGGCCGAATACTTCCTCGGAGAACATGACGCCGCTGATGAGTGTCAGTGTAAGCAGGATGAATCCCACCCAGATGACGCGGAACAACAGTTTCTCCATGGCCAGAAGCGGCGGCAGGTTGGTCAGTACCGAAGGCATGGTGGGGTGGTGCAGGCGGCGTTCCACCACGGCCATCAGCAAGGCATGCAGCGCGGCGATGGTGAGCAGGCTGTAAGCCAGCATGGCGATCAGAATATGTGCCTTGAACGCAGGTAGCTCGGTATTGGCCAGTGGACGCAGTGAAGGAAACGCCAGCGGCAGCAGTACTGCCACTGCTGCCACCGGTGCAACCAGGGTTTGCAGTCCTTCCAGGCGGTAGAAAAAGCTGGATAGCCAGTAAATCAGGGCAGTGAGCCAGACAATGGAAGAAATTGCGTTGCCCAGGCCGAAGCTCAGTCCGTCACCTGCGAATATGGACTGATAAAGCGTAAAGCCATGCAGCATCAGCGGCACGAGGATGGCGTAGCGTTCCCATTCGGCGGCTGCCACGGGGGCATTTGCAGATTGTGTCGACGCATTCCATTTGGTGCGCCACAAGTGCCAGCCGATCAGTCCATAGAGCAGGGAGGCGGCGAGATAAGCTAGAATACCGGACATTGATTGATATTGCGGATTAAGGCGGAAATGTCCGGCTAGTCTACACCAATTTTTCTTGAGAGGCATTTAGCATGTTCGACAATCTTACCAGTAGATTCTCCAGTGTCATCAAAACCCTGCGGGGCGAGGCGCGACTGACTGAGGACAATATTCAGGAAGCGCTGCGCGAAGTACGCATGGCGCTGCTGGAGGCCGATGTGGCTTTGCCGGTAATCAAGGAGTTCATCGCCCGCGTCAAGGAAAAAGCGGTCGGTCAGGAAGTAATGGGCAGCCTCTCGCCGGGGCAGGCGCTGGTGGGGGTGGTGCATCAGGAACTGATCGCCATCATGGGTGGAGAGAAAGCCGATATCAATCTGGCCACCGTCCCGCCTGCAATCATACTCATGGCGGGATTGCAGGGCGCCGGCAAGACCACCAGCAGCGGCAAGCTGGCGAAGTGGCTGATGGAGCAGAAAAAGAAAAAAGTGCTGCTGGTTTCCTGCGACATTTATCGTCCGGCTGCAATTCATCAACTGGAGTTGTTGGCCGGGCAGACCGGTGCGGATTTCTTCCCGGTGCAAACAGGACAGCAGCCCAGGGAAATCGCCACCGCCGCACTGGATTTTGCCCGCCGGCATCATCACGACGTGATGATCGTGGATACCGCTGGGCGACTGGCGATAGATGAAGCCATGATGCAGGAAATCAGTGAACTGAATACCCTGCTGAAACCCATTGAAATCCTGTTTGTGGTGGATGCAATGCAGGGGCAGGACGCAGTCAATACCGCCAAGGCGTTTGCCGAGGTGTTGCCCCTGACCGGCATCATTCTCACCAAGCTGGACGGTGATGCCCGTGGTGGCGCGGCGCTGTCAGCGCGGCATATTACCGGCAAGCCGATCAAGTTCGTCGGCGTGGCTGAAAAGTTGACTGGCCTGGAGCCGTTCCATCCGGACCGCATGGCCGCGCGTATCCTCGGCATGGGTGACGTGCTGGGGTTGATCGAAGAAGCGCAGCGCGGGGTGGACCAGAACGAGGCTGAAAAGCTGGCAAAGAAAATGAAATCGGGCAAGAGTTTCGACCTGAATGATTTCAAAATGCAGTTTCAGCAAATGCGCAACATGGGCGGCATGAGTGCCATGATGGACAAGCTGCCCGCGCAATTGAGTCAGGCCGCACAGAATGTGAAAATGGATGACAAAGTCATCGGCCGCACCGAAGGCATCGTCAATGCCATGACAGCGCAAGAGCGCGCCAAACCGGAAATCCTGAAAGCTTCGCGCAAGCGCCGTATCGCTGCCGGGGCGGGAGTCAGCGTGCAGGAAGTGAACCGCCTGCTGGCGCAATTCGAGCAGACTCAGAAAATGATGAAAATGATGAGCAAAGGCGGCATGGCGAAAATGATGCGCGGGCTCAAAGGCATGCTTCCGGGAAGGCGCTGAGTTACACCCAGGCGCGCAGCCCGTATCATTTATTCTGCTGCCGGAGCTTTCCTCAGTCCATCGACATAGTTGCCGGCTTTTATTCCTTTTTCCCAGAACCAGCCAAGATTTGCTTCGATCGCATATTTGGCCATACCGGCGGCACCATGCGCCGTTCTGGTATGCGGCACCATGTCGGCGATGTTGAGAATCATGCCTTTTTCATCAACAAAGGCAACGCTCAGCGGGATGTTGGTATTGACCATCCACATGCTGTGATAACCGGTTTCCGGAAACACGAACAGCATGCCCCTGTTCTCACCCATCGCTTGTCGATACATCAATCCCTGCATACGGGATGCTTGCGTGTGGGCGACCTCGGTGGAAAGAACGTAATTGGCAATCCTGATCTGGATGACCGGCATCTCGGCACTGGCCGGAGCTGACATGAGAAGAACGAGAAGAATTGCAAGCTGGCGCATTAACCTGACTCCGGTAGTTGGACGAGGTAGAGTATTAAACTGAGAAATAAGTGATCCGCTGCCGGATTTAGGGTCAATGTTTGCCAGTGCTGCCAAAGCCATTCTCGCCACGGTGACTTTGTTCAAAATCATCCACCATGTTGAAATCCACCTGCACCACCGGCACTACCACCAGTTGCGCGATCCGCTCCAGCGGATTCAGCAGGAATGGCGTGTGTCCACGATTCCAGCAGGAGACAAGTAGCTGCCCCTGATAATCGGAATCGATCAGGCCGACCAGATTGCCCAGGACTATGCCATGTTTGTGACCCAGCCCGGAACGCGGCAGAACCATCGCTGCCAGTCCAGGATCGGCAAGATGGATGGCGATGCCGGTGGGGATAAGACAGGTTTCTCCAGGCTGGATAGTCATCACGTGTTCGGTGCAGGCACGCAGATCGAGGCCCGCAGAACCGGCAGTGGCATAGGCTGGAAGCTGAGTTTGCAGGCGCGGATCGAGAATTTTGATGTCGATCTTTATCATGGGAGGAGGTCAGGATTTTCGTTTTGGGTACAGTGCCGCGATATGCTGAATCAGGCGTTGCGCCTGCTCTATTTTTGATGCTTTCGTCAGGGGGTGCTTGCCCGCGTCGTCGAACAGGGTCAATGCGCTCTCGTCGGAGCCAATACTGTCCTGAGCCAGATTGGCAGCGAGCAGCGGCAGCTTCTTCTTGCGCCGTTTATCGGCTGCATTTTTCTCCAGATTCTCTGTTTCCGCTGCAAAGCCTACGCAGAATGGCGGTTGGGGCAGGTTTGCCACATATTCCAGAATATCGGGATTGGCAGCAAGCTCCAGAGTGAGGCTGCCACCTGTTTTCTTGATTTTCTGTTTGCTGGCAGTGGCAACACGGTAGTCCGCCACTGCCGCAACACTCACAAAAATATCCGCACGTGAAACCTCATTCTTCACTGCTGCCAGCATGTCGCGTGCGCTCACCACGTTGATGAGGCGGGCTGCGGCCGGAGCCTGCAGGCACACCGGGCCGGAGATGAGGGTGACATCCGCACCCGCTGCCAATGCGGCGCGGGCCACGGCATAGCCCATTTTCCCGGAACTTGCATTGGTGATGCCGCGCACTGCATCGATCGCCTCGTAGGTTGGTCCGGCAGTAATCAGCACGCGCTTGCCTTGCAGTAACTTGGGCTGAAAAATAGCATGCACCGCTGTGGCCAGTTCCTGTGCCTCCAGCATGCGTCCCATGCCGATCTCACCGCAGGCCTGGGCGCCGCTGCCGGGATCGAGTACCGTCACGCCATCACGCCGCAGCGTGGCGAGATTGCGTTGAGTCGCCGGGTGTTCCCACATCTGCCGGTTCATGGCGGGGGCAACCAGCAAGGGGCAGTCGCGCGCGAGGCACAATGTCGAGAGCAGGTCATCGGCCAGGCCATTGGCGAGTTTGGCGATAAAATCAGCGCTGGCAGGCGCGACAAGAATCGCATCTGCATTGCGCGAGAGGTCTATAT
>JAPLQS010000074.1 GCA_026399575.1 Nitrosospira sp. | reverse complement strand
CTTTGGAGCAGCTTTCTTGGCCGGAGCAGCTTTCTTCTTTGGAGCAGCTTTCTTGGCCGGAGCAGCTTTCTTCTTTGGAGCAGCTTTCTTGGCCGGAGCAGCTTTCTTCTTTGGAGCAGCTTTCTTGGCCGGAGCAGCTTTTTTGGCCGGAGCAGCTTTTTTCTTGGCTGCTGGTTTTACAGCTGCCTTCTTTGCTGCGGGTTTCTTTGCTGCGGGTTTCTTGGTAGTTGCCATTTCAACCTCCAGATTAAAGTTACACAGGGTTACAACTTTTTACATTTACTACGACTACGCCTACCACTACTGGCAAGATCTCGGGGTGGCGGACAAACAGCAGAAGCCGCTTTCACCAAAACCTGACCGTAGTTCCTTTAATGCAGCAGGCCGTCCCAGCCCTGCTTGCAGTATCCTCATGGTACATCTGCATCCAGATTGATCCTGTCCATCCACGACACCTTTTCTTCTATCGGATCAATCCTGACTTTCTTTAATCTATCCATGCTGTAAAAAATACCTGCGCCGATCAGGTCTCACGGATACATCATTGTCTAATGCCATCGGCACATTAATTCCACTCCTGCATTTCAGTCCCAGCTGAGCGCGCCACCAGTCTGGTACTCTGTAACGCGGGTTTCAAAGAAATTCTTCTCTTTCTTGAGGTCTATCATCTCAGACATCCATGGAAACGGATTGTTGGCACCTGGGTAGAGCGTGTCCAGCCCGATCTGCTGGCAGCGACGATTGGCAATGTAGCGTAGATATTCCTTGAACATCGGCGCGTTCATTCCCAATACACCTCGTGGCATGGTGTCCTCGGCATAACGGTATTCCAGTTCCACCGCTTTCTGCATCAATCCATTGATTTCGTCGCGGAATGCCTTAGTCCAGAGATGCGGGTTCTCCATCTTGATCTGGTTGATGACATCAATACCAAAATTGCAGTGCATGGACTCATCCCGCAGAATGTACTGGTACTGTTCTGCCGCACCAGTCATTTTGTTCTGTCTCCCCAGCGCCAGGATTTGCGTAAAACCAACGTAAAAAAACAATCCTTCCATGATGCAGGCAAATACGATCAGGCTTCTCAACAATTTCTGATCAGTCTCTAGCGTACCGGTCTCAAAGTGCGGGTCAGTAAGTGTGTCAATGAATGGAATCAGAAATTCGTCCTTGTCGCGGATTGACGTTACCTCATGATAGGCATTGAAAATCTCGCCCTCGTCCAGCCCCAGCGACTCGACGATGTACTGATAGGCGTGGGTATGAATCGCCTCCTCGAATGCTTGACGCAGAAGATACTGGCGGCATTCCGGATTGGTGATATGGCGGTAGGTGCCGAGTACGATATTGTTGGCGGCCAGCGAATCGGCCGTAACAAAAAATCCCAGGTTGCGTTTAATCAAGCGGCGCTCGTCCTCAGTCAGTCCGTTGGGGTCTTTCCAGGTAGCAATGTCGCGGCTCATATTGATTTCCTGCGGCATCCAGTGGTTGGCGCAGGCAGAAAGATATTTTTCCCATGCCCACTTGTACTTGAACGGCACCAACTGATTGACATCCGCCTTGCAATTGATAATCTGCTTGTCTTCCACTGAGATGCGGCGGTTGGAGCTCCCAACGGCAGAATGTTCGCCATCTCTGCTGCTTTTTGTTTCAGTATTTCCAACAACAGTCACACCACTAGCGACTTGCAGTCTTCGCCCGGGAATGGGCAACATCTGTGCGCCACCCGATGTCCCCTGCAGCAGCGAAATCCCCGCTTGCATGGGTTCGTTCTCAAATGTCAGCATATCCTTCTCCTTTTATTCCTGATGCTGTGCGAATCACTGGCATGACTCACACTCGGGGTTATCGATGGAACAATATTTCATTTCGGTCACTGTTGACACCATACTTGTCATGGTCATGCCACCATCTGCGGGTACCGCGTTCAACACACCCGCTTTAACCGTGGATTTTTCCGCCGAAGTCGCGCCCAATGTGCGCAGATAATAAGTGGTTTTCAGGCCACGTAACCACGCCAGCTTGTAGGTTTCATCCAGCCTTTTACCGGAAACGCCCGCCATATAAATATTCAGTGACTGCGCCTGATCAATCCATTTCTGCCGGCGCGACGCTGCTTCGATCAGCCACTGTGGCTCAATTTCGAATGCGGTGGCATAGAGTCTGCGAATCTCAGCCGGCGCCCGGTCTATCTTGCTTAGGGCGCCATCGAAATACTTGAGATCAGAGATCATCACTTCGTCCCAGAGTCCAAGCTCTCTCAAGTCTCTTACCAGGCGCTCATTGGCAATCGTGAACTCTCCCGATAGATTGGATTTGACGTAGAGATTCTGGTAGGTCGGCTCGATACTGGCGGACACACCGATAATGTTGGAAATGGTCGCGGTCGGCGCGATCGCCAGGCAATTCGAATTACGCATGCCGTGCTTTTTGATGCGTTCACGCAGCGCGTCCCATTCCAGCGTAGCCGATGTATCCACTTCAACATAGCCGCCGCGTTCCTCTTTCAGCAGATCAAGGGTATCTTGGGGCAGAATCCCGCGATCCCATAAGCTGCCGCGGTAGGAGGCGTAGCAACCGCGCTCCTCGGCCAGTTCGGTGGAAGCCCAGTAGGCTTGATACGCTACCGCCTCCATCGAATGGTCGGCAAACTCCACTGCCTGTTCGGAAGCATAGGGAATGCGCAGCATATGCAGGCAATCCTGAAAACCCATGATGCCCAATCCCACCGGACGGTGCTTCAGGTTGGAATTGCGTGCCTTGGCGACAGCGTAGAAGTTGATGTCGACTACATTATCCAGCATGCGCATGGCGGTGCTGACGGTACGCTTGAGCTTGTCGGCGTCAAGCTTGCCATCACTGATGTGCGCTGCCAGGTTGATCGAACCCAGATTGCACACTGCAATTTCGTCAGCGCTGGTGTTCAGGGTGATCTCAGTACAAAGATTAGAGCTATGCACTACCCCGACGTGGTTCTGCGGTGAGCGGATGTTGCACGGGTCCTTGAAAGTGATCCATGGGTGCCCAGTTTCGAACAGCATGCTGAGCATCTTGCGCCATAACTGCTGCGCAGGAATCTTTTTGTATAAACTCACCTCGCCGCGCGCAGCCTTTTCCTCATAAGCGAGATAGGCCTGTTCAAACGGTTTGCCGAATTTTTCATGCAGGTCGGGTACATCGGAAGGCGAAAACAGCGTCCACTCTCCTCCTTCCATCACCCGTTTCATGAACAAATCTGGAACCCAGTTGGCGGTATTCATATCGTGGGTGCGACGGCGGTCATCGCCGGTATTCTTGCGCAGTTCCAGGAATTCCTCGATATCCAGATGCCATGTCTCCAAGTAGGAACAAACCGCGCCCTTGCGCTTACCCCCTTGATTCACCGCTACTGCAGTATCGGACACTACTTTGAGGAATGGCACCACACCCTGTGACTTGCCATTGGTACCCTTGATATGCGAACCCATCGCCCGCACTGGCGTCCAGTCATTGCCCAGTCCGCCGGCATACTTGGCGAGCAGTGCATTTTCCTTGATCGCTTCATAAATGCCGTCAAGGTTATCTGCCACCGTAGTGAGATAACACGAAGACAACTGCGAGCGACAAGTACCTGAATTAAACAGGGTTGGGGTGGAACTCATGAAATCGAAGTTTGACAGCACGTGATAGAACTCGATTGCACGCGCCTCGCGGTCCACTTCATTCAGCGCAAGCCCCATCGCCACGCGCATAAAGAATGCCTGCGGCAACTCAATTCGCTGGTCTTGTACATGCAGGAAATAGCGATCATACAAAGTTTGCAGACCAAGATAGCCGAATTTTAGATCGCGGGTAGCGTCCAGTATTTTCGCCAAACGGGGCAGATCGAACTGCGCCATGCGCGCATCTAACAGTTCGGCGTCGATACCACGTTTGATGAAGCCGGGAAAGTAGTCAGCGTAGCGTGACACCATCTCTTGCTGTATGACTTCTTCACCCAGCACCTCGAAGCGGATGGTGTGCAGCAATAGTCGCGCGGTCACATAGCTATAGGCGGGTTCTTTTTCGATCAGTGCGCGCGCCGAAAGAATGACCGACTTTCTCACCTCTTCCGCCGGCACCCCGTCGTACAGGTCTTTCAATGTGGCCTTGAGTATCAGTGTGCCATTCACCGTTTCGCCCAAGCCCGCACAGGAAGACTCGATCAACGCCAGCAGTCGTGTCGTGTCCAGCGGGGTTCTGTGCCCATTTTCCAACACATGCAGAACGCTGGCTGGCGTTTCTGCTGCAACTTCTGCCTTCTGTTTCGCTCGCTCCCGCGTCCGCTCTTCACGATACAGTACATAGGAACGCGCTACGTCGTGCTCGCCGGAACGCATCAGCGCAAGTTCTACCTGATCCTGAATATCCTCAATATGGAAAGTCCCGCCTTCGGGCTGGTGGCGTATCAGCGCACTTACTACATCATTGGTCAAACGTCCCACCACTTCGCGTACTCTGGTGGAAATCGCACCCTGACCACCATTTACAGCGATAAATGCCTTGGTCATGGCAATGGAAATCTTGCCCGGCTCGAAAGAGGCCACCGAGCCATTACGACGAATTATCTTGTATTGGGAATAGCGCGAATCTTGGGGGAGAGTGGCTGGAGAAAGATCATAACTGGGCGCTGGCGCTGGATTAGTGTTGTCTGTTGCAAGCTGCATGTCGAACTCTCCTTATCTATTTCTATCGCTACACTAAACGAAAAACCCTTCCCGTCTTGTCATATCAGGCCAGATATTCGGTATATCACTTGACTACTACATCTAGTAGTCAGTTTAATCATATTCAGCTAGTCATAGTATGAACACATGGAAGCGTAGTTTTGTGCAATTGAAAAAATAATGCAAGTGTTTTTTGCAAATATTTCTCAATAGAAGACATGACGACACGACCGGTCACAGAAGAAAACAAGAAAGTCTGGGGGCAAGCCGGGGAAAGTATTTTTCCCCGAGTGAGCGTGGATGCGCTGTGTCACTCGCGTCAGCACTTCTGCGGCAGTCGTTAGCACTGCTGCATTACTTGGGCACATGCCCCGGCACACACGCAAGAAGACTCAGATCGAAGTTGCTGAAGTGAAGCCGAACGAACATCACGATCACTAACGCGAAACTCCCAGTAGTGCGCCGCGTGCATGCAAATCCCGCATGACCACCAGCCCGCCCTGAATCACGGCTTCGGGCACAGGATGGCGACTTTCTGTCGCGATGATCTCAAGCGCGCGCCGACCGGTGAGTTGCGCGGTTTCAAGCAAATTCAGCAAACGTGCGGTGAACGTATTGATTTCCATGAACTGAACCTGATCATCTGTATCGCGGAATACCAGCAAATATGTCTCTGCTGGTGCAGTCCGGACACGCGGACAGATACGCTGGACGGGCCAGTGATAATGCAGGCTGGCAAGCACCGGATTCAACATCGGGCACTGCTCGAGCAAGTCGCCCCCAGGATTGATCTGACCCCAGTCCGGCACACGGGTTGAAATGGATAACACCAGCTCTATCCATTCATAGTGGGCAAGTTCCAACACATATGCGGGGTAATGCGCAGATGCTGTCCATTCAGTCTGCAGGAAACGGATAAATTCATCGGGTATCTGGCGAAAAAAAGGCGAGTGGCTGCGGTGCGTGGCAAGAAAGGCGCGCACCAATCGTGCCCAGCGTCGCAGCCCCAGCACTTTCCGCAACACGGGAAAACAAGCCAGAAGAAAACTCTCGATATTGTTGTAAACCAACCCGCTGTATACCTGCATGCGCCGCGCCTCAGTACCGTGCGGACGGGGATGCCTGTTCGGGTCGCGGATATGCGCGGTGAAGGCGTATTGAAAGCGCTGAAATTCAAGGAGTGCAGGCATGGCTTGCATGAACATGTCTGGTCTGAATCAGGGCGATACGTTCAACCTCGCAGACCAACTCATTGAGGGGCGGAATATTAAAATCGCGTTCCAGCAGCGTCGGCGCGACACCATGAATGCGATAGGTTTCTTCCAGCAACGACCACACCGGGTTAATCACGTCCGCGCCGTGGCTATCGATGATCAAATCCTCCGCTTCCCTGTAGTGCCCGGCCATGTGCATATAGACAATGCGCTCGGTCGGCATGGCGTGAATAAATTCAATCGGGTCGTAGGCATGATTGATGCTGTTGACATACACGTTGTTCACGTCAAGATGCAGATCGCAATCCGCTTCGGTCAGCACAGCGCAAATAAAGTCGATTTCACTCATTTCTGCAATGGGTGCATGCACATAAAACGAAGCGTTCTCCAGAGCGATGCGGCGCTGCAGAATGTCCTGGACGCGGCGTATGCGTGCGGCGACGTACTTAACTGCGTCCTCGGTAAAGGGGATGGGAAGCAGATCGTACAGGTGGCCGTCATCGGAACAGTACGAGAGGTGTTCGGTGTAAAGCGGGATTTGATGCTGATCGAGAAACTGCCTTATTTTATGCAGTAACACCTCATCCAGAGGTGCCGGACTGCCAATCGACAGCGACAGGCCGTGGCACACAAAGGGATAGCGTTCGGTGAAGCTACGCAGATCACGTCCGGGCAAGCCGCCGAGATCGATCCAGTTTTCTGGCGCGATTTCGAAGAAATCGATGGCGGCGGGAACCTGAGCTTTTAGCGCAGGAATCAATTCGCGCCGAAATCCCAGTCCCGCGCCAGCAAAGTGTAGGGGATTCATGACATCTTCCGGACGGCTATCCTTTCATGCCGCCACGCCCACCCTCACCACGACCCGCACTTGGCGTCTCTCATTTACTTTTTCTTGGCTATTTCGCCTTTTCCCAGCTCGGCTTTATCAATGAAACCATCCTTGTTGGCGTCCATATGCTCAAACATGGCATCGTGATGTTTGCTCCATTCTTCCTTGCTGACCTTGCCGTCCTTGTTGCTGTCGGCCATGGTCACACCACACATGCCTTCACTGGATTTCATCGCGCCACATTTGCCCTGGCCGCATTTTGCTTGAGCAATTTTCATTTCCCCATGCCCCTGGGCTGCCATGTAGCCTTTATCCAGAGGTTGAATGACGAAAGGGTTATCAGCTGCAGAAGCGATGGGCGCGACCCCAAGAGTGGCTGCAAAAGCGGAGCCAATAGCGATAGAGATTACCGATTTTTTGTGAGACATGATGCTCTCCTATGGGTATGAAAGAATGTTACGTCACAGTTTACCGGAAAATCCGGCGCCTGCTTGTTGCAGAAAGCTCATGAATCGAGCTCCTTTTGTAATTCAATTCTGATGCATTGCCGGGCCTCTCGCAAGTTGGGGGCACGTACCATGGCAGGCTGGGGATTAATGTTGATCTGTGGACGATCCCCACCGAAAAAGCATAGCACAAGTCCTGCCGGGAGAGCATTTCATAAAGCAGTCACCGGAAGCTGCCACGATGCAATGCATTCATTTGATGGCGGCGTATGTACATACTATTGATTGCGTCCCAATCTGGGTCAACCGCGTTTCGCCGTGACCGCGCGCGCTGCTTTTGATCCAGACGGCCGCCCCAGAAAGTCACAAATAAAGTTACCTGCGGTGATCAGCTTGTCCATGCTCACACCAGTCTGGATCCCCAGACCGTCCAACATATAGAGCAGGTCTTCACTTGCCACATTGCCGGATGCTCCCGGCGCATAGGGACAACCACCCAGACCCGCCACCGAGGAATCAAGTACGCTTACGCCACATTCCAGTGCAGCATAAGCGTTGGCAAGCGCCTGACCGTAGGTATCGTGGAAATGTCCGGCGATATTTTCCAGTGGCACTTTTTTCGCCACCACTTCGACCAGATTTCTGGTTCTTCCCGGCGTGCCCATGCCGATGGTGTCTCCCAGCGAAACTTCATAGCAGCCCATATTCAGTAATTCTGCCGCAATGTCCGCCACCCTGCCCGGTTGTACTTGGCCTTCATACGGGCAATCCAGAACGCAGGAAATATAGCCGCGCACACGCACACCATTTGTCTGCGCTGCCACACATACTGCATCAAAACGTGCCAGCCCCTCGGTAATAGAGCAGTTGGTGTTTCTGCTGGAAAATGTTTCACTGGCGCTGGAAAATACTGCGATTTCCCTGACCCCGGCGGCCAATGCCGCAGCAAAACCTTTCATGTTGGGAACCAGTGCGGTATAGCTTACACCGGGCTGCTGATGTATGCCCGTCATGACCGCCACATGATCCGCCATTTGCGGCACCCACTTGGGCGACACGAATGCGGTGGCTTCCACCACGGATAACCCTGCCTGCACCAACCGCTCAATCAGCTCTATCTTGACTGCGGTAGGCACGTTAACGGCCTCATTCTGCAAACCATCACGCGGGCCGACTTCAACTATTTTCACATGGTCTGGAAAATCCATTATCTCGATCCTGTTTTTGCTGCAGAAATTGTTTTGCCGTGGCAGCGGTGCAGCCATCGCCTGTCAGATCAGGATAATTCATCCTTCTTCAACAAGTCGTGCGCCAGTATATAATGGGTTCTTTCATAAATTCAAAGTCAGGCCGGATATGGCCCATAATTACAGCAATGAATGACACGAAAATAGACCCGGAAACATCGATGCTCGATACCTGCGCTCAACATGGGCGGGAGACATTGGCTTCTCAACTCCTGCTCATTAAAGATAAGGGATACGATTTCGCGCCTCAGTTCAGGCAAATGACGATTCAACTCTACTTGGTAGGTGCCATGTGGCGCCATGGAGAGGAGCTGGGCTTGACCATGGATGCTCGTGACCACGCTTTTGCGGCGCTACACTCAATACTGATCGGTGACGGCATGAAAAAAAAGGCCGCCGATCAGCGGATTGCATTCCTGCGCAGCATGTCTCGACTGGAAGACGGCGTCGATACGCTCGCCATAGCCATTGGTCACCAAGCTACGCCCGGCGATGCAGGTCTGACCACGGTCTTTGATGAATATCTTAATGAGATACGAGTACGAGTTTCCGGTGCGCTCTGGCGTCTCTATGAGCGCGGTAAAAAAATCATGTTCATCGGCGGCGGGGCAGCAGCTTTTGTCGCAATCTGGTCTGTTACGCTCTTCCTGCCGGACAGCAGCGGGGTTGCCATACTGACAGCGGGAGTCGTTGCGGCTGCGCTGGTCGTCATCCCGACGTTCTTGATTGGGATACTGATTTATCGGAAGAAGATCAAAAAAACACACTCGCCAACTTCGCCGTAGCCACGGGCAGCACCAGAGAGACGGGTTACCCGCATAATCACGCAACGACATGGCCGATTCGAACAAATAATGAGCGCCAAAATCATGGACGGCAATGCGATTGCCCGGGAAGTACGTGCAGAATGGAAAGCCCGCGCAGAACGCCTGATAGAACAAGGCGTGCAGCCGGGACTGGCAGTGATCATTGTCGGCAGCAATCCGGCCTCCAGCATCTATGTGCGCAACAAGGCCAGAGCTTGCGATGAGGCCGGCATCTATTCGGAAATTCATGCCTTCCCCGAAAATGCGAACCAGGATGAAGTGATGCGGCGCATCCAGGAGCTGAATAGATCCCCCAGAATCCACGGTATTCTGGTGCAGTTGCCGTTGCCGCATCATTTCGATAGCCGCAAGGTAATTGCAGCTATCGCGGTGGAAAAAGACGTGGATGGTTTTCATCTCTACAACGTTGGCGCGCTGGTTACCGGCAACAGCGTATTCCCGCCTTGCACGCCCTTTGGCGTGATGAAAATGCTGGAAAAGAGCAATATCACAATCGAAGGGCAGCATGCGGTAGTGGTAGGGCGCAGTAATATCGTCGGCAAACCGATGGCGCTGATGCTGCTGGAAAAGGGGGCCACCATCACCATCTGTACCTCGAAGACGCCTAATCTGGCAGAACACACGCAGCGCGCTGATATCCTGGTGGTCGCTGCCGGCAAACCGCGCATGATTACTGCCGACATGGTGAAACCCGGCGCAACCGTGATCGACGTAGGCATTAACCGCATGCCTGACGGCAAACTTACGGGCGATGTGGATTTCGAATCGGTCAAGGAGAAAGCGGGCTACCTCACACCGGTACCGGGCGGAGTGGGGCCAATGACCATCACCATGCTACTGTGCAATACCATCGCGGCTGCAGAGCGTACTCAAGCAAGAGTTTAGCCGCAGACTAACCTGGGCAAACAACTTCGAGACAGAACATGGAACCCCTACCCGACATCGACCCACAGGAAACACAGGAATGGCTGGAGGCACTGGAATCCGTGCTGATGCACGAGGGGACGGAGCGGGCACACTACCTGCTGGAAAGGCTGGTGGAAAAAGCCCGCCGCTCCGGCGCCTATCTCCCTTACAGCGCCACTACCGCCTACATCAATACCATACCGCCCGGCAAGGAAGAGCGTTCACCCGGCAATTATGAGCTGGAGCACCGTATCCGCTCTTATGTGCGCTGGAACTCCATGGCAATGGTATTGCGCGCCAACAAAAACACCAATGTCGGCGGTCATATCGCCAGCTTTGCATCTGCTGCGACACTCTACGATGTCGGCTACAACCATTTCTGGCACGCTACCAACCCGGATCACGGCGGCGACCTGGTATTCGCACAAGGGCACTCATCCCCCGGCCTTTACGCTTATGCTTTCCTGTTGGGAGAACTGACGCAGGAACAGCTCGATAACTTTCGCCAGGAAGTGGGGGGCAAAGGTTTGTCCTCCTATCCGCATCCGTGGCTAATGCCCGACTTCTGGCAATTCCCGACGGTATCAATGGGACTGGGTCCGTTAATGGCGATCTACCAGGCACGCTTCATGAAATATCTGGACAGCCGCGGCTTGATCAAGACCCAGGGACGCAAAGTCTGGGCCTTCATGGGTGACGGTGAAATGGATGAACCGGAATCGCTGGGCGCGATTTCGCTGGCCTCGCGTGAAAACCTGGCTAATCTGATCTTTGTCATCAACTGCAATCTTCAACGTCTCGACGGACCGGTGCGCGGCAACGGCAAGATCATCCAGGAACTGGAAGGTGACTTTCGCGGCGCTGGCTGGAATGTCGTCAAGGTGATCTGGGGCTCCTACTGGGATCCCTTGCTGGCCCGGGATACCAAAGGCCTGCTGCAACAACGCATGATGGAATGCGTTGACGGTGAATACCAGACCTTCAAGTCCAGAGACGGCGCTTATGTACGCAAGCACTTTTTCGGCAAATATCCGGAATTGCTGGAGATGGTCGCCAGTATGTCCGACGATGATATCTGGCGCTTGAATCGTGGCGGCCATGACCCGCATAAAGTCTATGCTGCTTACGCCGCAGCGGCAAAACATACGGGACAACCCACCGTGATACTTGCCAAGACCATTAAAGGCTATGGTATGGGTGAAGCAGGTGAGGCACAGAACATCACGCATCAGCAGAAAAAAATGGGCACCACTTCGCTGAAGGCATTCCGCGACCGCTTTGGTCTGCCGGTTGCGGATGACAAGATCGATGAAATACCGTATCTCACGTTCGACCAAGATTCGCCAGAACTCGCTTACATGCGGGCTCAGCGCAAGGCGCTGGGAGGCTTCCTGCACCGCCGCCAGCGCAAGGCGGAGCCGCTGCAAATCCCCCCGTTGTCAGCGTTTGAAGCGTTGCTCAAGGCCGGCGGTGAAGGGCGTGAATCTTCCACCACCATGGCATTCGTGCGCATACTCAACATTCTGGTAAAAGACAAGAATATCGGGAAGCGGGTGGTACCGATTGTCGCGGACGAGTCGCGCACCTTCGGCATGGAAGGAATGTTCCGCCAGCTTGGCATCTGGTCTTCAGTAGGACAGCTCTACACGCCGCAGGATGCCGATCAGTTGATGTACTACAAGGAAGACAAGAACGGCCAGATCCTGCAGGAGGGCATCAACGAAGCCGGAGCCATGTCGTCATGGATGGCGGCGGCAACTGCTTATAGCACTCACGGCGTGCAGATGATCCCGTTCTTTATTTTCTACTCCATGTTCGGGTTCCAGCGTATCGGTGATCTTGCCTGGGCAGCTGGCGACATGCGCTGCCGCGGCTTTCTGCTGGGTGGCACCGCTGGGCGCACCACTCTGAACGGCGAGGGTTTGCAGCATGAAGACGGCCACAGCCATCTGGCGGCCGCCACTATTCCCAATTGCATATCCTACGATCCCACATTTGCTTACGAGCTTGCGATCATTATCCAAGATGGCCTGCGACGCATGCATCAGGAACAGGAAGATATCTATTATTACATCACCGTAATGAACGAAAATTACCCGCAGCCGGAAATGCCCAAGGATGCTGCGCCAGGCATATTGCAGGGTATGTATCTGTTGCGCGAAGGTGGCAAGGCAAGCGCCGCAGGAAACGCAGCGCTACGAGTACAGTTGCTCGGCTCCGGCACCATCCTGCGTGAAGTAATCGCAGCAGCGGAAATACTGGAACAGGAATTTGGTGTTAGCGCTAATATCTGGAGTGTCACCAGTTTTAATGAATTGCGGCGTGAGGCATTGGATGTGACACGCTGGAACATGCTGCACCCCACCGAACCGGCAAGATTGTCCTATGTGGCAACCTGTCTCAAAGACTGTACGGGACCGGTAGTAGCAGCAACCGACTATATGAAAATATTTGCCGACCAGATACGAGAATTTGTACCGGGACGCTACAAGGTATTGGGTACTGATGGCTTCGGGCGTTCCGACACACGCGAAAAACTACGTCAATTCTTCGAGGTGGATCGCCATTACGTCACTATCGCCACACTCCAGGCGCTGGCCGAAGAAGGCAGAATATCAGCGGAAAAAGTAGCGCAGGCGATCAACAAGTTCGGCATCGACCCGGACAAACCGAATCCGGTGAAGGTATAAAGGGCAAGGAGTGCGGGCTGTGAAACCGGCAGATTGCGCGTACTTCCCCTGGGCTGAATATGAGTGAAGGAAAAAGCGTGGCAGAGACTAAACAGGTATTGGTCCCAGACATCGGTGACTTCAAGGATGTTCCCGTGATCGAAGTGCTGGTGAAAGCCGGCGACACGGTCAAGATGGAAGACCCATTGATTTCCCTGGAATCGGACAAGGCAACGATAGAAGTGCCTTCTCCTTTTGACGGAATAATCAAAGAAGTGCGGGTCAAGGTGGGCGACAAGGTTTCCGAGGACTCGCTCATTCTGGTAATGGAAATCTCCGCAGCCAGCGAGGTGGCTGCAGTTCCCCGTATACCTGCTGCCGTTCCTGTACTGACTGCTCCTGAATCAGCCCCAATCCGCATTTCGCAGTCGACTCACCAACCCCCACCTACCATCCCCGCACTGATGGATGAAACTGCTTTCGCTAAAGCGCATGCCGGCCCCTCAGTGCGGCGCTTCGCGCGCGAACTGGGTGTGAATCTTGGCTTAGTCAAAGGCAGCGGGCCAAAGCAACGCATACTCAAGGAAGATGTGCAGTCTTATGTCAAGACTGTATTAGCAAAGCCGCGTGGCAGCGGCATGGAGCTCAATCTGCTGCCATGGCCGCAAGTGAATTTTGCCAAATTCGGTCCGGTGGAATTGAAGCCATTGTCACGTATCCAGAAAATGGCAGGTGCGAATTTGCATCGCAACTGGGTGATGATCCCGCATGTCACCCAGTTCGACGAAGCCGACATCACCGACCTGGAAGCCCTGCGCAAGCAGTCCAATGAAACCGCGAAAAAAGACAAAGCCAAGGTCACGCTGCTGGCCTTCCTGATGCAAGCAGCGATAGCGGCACTGAAAAAATTTCCGGAATTCAATGCGTCGCTCGACAGCAGCGGCGATGAAATGAATCTGGTGATCAAGAACTACTACCACCTTGGCTTTGCTGCAGATACGCCGCATGGCCTGATGGTGCCGGTAATCCGTGATGTGGA